>CAZWHZ010000001.1:0-85995 GCA_964633745.1 uncultured Acidimicrobiia bacterium
ATCTGCAACCTGCCGACAACATCGTTCCCGTCGTGAGAACGGCGGTCAACAGCCAGAAACTCGACGACGTGGTCAACTCGGTCAGTGCGAAGATCACGACGAGTGTCTTGTCGCAAATGAACAAGTCGGTCAACATCGACAAGGAAGACGCGTCGACGGTCGCCCACGACTGGCTCGTCGCCAACGGATTCATCTCCGGCTGAGGATGAGGGCACCTTGGATCGAGGTTCGAGGTGCCCCCCTCATCCCTCCTCACTCCGGTACGACTGACGGACCTCGTGTCTACCGGCATCGAGTTCGGGGCAACTGACTCGCGGGTTCGCGTAGCATCGAATCGTTCGACCGAGGAGACTCAATGGCCAGCGCGTCCGGCTACTACCGCCATCCAACCGTTCATGGGAACACCGTCGTGTTCGTCAGCGAAGACGATCTGTGGACGGTCGGGCTCGAAGGAGGAGAGGCCAGAAGGCTGACGGCGAGCCCCGGCACGATCACGTTCCCGCGGCTGTCGCCGGACGGTTCCAAGGTCGCGTTCACCGCCCGCGACGAAGGACATCCAGAGGCATATATCGTCGACGCACGAGGCGGCCCGCTGCGGCGTGTGACCTGGATGGGGTCGCTGACCCAGGTGGCCGGATGGACACCCGACGGCGAGCGGGTGATCGTTGCGTCTGACTTCCAGCAGCCGTTCACGGCAAACATGATGCTGCATACGACCGACGGCACACGCTCCGAGCCGATGCATCTTGGCGTCGCTCGGGCGATCGACTTCCAACCCGGCGGTGACGGCGTCGTGTTGGGCAGGAACACGTACGACCCTGCCCGCTGGAAGCGGTATCGCGGCGGCACGGCGGGGACGCTGTGGATCGATCGTGAAGGCGACCGAGAGTTCGTCAAGCTGATCGACCTCGAAGGCAACCTCGCGTCCCCGATGTGGATCGGCCGGCGCATCTACTTCATCTCCGACCATGAAGGAGTCGGCAACCTGTACTCGGTCACACCGACAGGAAGGAACCTGCAACGCCACACGAGCCACGGGGACTTCTACGCCCGGTTCGCGTCCACCGACGGGCGCAGCATCGTCTACCACGCCGGTGCCGACCTGTGGGTGTTCAACGTCCGTTCCGGCGCGGTCGAACGACTCGAGGTCATCATTCCCAGTTCGCGCAGTGGCCGCAACCGCAAGTTCATCGCTCCCGGAAGGTACGTCGAGAAGGTTGCGCTTCACCCGGAAGGGCACTCGGTCTCGGTCACGGCTCGTGGATCGGTCGCGTCGATGCCCTTGTGGGAGGGTGTACCTGTTACCCACGGCGGAGGTTCACAGGTGCGCTACCGGCTGGCGTCCTGGATGCCGGATGGTGAACGGATCGTTGCCACCACCGACCAGAACGGTGACGAGGACCTCGTCCTGTTCGATGAGGGCGGCGCCACCGTGGTGAAGGTCGACATCGGTCGGCCGGACTCGATGGTTGTTGCTCCCACGGGCGTCGATCGGGTGGTGATCACCAACCAGCGCCAGCAAGTGCTGGTTGTCGATCTCGGCTCAGGCGCAGTGACCGAGGTGTATCGATGCCCGTTCGAACGGATTCGCGGGGCCGCGTGGTCACCCGACGGCCGTTGGGTAGCGTTTGCCGCGTTCACGACCGGAAGAACGGCGTCGCTGTTCCTGCACGACACCGCGACGGGAACGCTCAGCCAGCTGACCCGCCCCGATTTCATCGACATCTACCCATCGTTCGATCCGCAGGGCGCCTACTTGTACTTCATTTCGATGCGTGTCTACGACCCTGTCTACGACAGCCTCTACTTCGATCTCGGGTTCCCCAAGGGGATGCGCCCGCACCTGTTGACCCTGTCGGCGGATGCACCCTCACCGTTTTCCGCAACATCGAGAGCGCCGAGGCCCCCAGGACAGCCGAATGGCGAAGCAAAGGACGAGCAGAAGTCGAAGGAGCCGACGCCCGTCACCATCGACCTCGACGGGATCGAGGACCGCGTTGTCGCGTTTCCCGTACCGGAAGGCCGCTACGAGCGGGTCGTCGGCGCCAACAAGCGTGTCCTGTTCTCGTCGTTGCCTGTCGAAGGAAGCCTGGGTTCGAGCTGGCGGGACAACGATCAGCCACCGAAGGGCAAGCTGGAGGCCTACGACTTCGCACTGGACAAGGTCGAGACGGTCGTCGAAGGTATCTCCGGATTCTCCGTGTCGACCGACGGCAAGACACTCGCGATTCGTGCGGGCAAGAAACTACGGGTCGTCCCAGCTGCGTTCAAAGAGAGCGAAGCCAAGTTGCAGGATCCCGGACGTGAGTCGGGATGGGTAAACCTCGATCGTGTTCGGTTGGAGGTACGGCCCGGCGACGAGTGGCGGCAGATGTTCGCAGAGGCATGGCGCCTCCAGCGAGATCAGTACTGGCGCCCCGATATGTCGGGGGTTGACTGGCAGGGCATCGCCTCCCGCTACCTCCCTCTGGTGGAACGTGTCGGTTCGAGGGCTGAGTTCTCGGATCTGATGTGGGAGATGCAGGGTGAGCTGGGAACGTCGCACGCCTACGAGTTGGGCGGCGACTATCGCCCGGATCCGAACTGGCTGCAGGGCTTCCTGGGCGCAGACCTCACGTTCGACGGTCGCAGTTGGAAGGTCTCACGCCTTCCTCGGGGCGACTCGTGGCTGGCCGACGCGTCGTCGCCGCTTGCCGCTCCGGGCGTCGACATCGAGGAGGGTGACAGGATCGTCGCGGTCGAAGGCCGGTCGGTCGACGCCGAAACGTCTCCGTATGCGGCGCTCGTCGACAGGGCGGGAAGGCCCGTGAGCCTGCTCGTGAAAAGAGGTCGTCGCAAGGCGCACACAGTCGTTGTGGATACGCTTCGCAACGAGTTCGGGCTCCGCTATCGAGACTGGGTCGAAGCGAATCGTGCCAGGGTGCACGAGGAAACGAACGGTCGAGTGGGGTACGTGCACATACCCGACATGGGTGCGAGGGGCTACTCCGAGTTCCACCGCTACTACGGAGTCGAGGTGCAGCACGACGGCCTGATCATCGACGTTCGCAACAACAGGGGCGGTCACGTGTCCCAACTGCTGCTGGAGAAGCTGGCCCGGAGAAGGATCGGGTACGACGTGACCCGCTACGGCCAACCCGAGTCCTACCCCGGAGACGCCCCGATGGGGCCAATGGTCGCGCTCACGGATGAGCACTCGGGATCGGACGGCGACATCTTCAGCCACTCGTTCAAGCTGTTCGGGCTCGGCCCGCTGATCGGAAAACGAACATGGGGTGGTGTCGTCGGCATCTTTCCGCGACATGCGCTGGTCGACGGAACCATCACGACCCAACCCGAGTTCTCCTTCTGGTTCGAGGATGTCGGATGGGCCGTCGAGAACTACGGCACCGACCCGGACATCGAAGTGGAGATCACCCCGCAGGATCACGCGGCGGGCAGAGACCCCCAGATGGATCGCGCCATCGCAGAGGTGATGGCGATCATCGATCAGGAGCGACCTGCAATTCCCAAGTTCGGAGAACCGCCGAGCCGGACGCTGCCGAAGCTGCCTGGTTGACGATGGTGGCGTTCGAGGCCCGCTTGCTTGGAGCCGCCATCGTCGCGGCGCGCAAGGTCTTGCGAGATCTCGACGAGGAACAGCTGCCCGCGTCGCTCCGACCCGTTGCGGCGTCCGCAGCACGCAAGCTCCCGCCTCCGCTGGCCAACGCGCTCATTCGTGATCTTGATCGCTACGGGTGGCTACGAGAGCGGGCCGTGGAGAACTGGCCGGAGATCACCGAGGCGAGCGAGGAGGACGCAGGATCCGCAGCGTTCCTGCTCCGTCCCGACGGGTGGGAGCACACCCTCGACGGTATGGCGACCCGGATGTCGGAGCAGGATCTCGCTTCACAAGTCGACCGCCTGAGCAGACGAGTCCGCGACCTCGAATATCAACTCGGAGTCGAGAAAGAGCGCGTCGAGAAGATCCGCGGAGCGAAGGCGGAGGCTGAACGCAGGGCGCGACGCGAGAGTGCGGAGATCGCCGCGAGGGTCCAGGAAGCGACCAGGGCCGAGCGGGTCAGCCGTCTCGCGGCCGAGTCGAGGCTCAAGGAGCTGCAGCGTGCGTCGTCGGATGCTCGCGCCGATCTCGTCGAATTGGACGACAAGGTGGCGTTCCTCAAGGAGGAACTGCTGAGGGCGAGGCGTGCAGCCGCGGATACCATCTCCCCCGCGTTGCCCGACGTGTGGACACCCCGCGACCCGGCAGCGCTCGCTTCGATGCTCGATCAACTGGCGGCCGCCGCTGTGGTTCGCGCGGTTCCTGAGCATGTAGAGGTCGGCCGCCCGCCGGCCGGACTCTCACTTCCCTCAGGTGTGCGTCCCGATGGCTCGGCCGCTGTCGACTGGCTTCTGGAGCAGTCGGAACCGTTCGTGATGATCGTGGACGGATACAACCTCGCCCATCAGTGGACACCGCAGTTGGCCCGAGAGGACCTCAATCACCGTCTGGCCAGGTTGCGGCGGCTTGCGAACGCGCCGGTTCGACTGGTTGTGATCTACGACTCGGGATTGGCCGGAGGCGGGCAGAGCGGTCCAGGCCCCGGAGGCATCGATGTCAGGTTCACCGACGAGGGCATGATCGCCGACGAGGAGATCATGGAGCGGGCAGCCTCGGCGAAGGACAACGTGGTGGTCGTGAGTTCGGACCGGGAGGTGAGGGAGGGATCTCCCGACGCCCTTTGTCTGTGGAGCCAGGCCGTCCGGGAGTGGTTCAAGAGGTAGCAGGCTCGCTTCGCTCGCCGTCATCAGTTCTCAGTCTTCAGTCCTCGGTAGGAGCGTGGTGTGAGCGCGCCATCCTGCAGGGCGAGTGCCCCACCGACAACCGACAACCAATGATCGTTCGCTTGGCGAACGATCATTTTCTGTCCCACCCTCTTCGTATGGTGACGGTATGAACAGAGGAGGACACATGCGGATCAGTTGTGACGAATGCACCATGCAGCACTCGACGGCGTGCAAGGACTGCGTGGTCACCTATCTGTTGCGTGAAACGGCAGGTCCAGTCGATATTGGTGTCGATGAAGCCGAAGCGCTGGGCCGCATGGCGTCAGTGGGGTTGCTTCCGCCCCTCCGCCTCGTACGGCGTGAGGCGACCGGATGATGGACAGGTCTACGCTGGTTGTGTGCCCGATCTGACGAACGACCTGCATGCATTGGTGCTCGACCGCGGAGCGATCGGCGTCGGCGTGTGTGGTGCGCACCCTTTCATGGACGTCAGGGACACCATCACGCACCGTGTTCGTCTCGGCTACTCGGGAGGCATGCGCTTCACCTTCGCGAACCCCGAACGGGCAACGGACGTCCGCTCCAGCTACCCGTGGGCCGAGCGAATTCTGGTGTGCGCGTTCCCGTACGCCCTCGACGATCCCATCCGAACCGACGGGGAGGGGAGGATCGCGCGATTCGCGGTGACGGACGCCTACGCGCCCATGCGTGTGGTGCTTGGCGAAGCCTCGGCTCTTCTCAGTGAGCAGGGATGGCGTGCGGAGGTGCTCGCAGACGACAACCGGCTCGTGGACCGGGCCGCCGCGGTTCGGGCCGGCGTGGGGTGGTGGGGTAAGAACACGATGGTGCTGGTGCCGGGCTTTGGCCCGTGGGTGTTGTTGGGGTCGGTCGTGACGGACGCGCCGTTGGAGTCAAGCTCACCGATGGTTCGCTCGTGTGGCCCGTGCACCGCGTGTCTCCCGGCGTGCCCCACCGGCGCGCTGGTTGCTCCAGGCATCCTGGATGCGCGCAGATGCCTCGCAGCGATTGCTCAATCCCCGGGACCCATTCCCCGCGAGTTCCGCGCCGCCATGGGTGATCGGATCTATGGATGCGACGATTGCCTCGAAGCCTGCCCGCCAGGAGGTCGGGCAATGCGGCGCCCCGGCTCTTCACGCCGAGGCGTCGTCGAACTGGTCGGAGTCCTTCGAGCGACAGACCGCACGCTCCTCGAGCGCTACGGACACTTCTACATCCCGAAACGCGATCCTCGCTACCTACGCCGGAACGCTCTCGTGGCCCTCGGCAACGATCGTGATCCTCAATGGGTTGGAGTCCTCGCCGGCTACCTCGGACATGCAGACCCCCTTCTGAGGGTGCACGCCGCCTGGGCGCTCGGTCGCGTCGGCGCGAGTCGTCGAACTCTGCAAGCTGCGAATGCGCACGAACGGCACGAAGAAGTCAGAACCGAACTACGCCTCGCGCTTGCTGCGACGCAGGACTCCGAACAGGTACCCTGAGCTCGATGTCGACCCACGTCATCTGTCCGGATTGCGGAGCGCGAAACGCGCAGGGTGCGCCGTGGTGTGGTCAGTGCTATCGACCGCTCGAAGAGGGAGATGAGCCGGTCGCCACCGCCGGCTCGTTCGACACCGGTTCTACAGACGACCCAGACGACCCGCAGATGCGGCTGGACCTTCCCCTGCCCGACACACCTCGGATCGGTCGAGAGTCGTGGACGTGCCCCGTATGTGGGCGTGTGAACCCGCTTGCCGAGTCCATCTGCTCGACCTGCGGGTCAACGATCTTCGACGTGTTCAGAGAGCCCTCTCCTGAACCGAGGGATCCCCGCCAGGCGTTGATTCGGGGTCTGGCAGCACCCGGCCTCGGCCACGTGTTCGCACGTCAGGTGCTGCTCGGCGTCTCGGTGGCCGCGCTTGCCATCATCGGGGTTGTTTTCGGGGCCGTGTTGATGGCGCACGGGGCGAAGCTCGCCGGCCTCGGCCTGTTGCTGATGGGCGTCGGTGTCTGGCTTGCGGGAGCTCGAGATGCCTACCGATGGGCGCGGCAAGAACCCGGGGAGGTCTTGCTTCATCCCCGGATCTTGACAATTGTCATGGCCGTCATGCTCGTCGTCGTCATGGCCGCCGCTTTCTCAGCGAGGGGAAGCCAATGAACTTCGTCTACGGCATCGCACTCGTTGTCGGCTTCGTGGCACTCATCGTCTGGGTGATAGGGACGTTCCTGCCTGATGGTGTCAACGAACGCATGGCCGTCCGGCGTATCGTCGGTGGGTTGGTTGCCTTCGGTATGGGGGGTCTGTCGGCCTCGTACGCCGGCTGGCCCCCGTTCGGAGCCTTCGCGGCGGCAGTGGTAGCAGGGGCCGTAGTCGCCTGGTATGTCGGCAAGGTCTGATGTTGCTCGTTTCCGACGTGCACGGGGCGTTTCACGACCTGGCTCGGGTCGCGCAACGGGGCGAGCCCATCGTCATGCTCGGTGACTTCGTGAACTTCGTGGACTACCGCACAAACGAGGGCATTCTCGCTGATGTGCTGGGCCGAGAGTTCGTGGGTACCGCGGCGAAGTTCAGGGCGAAGGGTGACTACGCCGGATCGAGGCGCGTGTGGAGGGAACGCTTCGGTGCGGGCAACGAGCAGATCCGTGATCGGATCAGGGCTGCCGTGGAGTCGCAGTACGAAGAGCTGTCCTCCGCGCTCGCCGGCGCGCACGGGTACGCCACATTCGGAAATGTCGACTGGCCGGCTCTCTTGGAGCGCTCGCTCCCTGCAGGCGTCACCTACGTGGATGGCGCAACCTTCGAACTCGAGGGGATGGTCATCGGCATGGTCGGGGGAGGGGCACCGACGCCGCTCGGAGTTCCCGGCGAGGTGTCCGAAGTGGAACTGGGAGACAAGCTGCGTGCCCTCGGACCCGTGGATGTCCTGTGCTCGCACCTTCCACCCGCCCTGCCGGCACTTCAGAGGGACGTCATCACGGGGAGACTCGAGAGCGGATCCCAGGTGCTGTTGGAGTATCTCCAGGAGCACCAGCCTCGCTACCACTACTTCGGAGACATTCATCAGCCGCAAGCATCTCGATGGAGGGTGGGTACGACGCTTTGCATGAATGTCGGGTACTTCCGCGCGACCCGCCGGGCGGTTCTGCACCTCGACCGTACGAGCTACGCTGGGGCAAACACGGAGCGAGAGTGAGCGAAGGTACCGTTCAGAGTATCGAGATTCCTGCATCCGCCGAGGCCATTTTCGATGTGCTTGCAGACCTGGAGCGCTACCCCGAATGGATCACGGCGATGCGCTCGGTCGAGGTCCTCGAGCGCGACGCCGACGGCATGCCGGCGCGGGTGAGCTTCGAGGTGGATGCGATGGTCAAAGTCATCAGCTACGAACTCACCTACGAGTTCAAGCGTCCCGGGCTCATGTCGTGGGTCGCGGATCCGGGAGACGACATCCGGGAGATGATCGGCTCATATGAGCTGAGTGACCTGGAGGGGGGTGGCACCAACGTGGTGTACGCCCTTCGAGTCGACTACGCGTTTCCGCTTCCCGGGTTCCTACGACGACAGGCTGAGAAGCAGCTCGTGTCCACGGCGCTGCGAGGGTTGCGAAAAAGGGTGCGACAAGTCGGGTCCGACTGATGCGAATCGTGCTCGTCACCGGCAAGGGTGGCGTCGGCAAAACAACCGTGTCCGCAGCGACTGCTCTTCGCGCCACGGATCTCGGCTACCGGTCACTCGTCATCTCCACCGATCCGGCTCACAGCCTCGGTGACGCGTTTGATCTACCGCTCGGTGATGATCCACGACAGGTGGTGGCCGGTCTCGACGCCCAGCAGATAGACACGCAGAAGCGACTCGAGTCCTACTGGGGGGAGATACGCAACCAGTTGATGGCGATCTTCGACTGGGGTGGGGTACGAGGGATCGAGGCCGAGGAGTTCCTCGTGTTTCCCGGCATGGACGAGCTGTTCGCGCTCATCGAAGTGAGAGCGCAGGCAATCTCCGGTCGCTACGACGTGGTCATCGTGGACTGTGCACCGACGGCCGAGACGCTTCGGCTGCTCTCGCTTCCCGAAGTGCTCTCCTGGTACTTCGACAAGATGTTCCTTACGCAGCGGCGCTTGATGCGCGCGGCCAGGCCCGTGTTGCGCAGGGTCACCGATCTGCCGCTGCCGGGCGAGGCAGTGTATGACGCCGCTGAGAACGTGTTCACGAGCATCGAGCGAGCGAGAACGTTGCTCCTCGACACGGATGTGACCTCGGCACGCTTGGTCGTCAATCCCGAGCGGATGGTCGTGAACGAGGCCCGCCGCACGTACACGTATCTGACCCTCTTCGGCTACGCCGTCGATGGTGTGGTCGTGAACCGGGTCCTTCCGGACGTCGTCGGAGATCCGTATTTCGATCGATGGAGAGAGATCCAGGCCGAGCATCTCAGGACGATCGACGACTCATTCGCGGATGTGCCGGTACTCCGGCTGCGTCTGTTCGACGACGAGATGGTGGGGGAGCAGCGCCTGCGAGCCCTCGGTCAGGAGCTGTATGGCGACACGGACCCCGTGCGGTCGTACTCCGGTGAACGGCCTTTCAGGGTCGTCGAGCGAGAGGGAGCCGTCCGGCTCGAGTTGTCGCTGCCATTTGCGGCGAGTGGGGACATCGACGTCATGCGCGATGGTCATGAGGTGTACGTCACTGTCGGCCCGTACCGGCGCTCATTCGTACTTCCCGACTCGCTCCAGCGGCGCGAAATCGGCGAAGCTCGACTCTCCTCCGGCGTGCTCGCGATCGAGTTCGTGGAGAGATGAGCGGCCCGGTGGCCCGGGCCGCTCGGTGATGTCCGGCTACTCGCCGATTTCTACCTTCACCTTTTTGGGAAGTACCTCCGGACGCCTTGGGATGGCGATCTCGAGGATCCCGTCCCGGTATTGGGCCGTGATCTTGTCGGCGTCGAACTCGTCCGGCAGGTACACGGACCGTTGGAAGCTTCCATAGGCGATCTCCCTGCGGTGGTACCCCTTGTCCTCCTCGGTCGTCCCGAAGGAACGGGATCCGGAGATGACCAGCTCGGAGTTCTCGACCGTGACATTGATGTCTTCGGATCGCAAACCGGGCACCTCGACCCTGACGATCAGGGAGCCGTCGCCGTCCAGCACGTCCACCCGGGGAATCCAGGGGCGGTCCGCCGCCTGCTCGAAGAATCGATCGAAGTCCCGAACGACGCTGAACGGGTCGTAGCGGAGTAGATGGGCTCGCATAGATACACTCCTCTCTTGCTCACTAAATCTAACAACAGTGTAATCAGGTTTTATTCTACCCACAAAAGCCGGATCTGAGATCGGTAGGATGGTGACGGTGGACGCCATCGGGATCGATCTTGGGGGGACGAAGCTCTCGGGAGGCGTCGTCTCGCCGTCCGGAGCGGTCGATGGCAAGGTGGAGCGTCCCCGTCCGAGAACGCAGGACGAGATGGTGCGGGGCCCTTCCGAAGTGGTACGAACGCTTCTCGGTTCGAGGGTCATCGCCATAGGGGTGGGCGTCGCCGGACTCGTGACCGACTCGGGTGTCCTGGAGTGGGGACCGAACGTCAGCGGCGAGCACGTGGCGTACCTCTCCCTGCTCCAAGAGGAGTTCGGGCTTCCCACGGTCGTCGACAACGACGCCAATCTCGCCGGCTTCGCCGAGGCGCGACTTGGTGCGGGGAGAGGGCACCGCGTCGTCATGATGGTGACGCTCGGAACGGGGATAGGTGGAGGGCTCGTCATCGACGGCGAGATCTATCGGGGTCGGGGTTTCGCCGGCGAGATCGGTCACATGGTGGTGGACGTCGGAGGTCCGCTGTGTACCTGTGGACAGCAGGGGTGTTGGGAGACGTTCGCATCCGGTCGGAGACTGGACCAGATGGCCCGCGACGCGGCCGCCGAGCATCCGACGGGACGGATCGCCGAACTCGCTGCCGGTGAGACCCCGGGTGGTCGCCACCTGACCTCCGCCGCTCTCGAGGGAGACGAGCAGGCCCGGGCGCTCGTTGCGGAGGTTGGCGATTGGCTAGGCGTCGGCCTGTCGACGCTGATCGCCATACTGGATCCCGACATCATCGTGGTTGGCGGAGGGGTCTCCCGACTTGGGGATGTATTGCTCCGCCCGACCCAAAGGGCGATCGCAGCCTCGCTCGAGGGGTACGATGTGCGAACACCGACGCCGATCGTGGCAGCTTCCTTCGGAGAGGACGCAGCGCTTGTGGGTGCCGGCATTGCAGCATTGAGGAGAGCGCATGTCTGACGTACTCGCTCCCGACGAGATCATCGGGCCCGGGAGAAACGGTGACACGCGGCGCTGGCTCAAAGAGGCGGTGTTCGCGCTGCCTCGGATGGTCAAGCTCATCGGACGGCTGATCCGCGATCCCCGGGTCCCCACGAGGGCCAAGGCGTTTGCGCTGCTGTCTGTCGGGTATGTCCTGTCCCCTGTCGACCTCATTCCGGACTTCATTCCGGTGATAGGTGAGACGGACGATGTCCTCGTCGTTGTTCTTGCCCTCCACCGACTGATCCGATCCGCGGGACATGACGTAGTGCTCGAGCTCTGGGATGGCCCTCAGGACATCCTCGAGATCGTTGAACATGTGGTCGACATCGCCGCCGGCCTGGTGCCGGCCAGATTGTCGTGGTTGGTGCGGCGGATTGCGTGACGATCTCGGTCACGCTTCCTCAGTTCGTCGACGATCCCGGGCGCCTCGTTCGAGGCGCCCGTCGGGCGGAAGCACTCGGCTTCGACGGAGTGTTCCTCTTCGACCACCTGTTCCCGCTCGACGGTCCTGATCGACCGATCGTCGAATCGACCGTGGCGCTCGGCGCGGTGGTCGCTGCGACCCATCGAGTCACAGTGGGAACCCTCGTGCTCAGAACATCGCTGCGATCACCCGAACACACGGCATCCGCTGTGCTGACGGCATCACGATTGAGCGGAGGGCGTGTCGTGTGCGGACTTGGGACCGGCGACTCGATGTCCCGTCGCGAGTTCGATGCATACGGGATGCCGTTTCCCGGCATGCGCGAACGGGTTCATGCGCTCGAGGCGACGGCCCGGCTCATCAGGACCCGGGTGCCTGTGTGGATCGGAGGTACTTCGCCCGCGATCCAACAGACTGCCGCGGAGAGCGCCGACGGCTGGAATGTATGGAATGTGTCCGCAGAGTGGCTCCGCGAGCGGCGTTCGAGTCCGACTGCGTCGCGCATCAGCTGGGGTGGGCAGGTGCTGCTGGCTCGCGACGAAGCCGAACTCGCCGGGGCCATGGCTCGACGGCGAGGGCCTGCGCTTTCGGCGACCGTCGAAACGCTCCCGAGACAGCTCGAGGAACTTCGGGGTGCCGGAGTCGATGACTTCGTGCTGTCGTTGGTCGGAGGGACCTGGGAACTGTTCATCGACAAGGTGATGCCGCGGCTGAGCGGCGGCTGACAGGTAGCCTGCCGGAAACGGAGGTGACAGTGAAGTTCCGCCGAATCGAGGATCTGCCCCCATATGTCTTCGCGGAGGTCGATGCGGCCAAGCGCGAAGCTCGGCGTGCGGGCGAGGACGTGATAGATCTCGGCTTCGGGAACCCGGACATTCCGTCTCCGCCGATTGCAGTCGAGAAGTTGATCGAAGCTGCCAGGAATCCCAAGAACCACCGCTACTCGGCTTCGAAGGGGATTCCGAACCTCCGCAAGGCGGTTGCCGACCGGTACCGTCGCCGCTTTGGCGTCGAAGTCGACCCCGAGTCCGAGGTCATCACGACCATCGGTGCGAAGGAGGGTCTTGCCCACCTGATGTGGGCACTCGTTCGGCCAGGCGATGTCGCCCTGGTCCCGGAGCCCAGCTACCCGATCCACATCTATGCTGCAGTGCTCGCTGGTGCCGAGGTGCGCCGGGTGCCGCTGAGCCTCGGAGAAGACTTCTTCAACAGGCTCCGTACGGTCTTCTCCGACTCCTGGCCCCGACCCCGTGTGATCCTCACCTCGTTTCCCCACAACCCCACCACAGCGTGCGTCGACCTGGATTTCTTCGAGCGCCTCGTCGCGTTCGCTCAGGAGAACGAGGTGATGCTCGTTCACGACTTCGCGTACGCCGATATCTCCTTCGACGGCTACGTGCCGCCGAGTCTTCTCGAGGTGCCTGGGGGCAAGGATGTGGGCGTCGAGCTCTACACGATGACCAAAGGCCACTCGATGGCAGGGTGGCGGGTTGGCTTCGCAGTGGGCAACAGGGAGATGATCGCCGCCCTCGCGAAGCTGAAGTCATACCTCGACTACGGCACCTTCCAGCCGATTCAGATTGCGTCGATTGTCGCGCTGAATGAAGGCGACGCCTACGTCGAAGAGGTCAGGGACATCTACAAGGTCCGGCGCGACACGCTGGTCGACGGTCTTGCGAGGGCGGGATGGGGGATCCCGAGACCGAAGGGAACCATGTTCGCGTGGGCGCCACTGCCGGAGGGTTTCGAGCAGATGGGCTCGCTCAAGTTCGCCTTTCGACTTCTCGAGGAGGCGAAAGTGGCGGTCAGCCCAGGTGTCGGATTCGGGCCGCATGGAGAGGGATTCGTGCGGTTCGCGCTCGTCGAGAACGACCACAGGATCCGGCAGGCCGTGCGCGGCATCCGAAGGTTTCTGGAAGAAGCCTGAGGCTCGCCCGGCGAGCCTCTACGACTGACTCAGCGGGATGTACGCGTTCTGGGCGTACTGCTTGACCATCCGGTCCGAGGAGAAGTCGACGAGCGTGGACCGCATGGCTTCGCGCATCATGCCGACCCAGCGATGTGGGATGCCATCCTCGTCCCTGTCGTAGAAGGTGGGCACGACCTGGTCTTGGAGTGTCCGGTAGAGCGCGATGGCGTCTTCGTTGTCCTGCGCGTCGTGGTCGCCATTGCCCCATTCGAGGCCGAACGCCCAGCCGTTGCGACCGTTGTGTCCCTCGAGCCACCATCCGTCGAGGATGGACAGGTTCAGACCGCCGTTCATTGCCACTTTCATGCCGGACGTACCTGAGGCCTCGAGCGGCGGCCGAGGGTTGTTCAGCCAGACATCAACCCCCTGGACGAGGTAGCGAGCGATGCGCATGTCGTAGTTCTCCAGGAAGTGCACATGCCCGCTCAGCTCCGGGGTTCTCGATAGCTCGACGATTCTTCGAATGAGACCCTGACCATTCTGGTCGGCAGGATGGGCTTTTCCGGCGATGAGAATCTGGACCGGTCTGTCCGGGTTTGTGAGGATCGCCTGAAGCCATGGCAGATTGTGAAACATGAGCAGCGCCCGCTTGTAGGTGGCAAAGCGGCGAGCGAAGCCGATCGTGAGCCAATTGGGTGAAAGGATGCTAGAGATGGCACGCAATTCGTCTGGCGACGAGCCGTGGCGGGCTCGCTGCCGGAGGATGCGGCCCCGTGCGAATCGGGAGAGGATCTGCTTCTCGCGTGTATGGATCTCCCACAGTCGCTCATCCGACAGCTCGTCGAGTCGTCGTGTCAGTTCCGGATCGTCGATCAGTTCGTCCCGCCACTTGCGCCCATACACTTCTGAGAGTGCCCGCTGATGGGCTCGGCTGAGCCACGTTGGGGGATGCACTCCGTTGGTGATGGCGGCGGCCGGACCGGAGAGCAGGTGCGCCCAATCCCGGCCGACGATCTCACCGTGGCGAACACTGACACCATTGACGTATCCGGCCATCCGAATGGCGAGTGCCGAGAGATTGAAGTGATACTCGTCTCCCTCGTGTGCCGCTCCAAGGGAGGCGAGTTGACCCAGGTCGATGGACATTCGAGCGGGCATGGCGCTGAGGTACTTCTCCACCAGGGGGAACTCGAACACCTCATTGCCGGCGGGGACCGGTGTGTGCAGGGTGAAGGAAGTTGTGGACTTGATCTGCTGCATGGCTTGTTCTGTGGTCAGGCCATCCCCGACCAGACGAGAGGTTCGTTCGAGGAGACTCAAAGCCGCGTGCCCCTCATTCACGTGCCATGCGGTCGGCTTGATCGAGAGCGCGTCGAGCACCCGAACCGAACCAACACCCAGCACGTACTCCTGCACGAATCGCATCTCGCGTCCGCGGATGTACAGCGTGTGCGTGATCGGGCGATCCGAGTCGTCGTTTTCCGGAAGGTCGGTATCCATCAACAGGATCGGCACACGCCCGACCTGCACCTTCCATACCCCGACCCGAACCGACCTGCCGGGCATCTCGATGTCCACTCTGAGTTGTCCACCTGTCGGGCCGGCTACCTGCTGGATGGGGAGACGAAGAGGGTCCACCACCGGGTAGGTGTGCTGCTGGTCGCCGACTGCGTCGACATCCTGCCGGAAGTAGCCACGCCGGTAGAGGAGGCCCGTCGCGACGAACGGAAGGCCGAGATCGGAGGCCGACTTCGCATGATCGCCGGCGAGCACACCGAGCCCGCCTGAGTAGGTCGGAAGGAGGTTCTCGACGCCGTACTCTGCGCAGAGGTAGGCAATTGGACCGACGTGCTCATCCGCGTTCGACGCCCACCAGGTGCCCTTTGCCTTCATGTATGCATCGAATCGGGCGACGGTTTCGCCGTAGACATCCTGGAAGTTGCTGCTGTCCTCGAGGTTGCGCCACGTCGACCGATCTACCGCGGACAGCAACTCGATCGGGTTGTGGTAGCGCACCCAAACGTCGGCATCGATCATGCGCCACAGTCGGCTTCCACCCGCCCAGGTCCACCAGAGGTTGTAGGCGAGATCGTAGAGACGGGGAAATGAGGAGGGGATGGGGAGTTCGGCCGTGGCCAAGACAGGTATGTGCACGTTCATCACAGCCCGGGCAGGTTAGTCGGCGACGCGGATCCCATGTCTACCGGGTACTGTGGCTCCGGAGGATCGACATGGCATTTTCCAACGGCATTGCGGACTTCCGTTCCGACACCGTCACTCGACCCACTCCGGCGATGCGCACGGCCATGGCGCAAGCCGAAGTCGGCGATGATGTGTACGGCGAGGACCCCACGGTCAATGCACTCGAGAGAGAAGCGGCAGAAGTCATCGGCAAGGAAGCAGCCGTGTTCACGCCGACAGGGAGCATGGCCAACCAGCTTGCTTTGAACACGCTCGTACGGCCAGGCGACGAGGCGCTGTGCGTTGCCACCGCACACGTTCGCCAGTACGAGGTCGGTGCGGCTGCCGCGATCTCCGGCGTCCAGTTCCGCACCGTCGAGTCGAGCGACGGCTCTATTCGACCCGAAGACGTGGAGGCTGCCGTTGAAGGTGCCGGCTACCACCTACCGCGGGTCGGTTTGCTCGTGTGGGAGAACCCGCTGACGGCCACCGGAGGCACGGTTGTCTCCCTCGAGGCCATGGCGGCAGGGTCAGCCGCCGCGAGGCGGAACTCCATCCCGATCCATCTCGATGGAGCTCGCATCTTCAACGCAGAGATCGCTCTTGGGGTCTCGGCCAAACGCATCTCGGATGAGGCCGACACTGTCATGTTCTGTTTTTCGAAGGGGCTCGGCGCACCGATCGGGTCCGTGCTCTGTGGACGATCAGAAGTGATAGCGGAAGCTCGATTCCGTAGGAAGCGCCTCGGAGGCGGAATGCGACAAGTGGGAGTCTTGGCGGCGGCCGCGCGCGTCGCCCTGCACGATCGTGATCACCTGCGAGATGATCACGAGCTGGCGCAAAGACTCGCCGAGGGACTGATGGCGAGGTTCCCGGCATCGGTCGAACCTGCTCAGGTACAAACCAACATGGTTCTCGTCCACACGAACGCGTTCTCTTTCGCTGCCGACGAGTTCGTCGCGTCCTTGGCACGTGAAGATGTGCTGGTGGGGGACATGTCGCCTGGTGTCCTCCGCTTTGCTCTCCATCAGGACGTCGATGATCGTGATGTCGACAAGGTCCTCGATGTCGTGGATCGGCTCACGTAACCGGCCGAGTGCTCGTAGGGTCATATCCGCCATGCGTTTCTCCATTCTGTTCCCGGGTCAAGGCAGTCAGTTCGTCGGCATGGGTGCCGAACTGTTCGAGGCGCGGCCGGATCTTCTCGGTGACGCAGCCGACGAGGTACTTGGCTGGTCGCTCCGCGAGGCCTGCCTCAACGGACCCGACGAAGCACTCACTCGCACTGATAGGGCTCAGCCAGCACTCTTCGCTCTCGCGTATGCAACGTGGGCCGAGTTCTCTCGCCTGCTGGAACATGCACCGGCGGCGGCAGCAGGGCACTCACTTGGCGAGTACACGGCACTGACCGCTGCGGGTGCGTTCGACTACCAGACGGCTCTGCGGCTCGTTTCACTGCGGGGGGAGGCAATGGCTCGAGCGGCGGAGGAAGAACCATCGGGGATGGCGGCGCTCATCGGCCTTGACCGGGCTGGTGCCGATTCGGTGTGCGAGCGTAGACGCTCCGAAGGTGGGCGCTTGTGGGTAGCCAACATCAACGCGCCCGGACAGATCGTCGTGGCAGGGGGCATCAAAGACATCGAGTGGGCTCTGGAGAACGGGAAAGCGCTTGGGGTACGGCGTGTGATACCCCTCAACGTCGCCGGCGCGTTCCACTCGCCGTTCATGGCAGGTGCTGCGGCGGCCGTGGAGGATGCTGTCCGTTCGGCAGAGATCGGACCCTTCTCATTCCCGGTGTACGCAAATGTGACGGCACGCCCCTACTCTGAGGAGCAGGTTGCGGACCTCCTCGGCCGTCAGGTCGTTGAACCGGTGAGATTCGCCGAGTCGATCGCCGCCATGGACGTGGACGTTTTCGTGCACGTTGGACCCGGCGATGTGACCGCAGGGATGGCGAGACGAACGGTGACGGATGCCACCGTGTTGGTGGCATCCGATCCGGACTCATGGGAAGCCGCCGCACGACGACTGAACGAGGGATGATGGCGAACGCGACGATCACGGGATGGGGCAGGTGCACGCCACCGACGATTCTGTCCAATGCAGACCTGGAGAAGCTGACCAACACGTCCGACGAGTGGATCACGACGCGCACCGGAATCAAGGAGCGGCGGATTTCTCACGTCTCGACGTCCGACATGGCGGAGGTCGCGTCGCGAAGGGCCATCGCCTCAGCTGGTCTCGAGCCCTCGGACATCGACCTCATCATCATGACGACGTGTACCGGGGACACGGTGATCCCCAGCCCGGCCACGCTGCTCCAGGCGAAGCTCGGAGCAGTCAACGCGGCCGCGTTCGACATGAACGCCGCATGCTCGGGGTGGATCTACGGGCTGCATGTCGGTGGACAGATGATTCAATCGGGCATGCACAAAAGGGTGCTGCTGGTCGCTTCTGAGAAGTTGTCGCACTACATCGACTTCACCAACCGGAACACCGCCGTGCTGTTCGGTGATGGGGCCGGAGCCGTTGTCCTGGAATCGACCGTTGCCGACGAGGGGCTCTTGGCGGCAACCATTGGATCGGATGGCGAGGCTGCATCCCTGCTGTGGGTCCCGGGTGTTGGCACGTCCGGAGACCGGTACCAGGGCCAGGATCGCTCGCAGTATGCGGTTCTGATGGACGGTCCGGAGGTCTTCAAGCGGGCCGTGAAAGCCATGGGCGCAGCCGCAACCGAGGTGGTGGAAGCTGCAGGGCTCGAACTCGATGACGTGGACCTGCTCATCCCGCACCAGGCGAATCTCCGCATCATCGACGCAACCGCCAGACGGCTCAAGCTCGACTCTCGGCAGGTATTCGTCAACATCGCCCGCTATGGGAACACCTCGGCTGCGACAATACCCATGGCACTCACCGAAGCGATCGAGGAGGGACAAGTCCATCCAGGAGACAACATCGTGTTCGCCGCCTTCGGTGCCGGGCTGACCTGGGCTGCGGCCGTTGTCCGATGGGGTAGTCGAGTGACCCCTCTGGCGACATCCGATGCCGAGCTCCCGCCGTTCGAAGGCGATGTGTTCGACCTCATGAAGAGCAACGTGCAGTTCTTCGGGAAGGGCGCTTGATCGTGGGACGGGTCGCGTTGGTCACCGGAGGCTCTCGGGGCATCGGACGTGCCGTCGCACTCATACTCGCCGGTCAGGGCAACGCGATCGCCGTCAACTACCACCGTGGCGAGGAGGCGGCTCTCGAGGTCGTTGCCGAGGTGGAGGCCAGAGGTGGCAGGGCGATTCCCGTGCCCGCCGATGTGGGCGATCCCAAGGCAGTCGAATCGATGTTTGCGGCCGTCGCCGATCAGCTTGGACCTGTGGAGATTCTGGTGAACAACGCGGGAGTACGCCGAGACATGCTGCTGCCGAGGATGGGAATCGACGTGTGGGACGAAGTGATCGCGACCAACCTCACATCCGTGTTTCTCTGTACCAAGCGGGCACTGCGATCGATGTTACGGGCGAAGTGGGGCAGGATCATCACGGTGGGTTCGGTCGCCGGCATCGCCGGGAATGCCGGTCAGTCCAACTACGCGGCGACGAAGGCCGGAGTGATCGGGTTCACGAAGTCCGTTGCCAAGGAAGTTGGCTCGCGCGGGATCACGGTGAATGTCGTCGCTCCCGGGTTCGTGGACACGGACATGACGGACGGACTTTCAGACGAGACCAAGGCGGCCGGTGCGGCTTCGGTCGCGCTGAGGAGATTCGGAACTCCGACCGAAGTCGCGAGCGCGGTCGGCTATCTTGCATCGGAAGAAGCTTCGTACATCTCGGGACATGTGCTCGTGGTAGACGGAGGATTGGCCCTCTAGGGAGGAACTATGGATCGGGCAGAAATCGAGAGCAGACTCACCAATCTCCTTGTCACGGAGTTGGGTCTCGACGAGTCGAAGATCACAACGGACGCGAAGTTCGAGACGGATCTCGAGGTCGATTCGCTTGGAGTGGTTGAGCTTCTGATGGCGATCGAGGATGAGTTCGGGGTAACGATCCCGGACGAGGAGGCCGAGAGCATCGGTACGGTCGGCCAGGCCGTCGATGTAGTGGCCGCCAAACTGGGAGCCTGACCTCGATGGATCGCCGTCGAGTCGTCGTCACCGGACTCGGGGTGATCAGCCCGATCGGCAGCACGGTCGACGAGTACTGGAACTCGTTGGTTGCCGGTCGCTCCGGCATCGCGCCCATCACCCAGTTCGATGCATCTGAGCTGCCTGTGCGGTTCGCCGGTGAGGTAAAGGATTTCGATCCCGAGGAGTTCATGGATCGGAGAACGGCGCGCCGCATGGACCGCTTCGACCAGTTCTTCTATGCGGCAACGGTGGGGGCGATGCTCGACGCAGGTATCGACTACGTGGATGACCCGAACGAGGGAGTGAGGGCGGGTGCTGTGGTCGGTTCCGGTATCGGGGGTCTGTCATCGATGCAGGAGGGGATGGATACCATGCGCACGCGGGGTGCCGATCGGGTCTCGCCGTACCAGGTAACTCGTCTCATCGCGAACATGGCGGCGGGCGATGTGTCGATCGGATTCGGTCTGCTTGGACCCGTCACGTGCACGGTGACCGCCTGCGCTGCCTCTGCCAACGCCATCGGCGACGCCGCCGAGATCATCAGGCGCGGTGCAGCGGATGTGATGGTCGCCGGTGGTTCGGAAGCTCCGATCTGTGAGTTCGGTATCGCCTCGTTCGCCCAAGCCCGTGCAGTGAGTACTCGCAACGATGACCCGGAGGGTGCGTGCCGTCCATTCGACGCCACGAGGGACGGGTTCGTCATGGCAGAGGGGGGAGGATCGCTGGTCCTTGAGGAACTCGAACACGCGAAGGCAAGAGGGGCCAAGATCTACGCAGAGCTCCTCGGATACGGCATGTCGTCCGACGCGTACCACATCACGTTGCCACGTCCCGGTGGCGACGGGGCAGCACGAGCGATGCGGGCCGCGCTCGACGACGCGCGAATGGAGGCATCGCAGGTCGGGTACATCAACGCACATGGCACCTCCACACCTGCGAATGATGTCACCGAGACCAGCGCGATCAAGACGGTTTTCGGTGATCATGCAGGTACCGTTGCGATCTCGTCCACGAAGTCCATGACGGGGCACCTTCTGGGTGGTGCCGGTGCCATCGAGTCGATTGCATCGATTCTCGCGATGCGACGCGGCGTCATTCCGCCGACCATCAACTATGTCCATCCCGATCCCGAGTGTGACCTCGACTACGTGCCGAACGAAGCGAGGGAGCGAGACTTCCGTGTTGCGATGAGCAACTCGTTCGGTTTCGGCGGACACAACGCTGTGCTGGTCTTCGGGCGCTACGACTGACGGCTCGATCGTGATCGTGTACCTGGTGAGACACGGCGAGGTCCGCAACCCGCACGGGGTGGTCTATGCCGGCCTGCCGGGCTTTCCTCTCACCGACAAGGGCGTTGCTCAGGCGCGGGAGGCGGGGGTTCATCTCGCTCCACGGCCGATCGTCGCCGTCTGGTCGTCGCCACTGGAACGAACCGTGCAGACGGCTGCCGAGATCGCCGCCCACCACGAAGTCGAAGTGAGGACCGACCAGATCTTTGCCGAGTGGCGGCTTGCCGACCGGTGGGCGGGTGAACGTTGGGAGGACATCCCTTCCGCGGAGAAGGAGGCGTACCTCTCAACGCCATGGGATCTTCCCTTCGCCCCGGAATCGCTCGCCGAGATGGGCGATCGGATGCGGAGCGGAGTGGAGCGAGTCTCGGAGCACGCCGGTGGAGACGTTGTGATCGTTTCGCACATGGACCCGATCCAGGCTGCCCGCCTCGCACTCCTCGGGCTTGCCCTCGAGGACTTCCTCCTTGGGCGTCCTTCACACGCGGAGACGATTTCGTTCGTCCCGGGGTGGAGTGAAACGGAGCGGTGGACCCCCTCTGTGACCTCCGACCCGTTCCCCCCATCGTCCGCCTGAGTCATCCTGCCGGGGCGGGTATCATGATGAGGAGATCATGCCACTCGACGAACGCGAACAACGGATCCTCCGGGAGATCGAGCAGGGCCTGTACGCACAGGATCCCTCGCTGGCGCGCAAGGTTGGTCGTCTGAACCGGGTCGCATCCCGCCGGGGCGTCATCGCAGCCGTCGCGTTCGCCATCGGCATCGCCATAACGCTGGGAACGTTCGCGTTCAGCCCGTGGCTGGCGCTTGGTGGATTCATCATCGCGGTGCTCGCGGGAAGCGCGTTCCTTCGTGCTCGACGAGCCACCGGACCTTCTGGAAACGCTGATTGGATAGGCCGTTTTCGCGATGGTGGATCGAATCGGCAGTGACCTTCTCTGCACGCTAGAGTGAAGCCCCCGGCGAGTGGGCCGGAGTGGTTGAGGCGGCGGCTGCGACAGCCGCCATTACATCGGGAGAGCAGCTTCGTGGATGGATTCACGGCCCAACAAGCATGCAACCTGACTGGTTGCACACCCCACCAGTTGCGGTATTGGGATCGCGTTTCCCTCCTTGAGCCCTCCATCCAAACCACGGGAGGCCGCCCGGGTGTTCGGCGTCTGTACTCGTTCAGAGATCTCGTGGCGCTGAGGGTCATCAGGAGTCTTCTCGACAACGGAATGTCGGTGCAGCGCGTCCGTAGGGCATGGGACTACCTACGTCGGAACGGGGGGATGGAAACTCATCTCGCCGAGGTCAAGCTCGTGACAGACGGTCAGAGCATCTTTTCCATCGCAGAGGATGAGAGCCAGCTTCTGGACGCGCTCCGCGGTGGACAGCTTGCCTTCTTCGTGGCAATCGACTCGATCACGAGGGAGGTCGAAGAGGATGTCACGAAGTTCGAACTCGATCGTGAGCGTTTCCTCGAGATGATCAGACGCAGTGAGGAAGGCGTGGTGGAGGAAGCCACCGGGTCCTGAACCTCTATCGACGGATCAGGGACCGCAACCCCATCTGGGCCCGCAGGCGGTTTCCAACCGGATGGATGGTCTTGAGGTAGGACTCCGTTTCGATGAACGATCGAGTCGCGTTGGCGACGACCTCTCCGTCGAGACGGTCGGATCGTCCGAACCGTTCCTGGGTGACACCCACTGCGAGCGGAACCATCGATCGGTGAACCGAGTCTGCTACCTCGATCGGTGTGAACGCGGGTGATGGAGCCTTCTTCAGATCGTCGAGCCGATCGATCAACTCCTCCCAGGCGGCCGAGATGTTCCCCTGTTTGAGGAGCGCGAGGCGTCGACGTCGTCTGGCGGTCTTGACGAGATACGGAGAGAACAGGATCAGGAGGAGTGCGAGGATCACGATGCGGGCGGGCGTGAAGAAGGGGCCTCCCACCGCAGGCAAGTCGCCACCTGATCCGATCGGAACATCCGTCCGATCCCCGAAGTCTGGGTTGAAATCGGGATTGGTGGAGGCACCGCCGGTCGGCTCCGTGGTGTCGGTCGTCTCGGGGGGCGGCGGAATGTACTCGCGGGCATCGAATCCGACGAGGCCCACACTGGATCCACCGGCTCCGCCGCCTCCTGGTGTCGGGTCGAACCTGACCCACCCCTGGTTGTTCATCCACAACTCGACCCAAGCGTGGGCGTTCCGATCCCGCACGACGATCGTTCCATCGGCTTGAACCTGGCCGGGTCCCCAGCCGGTCACGACTCGCGACGGGATCCCGATGGTTCTCGCCATTACTGCCATTGCGGTGGCAAATTGCTCGCAGTACCCGGTCCGGTAGGAGGGGCTGTCGGTCGCGAACATCCAGTCCGCGAGATCGGTCGAGCTGTGGCCAGGATCGATGTCGAGCGAGTAGGTGAAGTTGGTCGGGTCGCGGAACCACGCTTCGAGCAGCAGCGCCTTCTCGAATGCGCTCGAACCATCGGCTGTCAGTTCCAGGGCCTTTGTTCGGATGATCGGATCCAACTTGGGAAGCTCGAGATCGTCCGACAACGACGCGGGGTGATTGATCGCCGGGGTCGGCACTGCATGGCCATCGAAGACCCTCTCGTCGGCCGCCTCCTGGAAGATGGGGGTGAGTGTTCCGCCGGCGCTCGCAAGTACGTTGACATCAGGGGTCGGTACCAACGCCGATTCCTGATAGGTGAGGCCCTCGAAAGAGCGAATGGTTATGGGAATGGCACCGTCCGTACGTACCCCGTAGCTGTCGTTGAAGATCGCGAGATCCGATCCGAGCCAGGTCGGGGAGTAGAGCACGGGGAGGAAGTTTTGATGGAGGGCAGCGATCCGGATGGATGCCGATACGGGGGTCGTCGGCCCGAAAAACGCGATCTCCGGGTCCTCCCAGGTGTCTGCGTCAGGCTTCTTGACTTCTCTCGATCTCGGTATCCAGTTCTGACCGTCGAATTCTTCCAGAGTGATGAGTTCCCAGTAGAGGTCCGACGGGTCCACGTTGCCGTCCACTTTGGCTGTGAACACGGTGGTGTCGGTGGGTTTCAACAGGTTTTGGCGGATGCTCGTGAACAGGTTGTACGAGACTCCGACAAGCACACCACCTCCGATGCCGGTGTGGCTGCGCCAGTCTACGAGGCCACTCTTCGGGATCACGTTGGTGACGATGTGGACGCCGCCGAATGCGAGGAGGATCGATGAGGCCATGAAGAGCGCGGGGTAGGCCAGCGGGGATCGAGTTGTCCGAGAGGAGCGCATCCGAATTGTCGAGTCGAGTTGTCTGTCGCGGGCAATCGCGGCGAGCACGAGCGCGATCACGATCAAGAACGCCACCGTCCAGGGCGTCTCTGCCTCGTTCTGATCGATGACGGCGAGTTGGAGGTAGAAGAGGAGCGGCGGTAGGAGTGCGATGACCGGGTGATGGGTGCGAATACCCCACGCAGCAAGCGCAGCCAGAACCCAGAAGACGGCCGTCAGGATGATGACAAGACCGGCGACCGGGGAGACCGGCGCGATGCCGAACCGGATGATGTCGATACCCAAGCCGATCTCGGATTGGAACGCCTCGAGTGAGCGTGCGGTCGGGACCACGCCGGCCAGCAGAGTGTTCGGGACGACGATTCTGAGCGTCACGACGAGCAGCGCGATCAGGTTGGCGGTGATCATCGACCAGCGGCTTCGCATCGCCCACGTGATGATCGCTCCCATGATCGCCCCCGCGATGATCGCTACCTCCCAGGGGGCGCCTTCGACCGTGGGCCTCAGGAGCCGCCCGAGTCGGAGCAGCGCGAGTACCAGTCCGGCGAAGCCGGCTAGCCAACTCCAGCGGTTGTCCATTGCATAGCCCTCATCCACGCTTCTGCCCATTCCTCTCCCGGGCGGACCGATACCAGTGTCGCCCCGCCGTGACCGAGTCCGGAAGAAACCGGTCTGAACCCAACGGTGAGCAGCACGACCGCACCGGCATGGTGGGTCAGATGCTGTATCACCGAACCAACTTGTGCGTCGGGACTTCCCGTCACGATCACGAGTGTCCCCCCAAGTCCCTTGACTCGCAGACGACCGGCAGCTGCGCCGAAGTCGAAGCTACGGAGCGGCTGGAGCACCGCGAGTGCTCGCATCGCCGCCTGATAGGGGTTTTCCTCGAGGCCGGTGAGATCACCGCCTGCCCAGAGGTTCGCTCCAAGACTCGCCCGAAAGAAGTGATGGACGGCCGAGGCCGCCCCGCGGATCGCCGTTTCGAATGCTTCAGGGCTGTCATACGACTGCGCTCTGGGGTCGACCACGACGAGTGCTCGGGGTTCCCACGGCGCCTCGAATTGCCGGATCATCAACTCGTCCCGGCGAGCAGTCGAAGGCCAGTGGACCCGGCGGAGATCGTCACCTGTCTGGTACTCGCGCAAGCTGTAGAAGTCCTCACCACCCCGGCGCACCGATTCGGTTCGAACCGCCTGGAGGGACGAGTCGGCGCCACGAAGTTGGGGGAGTCCCGTGAGGTGTTCTGTTCTCGGGTACACGATCAGTCGATCGACCGCTCCGACCGGTCCCCCAACCTTGATGAATCCGAACGGATCGGTCTTCGAGACGACGGCGGGTCCTACTTCGTGAATCCCCCTCGTGTGACAGCTAACGTCGTAGACACCGGAGTAGGCAACATCGGGGGCAAGCGACGGGATCCGAAACCGTGCGCTCCCGAGCTGCGTGATCTCGTCCTCGATGACTGCGTACCGAATGGGCCTCGACTCCGTGGTCGTGACCAGTTCGACGGTGACTGAATCTCCTTCACTCACCAAAGCGGGATGAAGGTGTCGGACCACGGTGACACCCGTGATGCTCCGTCGGACGGTCAGCCATCCGACCACCTCCGCGGCGATGAGGAGCAGCGCGAGGGCGACGAGTTCGATGTCGCCGAGGACGGCCCACAACACCAAGAGCGCCAGCGCCGCCCCCAGCGCGGCCCACCCCCACTCGGTGATCTTCACCCGGTTCTACCTCCGGGGACACGCACATGCTTGAGCACGCTGTCTATGACCTCGCCGATGGTGGTTCCACGCATGAGCGCTTCGGGGCGGAGCACCATCCTGTGTTCCAGGACAGGTCTGGCGATTGCCTTCAGATCGTCAGGTGTTGCGAAATCGCGCCGTTGCATGGCTGCCCGTACTCTCGCCACGCGCTGAAGGTGGAGGGCGGCCCGAGGAGACGCTCCGAGCAGGAGTTCGCCGTGGCGTCTGGTCGCTTCCACGAGGTCGACGATGTACGCCTGGAGCGAGCTCGCGACGTGGATGTTCCGAGCGATATCGGCAAGTTCGAGCACATCGTCGGCGGTTGCCACAGCATCCAGGTCGCCGAAACTGGAGTGCCTTCCGTGCGTCTCCAGCATCTCCATCTCCTTTCCGTGTACCGGATAGCCGACGACGAGACGCATCATGAAGCGGTCGAGCTGTGATTCAGGAAGCGGGTACGTGCCCTCGTGCTCCAAAGGGTTCTGCGTCGCGATCACCATGAAGGGTGGTGGAAGTGGGCGAGTCACACCATCGACGGTCACCTGGAGCTCTTCCATGGCTTCCAGAAGCGCGGCCTGGGTCTTCGGTCCGGCTCTGTTGATCTCGTCACCCAGGATGATGTTGCCGAAGATCGCCCCCGGCTTGAACTCGAACTCTGATGCTGCACGGTCCCAGATCGACACCCCTGTGATATCCGATGGAAGAAGATCAGGCGTGAATTGCACCCGGTTGAAACGGCAGTCGAGTGAACGCGCAAGGGACTTGGCCAGCAGCGTCTTGCCGACGCCGGGCACGTCTTCGATGAGCACGTGACCCTCGGCCATCAGCGACATGACCACCAGCTCGATGACCTCCCGCTTTCCCTGGACGACCTTCTCGACGTTCGAGACGATGGTTTCGAAAAGGTCTGCGAAGCGATCGATACGGACCGGAATCGTTGCTGTCAATGGTACCTCCTCAGGGGAGGTTATCAGCGGTGACGAGATTCGTGCCAGGCCGGTCGTGGACACGGCGGATGAGTGGTTATGATCTGTGGCAACCCTGGGGATCTGAGGAGGCGTGTGGGCGGGGTGACGTGGGCCGTTGCCCGAAGACCTGATCTGTGGCTGCACGCTCTTCGCGCGCTGTTCGCTTTCGCGCGCCGAGGATGGTGGCGCCGGTTCCCGTTCCTGCCGGTTCCCGATAGCGGCTATATGGCGTTTCGCCGATTCACCGCGTATGGATCGGCGGATCATCCGCTGGCTCCAGTGGACGTCATCGCGTTTCTCGAGTGGCGGCGAACGGTGACGCGATGAGCTTGGAGCAGGCAATCAGCGAACTCCCCGGTGTCGTCTCGGCGACCGTCGAACGGAGTGGCCCGTCGATCATCGGCGTGCGAGTCGAGATGGAAGAGGACGCCGACGAGCAAGCAGTTGGCGCGATGGTGAGCGGGATCCTCGAGGACGAAGGATACCGTTCGCGAGTGGCCCCTGAGCGAGTACGTATCGAACCAGAAACCCCACCGATGCCTCCAGTCGCCGGGAGTGGAGGCATGGAAGACGAGGGGGCACTCCAGCAGGCGGAGTCGCCACCGTCCACGCCGGGTGGGTTGCTGCGGTCGGTCGTGGTCGACGAGGGCCACTCCGGAGTGTCTGTGACGGTCACGGACTCCGTAGGGAGAACCGTGACGAAGGCGGGCGGGACTACGCACACAGGTCGTCAACGCGCGATCGTCGCCGCCGTCGCCGATCTCCTCGGCGAAGAACCACCCCCTCGTCTGACAGAGGTCGTGGAACGCGAGGGGGGAGTGGTGCTGGTCGTCCTGGAGGATCGCACGGGGTGCACGCGAGCAGGAACGGCGGTCATCCGCTCGGGATTCGACTTCGCGTTTGCCTTGGCCGTGTGGAACGCCTTCAGGCGTTGACTACGACGCTTCGTCGACGCTGACCAATTCGATCACGACGTCGTGGTCGTTGCCTGCCGTGCGCTCTGGGCGCGGAGGGGCCAGCTGCTCGTAGTCATATTGGACCCGACGATCGAGGATGTCCCGGATCAGCAACCGTGCAGGGTCGAGTCGAGGTTCTGAGAGGATCTGTACGTCCTCTTCCATGGTGCTGATGACGCTCACATTACGACTTCGCAGGTCGTGCAAGATGATTTCCTGCACGAGCAGGTCGGGGGAGAGGATATCGAGGGAAGAAACCACGACGGCGTCCGCGTGCCGGGTACTGATGACCTCCATGAGTGCCCGAAACCCGTCGCCGCGTGGCTCGCCACTCGGCGCACGGACGTCCTGGCACATGGCGATCAACTGGTAGCCGTGCTCGGAAGACCACCGCCGCACGCGTTCCGATTGTGCGTACAACGTCTCGCCCCCGGCCGGCAGCTCACGGGCATAGCCGGCAACTCTCATGGGGCGAGTCTCGCTGGCCCTGAAACCAGTGTCAAGGATCAGGTGGATGCCGCCCGAACGGGCTGACTCAGGTGCGCAGCAGGAGAACGGAGCATGGGGCCCGACGTGCCAGGCGAGTGCTGGTGGATCCCAGCATTCCATCGAACATTCCCCTTCCTCGCGATCCGGCGCAAAGGAGATCGACCCCCGAATCTTCGACGGCCTGCAGGATCGGCCGTGTTGGGTCGGCGCCCTCGACGGCGACGGCCTCTACGGTGAGTCCCTTCGCGCGTATCGCTTCGGCGAGGGGGTGCGTTCTGCCTTCCTTCTGTTCCTGGATGAAGGCGGCGATCAGCGCGTCATCACCCGGCCAGCTGGGCGAGACCGTCGTCACTTGTTTCGAAGAGACGTACTCGTCATCGGCGTCTGATCCCTGAATGATGTCGCGGCGCTCGTAGAAGGTTCGGAGGTCGGAGAGCAAGGTTCGGGGGATCTCGATGACGGTCAGCACGGTGACGCGATCTTCCGGCTTGGCGAGGTGTGCGACGAATTCGGATGTCTCGGCGGGATCGAGACTGCCATCGGTCGTGACCATGATGTGCATGCTGGCTCCAGGCGGTGGACTGGTTGAGAGACTAGCGAGAGCACACGGCTGACGGCCGTTCCCCGCCGGCGTGCGAGCATTCTGGGTCGCTCGCCCTGTTTCCAGGCACATCGGTGAAGAAAGTGGGCCGATTGAGTTGACATGTGGCGCGGAATGGGTCATAGTGGCGCGCAGTGGAGGACCGTAGATGCAATTGTCGGAGAAGCGCCCGTGTTCCTCGGTGAATACCGGCACACGCTCGACCCGAAGGGGCGAATCGTGCTGCCCGCCGATGTCCGCGAAGACTTCGCCGATGGCTGTGTTGTCACCAAGGGGCAGGAGAAGTGCCTCTACGTCTTCCCTCTCTCCCGATGGGAAGAAGAGGTGGAGAAGTTGAATCGCCTGCCCCGTACGAACAAGAAAGTTCGCTCCTACCTTCGCTCGTACCTCGCGGGCGCGAAGGAAGTGATCCCGGACAAGCAGGGGCGAGTCATGGTACCGGAACACCTACGCACGTACGCCGGTCTCGATCGTGAGGCGGTTGTGGTGGGCGTGCTGGACCGCATCGAAATCTGGAACCAAGAGAGTTGGGAAGACCTCTCATCGGGAGCCGACGAATACCTGGCGAACATCGGAGAGGAGTTCGGCATAGAAGGAATGTGATCCCGTCTGGTGTATTGCCAGCCCCCCGGAACCATGAGGAAAGCCCCTTACTCCGCCCGCTTCCCATTGGTGCCAGCGCCCGGGGGGCTGGCAATGGATCAGACACCGGATACTTACCACAATCCAGTGATGGTTGACGAAGTAGTCGAACTGTTTCGCCCGATTCCCGAAGGGGTCATCGTCGATGCCACCTACGGCGGTGGTGGCCACAGCCTCGCCCTACGTGAGCTGGGCAGTCCCCTCATTGCTTTGGACCGTGATGCCGACGTCGAGGACGAGGGAGTTCATCGGCGCAACTTCCGCGACCTGGGTTCGGTATTGGAGGAGCTCGAGGCTCCTGAGGTCGCCGGGGTGCTGTTCGATCTCGGTGTCTCATCACATCAGCTCGACGAGGCTGATCGAGGATTCTCCTACCGGCTGACCGGCCCTCTCGACATGCGAATGGGTCCGGACGCCACTGTGGCCGCGGGGACGATCGTCAACGAGTGGGATGAAGCCGACCTCGTTCGCGTGCTCCGTAAGTACGGAGAAGAGCGCTTCGCCAGTCGCATCGCGAGATCGATCGTTCGCGCTCGGCCGATCCGTGACACGGTCCACCTGGCAGATGTGGTGAAGGAAGCCGTCCCGGCCGCAACTCGCCGCACCGGCGGCCATCCTGCCCGCCGAGCCTTTCAGGCCCTTCGGATCGCCGTCAATGAGGAACTCGACGCGCTCCAGATGGGACTCGACGCGGCGATCGACGCCTTGGTACCGGGGGGTCGATGCGTGGTCATCTCCTACCATTCCCTCGAGGACCGTATCGTCAAACAGCGGTTTGCCAAAGGAGCGGCCGGGTGCGTGTGCCCACCGGAACTGCCCGTGTGTGGGTGCGGACGAACGGCCGAACTCAGAGTTCTCACAAGAAGGGCCCTGACACCCTCAGAGGACGAGGTGGCCGGCAACCCTCGGGCCAGAAGCGCCAAGCTCCGGGCGGCCGAGAAGGTGGCAGCGTGACTGCCCGGCCTGTTCCCGTTCAGAACCGACGGCTTCGGGTCATCCGTGGAGGTCAGCACCTGCGGCCGACACTCGGTACGTGGCTGGTGTTCACTGCCGTCGCGATCCTCCTCTTCTTCGCATTGATCCTTTCGAGAGTTGCGCTGGACAAACCGGCGCTGGAGTTGAGTGAGCTTCGGACTCAGATCGAAGCCGGACAGGCGCGGTATCAGCAGCTGCGTCTCGAAGTCGCACAGCTCCAAGCGCCAGATCGGATCATGTCGAGGGCGGACGAACTCGGGTTGATATACCCGGACAGTCTCCAGATCCTCATCGCAGACGGTGTAGGAGATGGAGCCCCCGCCGCCGGTGACCGTTTCGCCGATGTGAAGTCGATTCTCACGGCAGCGCCATGACGGGGAGCCGACGTCTCGCGGGTCGATCCGTGGTCGCTCGGCCACGGGGCTAGCTCATGGCAGGGCGGGGGAAGAACCGCCATCCCGGGCGCATCCGCCTGATCGTCGTTGCCTCGATCGTGTTCCTCTCGTGGGTCGGAGTGGGATTCAGGCTGTTCCAGCTGCAAATCGTTCAGGCAGCCGATCTCAAGCAGCTGGGTATGGATCAACGGGTGAGGGTCGAGACACTCGCCGCCGAGCGGGGAACCATCTACGACCGCGATGGGCGGGAACTGGCGATCACGGTGGAGGGGAAGACGATCGGTGCGGACACCGAACACGTCCAGGACCCTGAAGCGACGGCCCATCTTCTCGCGATCACGCTCGGACTGGATGAGCAGCAGATTCTTGCGACGCTCCAATCGGGGCGGCGCTGGGTGACGATCGCCCGCCAGCTCGACGTCGACAGAGCGGCTTTGGCCGACAACCTCGAGATACCGGGCGTCTACTCGTACCCTGAGGCGATGCGCGTGTATCCCGAAGGCACACTTGCCGCCCAGGTGCTCGGATTCGTCGACCCGGACGGGAATGGGCTCGAGGGGCTCGAATTCCGATACAACACACAGCTGACGGGGATCCCTGGCGAGGTCAGATTCGAGACCGACCGCGACGGCAACATCATCCCTCAGGGGTTGTACGAGCTCACACCCGCCACGCCGGGCAGTGACCTCGTCACGACGATCGATCGCGACGTCCAATACATCGCCGAGCAAGAGTGCTTGGCCACGCTTCAACGGAGCGAAGCAGCCCGATGCACCGCGGTGGTGCTGGATCCAAGCACAGGAGAGATCCTCGCCATGGCATCCGTGCCGGGGTTCGACCCCAACAAGCGAAGCGGATCGACTCAGGACGATTGGACGAACTGGGCGGTCCTCGGCGCGTACGAGCCGGGAAGCACGGAGAAACTCATCACCGTCGCGGCAGCTCTCGAAGAGAAGGTGGTCGCGGCCAGCACGGCGTTCCAGGTGCCGGACATCATCGAGGTCGTCGACGGCGCCTGCGAAGGTCGCACCAACGCGAGCGGTGTCGAGATCAACGGCTGCTACCACGACGCCGAATCGCATCCCACGGAGAGTCTCACGGTCAGGGACATCGTCACGAGATCATCGAACGTTGGAACGATCAAGATCGGCGAACTGCTGGGCATCGACCGGCTCTCTCGGTACATCCATGCGTTCGGGCTTGGGGAGAAGACCGGCGCGGATGTCCCCGGCGAGTCACCAGGGAACCTGAACCTGGATCCGACTTGTCCCACCTGTCTCGCCTCGGCTTCGATCGGCTATGCCGTCGCCGTGACACCACTTCAGATGGTCGCCGCCTACGGTGCCGTCGCGAACGATGGCATCTGGGTGCAACCTCACCTCGTGAACGAACTCGTCGACGGCTCGGGGATCCGGCGTCCAATCAGCCCGGAGACCAGACAGGTCGTCTCCAGTGCCACCGCAGCGACAATGCGTGCACTCTTGCGGAACGTCATCGAGAGCGGCGAAGGAACCGGCAGCGGCGCTCAGGTGAATGGATACACCGCCGCCGGGAAGACCGGCACGGCCCGCAAGTTCGTTCCGGACCAAGGCGAGTACTCGAACGACTACGTCGTGAGCTTCATGGGCATGGCCCCTGCAACCAACCCGCGGATCGTGGTCGGGATCATCGTCGACTCTCCGAAGATCGGAGAGAGCGGCGGGAGGGTGGCCGCGCCGGCGTTCGCCGCGATAGCAGAGGACACGTTGCACCGCCTCGGAGTACCGCCAGATGCCCCGTGAAACTCCGCTCTCCCGGATCGCCGACTTCGTCGGGGGCAGGATCGTCGGCGATCGAACCGTGCAGGTCGAGAACGTGCAGCACGACAGCAGAAGGTCCGGGAAGGGGACACTGTTCGTGGCGATTCGTGGTTTCGAAGCGGATGGCCACCACTTCATTGACGACGCCATCAGTAGGGGGGCCGCCGCGATCTGTGTCGATCATCCCATCGATTCGGGTGTTCCTCAGATCGTTGTCGAGGACACCAGGCTTGCACTTGGACCGATCTCATCCGTTGTCTACGGTCACCCGACCAGGGATCTGCCGGTGATTGGAGTGACCGGAACCAACGGCAAGACGACGACTACCCACCTCATCGAAGCGATCGGCGCTGCTGCGGATTTGAACACCGCGGTCATCGGAACGATTGGTGCCCGCATCGGCGGCGAGCGCATTCCTTTGGAGAGAACCACCCCGGAGGCTTCGGAACTCCAAGCACTCTTCTCGGAGATGCGAGACAGGTCCGTCGATCTGGCTGCGATGGAAGTGTCGTCGCATTCTCTGGCACTCCATCGTGTCGACGGAACACACTTCAAGATCGTGGCGTTCACGAATCTGTCGCAGGACCACCTGGACTTCCACAAGGACATGGATACGTACTTCGCCGCCAAGGCGCAGCTCTTCTCGGCCGAGAGAGCCGAGAAGGCGGTGATCTTCACGGACGACTCCTACGGCCGCCGCCTCGCGTCCACTATCGATCTCCCTGTCACAAAGGTGGGCTTCGACTCGACAGCAGACATTCGGGCGGAGGCGATCACGGCATCTATCTCACACAGCGAGTTCACCATCGTCGCCGATGGACGGTCATATCCCGTTCGGCTCGCGCTCGGAGGGATCTTCAACGTGGCCAACGCCCTCGTTGCAGTCGGGTGTGCGCTTGGTGTGGGCATCCCTATGGACAGGGTGATCGCCGGCCTCGAGGCCGTTCGGTCGGTGCTCGGAAGGTTCGAACTGGTGAGCGGAACGCACCCGGTGTCGGTGATCGTCGACTATGCCCATACACCAGACGGTATCCAGGCGGTGGTCGGGGCCGCCCGAGGCGCAGTGACCGGCAGGGTGATCGTCGTGATCGGTGCCGGCGGCGACCGCGATCACGCCAAGAGGCCCGCAATGGGGTCCGCCGCCTCGGCGGCCGACGTGGTGATCATCACCAGCGACAATCCCAGATCAGAGGATCCGGCCGCTATTTCCGAGGCCGTCGCCTCGGGAATCACGAAAGGTGAACCGGTGGTCGAACTGGATCGGCGAGCGGCGATATTCGAGGCCGTCGGGCGTGCAAACGAAGGTGATGTCGTGCTGGTGCTCGGCAAAGGCCACGAGGCGACGCAGATCTTCAAGAACCGCACCGTGCACTTCGACGACCGAGAAGTTGCCAGGGAAGCGCTGGAGGCCAGACCATGATCAGGCTGGGCCTCGCGGGGGGAGTGGCGTTCCTCGCATCCATCCTGGTCATGCCGTGGGTGATCAAGAAGCTCCGACAACACGACTTCGGGCAGTTCATTCAGGAGGAGGTCGAGGGTCACTTCCACAAGCAGGGGACTCCCACCATGGGAGGCGTCGTGATGATCGGCGCGGTCCTCGTCGCCTACCTGATCTCACACGTCCGTGTGTGGGATCTCGACAGGGTGCATCTCTCGATAGAGCCGTTCTCGACCGGGGGGATGCTGGCGATCCTGGCGTTCGTCGGCATGGGGGTCATCGGGCTGGCAGACGACTACATCAAGGTCTCTCGGAAGCGAAGTCTCGGGCTCTCCAAGGCCGGCAAGTTCGGCGGCCAACTGGTGGTCGCCGCAGCATTCGCATGGGCGGCCACCGAGGCCGGCGTTTCGACGCAGTTGTCGCTTACCCGGCCCCTCAACATCGATCTCGGAGTCTTCTTCGTGGCGTTCGTTCTGCTGTGGTTGTCGGGCATGGCCAACGCCGTGAACTTCGCCGATGGCATGGACGGCCTCGCTGCCGGCTCGGCCGCCCTCGTCTTCGGTGCGTTCGTGCTGATCGGCTACTGGAAGTTCCGCCATCCGGAGTTCTATCCGACGGCTAGCTCTTCTCTTGAACTGGCCGTCGTTTCGGCATCGATGCTCGGGGCCACGCTCGGGTTCCTTTGGTGGAATGCATCCCCGGCCAGGGTCTTCATGGGTGACGTCGGCTCTCAAGCGCTCGGAGGTCTGATGGCGGCGCTCGCCATTCTCACCAACACGGAGCTGCTGCTCATCTTCCTGGGAGGGCTCTACGTAGCCGAGATGGTTTCCGTGATTCTTCAGATCGCAAGCTTCCGCCTCTTCGGTAGGCGCATCTTCAGGATGGCGCCATTTCATTATCACTTCGATCTCAAAGGCTGGCCCGAGACGACGGTGGTGGTGCGGTTCTGGATCATCGCAGGACTCTGTGTCGGCATCGCATTGGCGATCTTCTATGGCGACTTCGTCAACAGCGGCCTGCTCGACCTACCGGGACTGGGCAGATGAGGACGCTTGTGCTCGGAGGGGCCGTGTCAGGGAGCGCAGCGGCCCGACTCGCCGCGAGGATCGGATATCGAGTCACCGTGTACGACGCCAATCCGGCCGTCGCCCAGTCGGTGCTCACGGAGGGGTTCTCGGTGGTCGGAGGCCCGTGGGATGCGTCGCTTCTGACCGGAATGGAGCTCGTGGTGGTCAGTCCTGGCGTACCCGAGCGTGCAGACCCGATCACCGACGCGCTGGAGGCCGGCCTTCCTGTCTGGTCGGAGCTCGAGTTCGCCGCTCGCCACGTGGACGCACCGCTGGTTGCCATCACCGGGACGAACGGCAAGACCACCGTCACCGGCCTCGTCGCCGACATGCTGAAGGGGAGTGGACTCCACACCATCGCCGCGGGCAACATCGGGCTGGCACTCTCGGATGTCGCAGGCGGGAGGTGGGACGTTGTTGCGGTCGAGGCGTCGAGTTTCCAGCTCAGGTTCATCGACGCGTTCCGACCCTCCGTCTCCGTGGTGCTCAATCTCGCTCCCGATCACCTCGATTGGCACCCCTCCTTCGCCGCCTATCGAGCCGCCAAGGCGAGGATCTTCGAGAATCAGGGTGAGAATGACGTTCTCGTCTTCAATGGCGGCGATCCGGACGTCGAGCAGCTCGTGCGGGGAGCCGGTGTGCGCACGATCGACTTCTCGGGGGGTCTCGGTCTCGACCATGCCGGTGTGCACATCCCGGCCGAGGCCTTTCCTGTCGACGATGCTGCGTTCATCGGAGATCTCCGCGCCGGGGCCATCGCTGCGCTCGAGGCCGGGGCATCGGCCGCGGCCGTCGAGGCAGCCATTCGAGGTTTCCATACCGGCCACCACCGCCGGGAACTCGTGGGCGTGTGGGACGGGGTCCGGTGGGTAAACGACTCGAAGGCGACCAATCCGCATGCTGCGGTCGCATCGGCGAGGAGCTACCCGTCGGTCGTGCTCATCGCTGGAGGCCGCAACAAAGGACTCGATCTCACACCGATCACGAGTGTCGAGACTGTACGCCACCTGGTACTCATCGGAGAGAGTGCAGCAGAATTGGCCGCTGCCGCCGAGGAGACTCGATACTCGATGGCTTCCACGATGCAGGACGCCGTCGCGATTGCCGATGGAATCGCCACTTCGGGCGATACCGTGCTCCTTGCGCCAGGCTGCACGAGCTGGGACATGTACCCGTCCTACGCCGCGCGTGGAGACGAGTTCACCGAACAGGTGCGGAGTCGAAAGGAGTCGAGATGACGGTCACCTCGATCACGCGTGCGAGAGCTGCTCAAAGGGCCGTCGCGAAACGCCGGTCGGCCAATACTCGATTCACGGTGTTGCTGCTCATCCCGATCGCGCTGCTGACGGTCATCGGTCTCGGAGCGATCCGATCGGCGTCATCGGTGATCAGCATCGAGAAGTACGGCAACGGGTGGACATACTTCAGCAAACAGGCCATCTGGGTCGGCGTCGGCATCGTCGTCGCGATCGTCGCATCCAAGATTCCCTACAAGGTGTACCGGCGGGCTGCGGTCCCGTTGTTGGTCGCGTCGATCGTCGGATTGATCCTCGTGTTGGAGGTTGGCGTCTCCGGTGGAGGATCACGCCGATGGATCGCCGCCGGACCGGTGACCATCCAGCCTTCCGAGTTTGCGAAGTTCGCGGTCGTCGTGTTCCTCGCTGCGGTCTTCGAACGCAAGGAGCATCTGCTTGGCGACGTCTGGCACCTGCTCGTCCCACTCGGGGCCTCGGCGGGCATCTGCGGAATCCTGATCCTTCTGGAGCCTGATCTCGGCACGGCGCTTGTCGTCCTCGGGGGAGCGTTTGCCGTCGCCGCCGTGTCGGCAGCCCGCGCCCGGCACCTCTTGCTGGCCGGCGTCGGAGGGGGACTCGCTGCCACACTGCTCGCCGTAGCGTCGCCCTATCGGAGACAGCGCATCCTCTCCTTCCTTCACCCATTCGAAGACAGGCTTGGCTCCGGATGGCAGGTGATACAGAGCTACGTCGCCCTCGGAACAGGAGGTGCTTTCGGTGTCGGGCTGGGTGCAAGTCGGGCTCGGTGGTCATACCTGCCGAATGCTCACACCGACTTCATCTTCGCGATCATCGGCGAAGAGACCGGATTCGCCGGTGGTGTGATGGTGCTGCTCCTCTTCACCGTCATCGGAGTTGTCGGCTACCTGATCGCCATGCGTGCACCGGACAGGTTCGGGCGCATGCTTGCCGTCGGCATTGTCTCCTGGATATCACTTCAGGCGCTGGTGAATCTGGGCGGCGTCGTAGGACTGCTGCCGATCACCGGCATGCCTCTGCCGTTCATGTCGGTGGGCGGCAGCTCGATGATCACGGTATTCGGTGCGATCGGCGTGCTCCTCAACATCGCACGTAGCGGCGTCAACCCGAAGGCATGAGCTACGCGATCGCCGCGGCAGGCACCGGCGGCCACGTCTATCCGGGACTTGCCGTCGCCGAGGAACTCGTTCGAGCCGGTGTCGCGAGGCAGGACATCCTCTTCGTCGGGGGAGACAGGCTCGAGGCGAGGGTCTATCCGGAGAGTGGTTTCCCGTTTCTCGGTGTCAGGCTCCAGAGCCTCAAGAGGAACCTGTCGATCGACAACCTCCGACTCCCCGGTGTGTTACGAGCTGCCGTCAGACAGGTGAGGGGTGCACTTCGAGAACGCGATGTACGTGTCGTCCTTGGAATGGGGTCTTATGTGACAGTGCCCGTTGCGTGGGCTTCTCACAGAGAGCACATACCATTCTTCCTGCATGAACAGAACGGCGACGCGGGTCTCGCCAACAAGGTGATGTCGCGATGGGCGGTCACCACCTTCGTCGCTCTCGACGGCACTCGCGGGGTGCTTAGACCGGAGAAGGTCGGCAACCCTATCCGACGGAAGTTCGCGGAGTATCGACGTGCGGACCTTCGGCACGAGGCCCTCGCGCGGTATGGGATCGAACCGGGAAACGTTGTTGTCGGGGTGTTCGGCGGCAGCCTGGGAGCGGGCGTCATCAACGACGCGGTGGTGCACATGGCCATGAGCTGGACGGGTTCCGACGTAGCGTTGCTCCACCTGGTGGGGGAGCGGAATGTGGGGAACATCGACACAACAGGCTCCCGTGTACCGTGGATCGTCGTGGGCTATGAACAGTCGATGGAGTACTTCTACGCGGCAAGCGACCTCGTCATCGCGCGCGCTGGAGGCGTGGCGATCGCCGAGCTGACCGCGACCCACACTCCGTCCGTGCTCATCCCGGGCGAGTTCGGTGGCGGGCATCAGTCGGCCAACGCCGCCGCAATGGAACAGGCAGGGGCTGCAGTGTTCTTGCCGGAGACCAGGATCGGAGAGCTGAGTGGAATCGTTGCCCGGCTGGTCGACGATGCCCAGGCTCGCAAAGCGATGGCGCAATCGGCGGACGCCATTGCCCTCACCGACGCAGCTTCCCGCATCGCTGCCCGACTCATCGACGCTCATGGTTGAACTGACAGGGCACGTGCACATCATTGGAGTCGGAGGTTCGGGGATGAGCGCACTCGCCCGGCTCCTCAGGGGGCTGGGACACGACGTGACCGGCTCGGATCTCCACGCAGGCAGCATGCTCGATCGCCTCTCCGAAGCCGGCATTCATACGTGGGCAGGTCACCGACCCGACGCTATCCGATCGGCGGACTTCGTCGTGGCCTCATCGGCCGTCCCTGAGACCGATCCTGAGCGCCGGGCAGCCGAAGGCATGGGCATCCCTGTCTGGGACCGGCCCCAGTTGCTCGACGCCCTCACCGATCAGATACCGACGATCGGGGCGACGGGCACGCACGGCAAGACCACCTCGACCGGCATGATGCTCTTCGCGGTGAGAGGCGCAGGATTCGATCCGTCTTTCGTTGTCGGGGGTGAGCTCATCGGCCCCGAAACCAACGCTGGAGTCGGAGGAGATGACCTGTTGGTGCTCGAGGTAGACGAGGCGTTCGGCACGTTTCTGGGACTGCACGTGCGAGGGTTGCTTGTCACCAACATCGAAGCGGACCATCTCGACTACTACCAGACGGTCGAAAGATTGGAAGATGCGTTCATCGACGTCGTGGAGCGAGTCGAGGGACCAGTGGTTCTCTGTGAGGACGACCCCGGAGCACAGAAGGTCGCACGTCGCACCCACAGGCCGACATACGGCCTCTCGACCGGGGCGGCCTGGCAGATCAGCGATCTCGAAGTGACCGGGTCGCGGGTGCGGTTCCGGTTCGAAGGCAGGCCAGTGGTCGTCGAGAGGCCGGGTGTGCACATCGCGAGAAACGCCGCCGGAGTGCTCGCGCTCGTCAGCGAACTTGGCATGGACATAGACACTGCGATCGAAGGGCTCAGGGCGTTTCGAGGCGTGAGGCGGCGTTTCGAGTTCATTGGCGAAGCGGCGGGCGTGACCGTCGTCGACGACTACGCGCATCATCCGACAGAGCTCGCCGCGACCCTCGAAGCCGCCCGCCATGGTGAGTGGAGGAGAGTGTGGGCTGTGTTTCAGCCACATCGCTACACCCGAACGCTCGATCTGTATCGAGCATTCGGCACCGCGTTCGCTTCCGCCGACGAAGTGGTCATCACGGACGTGTACGCAGCCGGCGAGCCGCCGATCTCCGAGGTGAGCGGAGAACTGATCGCCGATGCCGTTCGTGAACATCGATCGCGTGTGTCGTACGTGCCCAGTCGAGGAGACCTTGCCGCATTCGTCGCAGATGCCGTTCAGGAGGGGGACCTCGTCATGACGCTCGGCGCAGGAGACATTGCCGACCTGGGCGCAGAACTCATCGACTTGTTGGAGCGACGATGAGCCTTTGGGACGACATCGCCGAACGGGATGTGCCGCTGGCCCCTCTCACCACCTACAAGCTGGGTGGTGCAGCCCGTCACCTCGCCACAGCCGAGCACGCCCGTGATCTCTTGCGGATCGCTCACCTCCTGAAGGAAGAACCCGTTCCGGTCGTCGTGCTCGGGAGGGGAAGCAACGTCCTCGTGTCGGATCGGGGTTTCGACGGAGTGGTCGTTCGACTGGGCACAGGGTTTTCCTGGGTGGACATCGGCGAGAACGTCGCCTCGGGATCGGCTACGCCGCTGCCACTGCTTGCTCGGACAGCAGCGAAGGCAGGCAGGTCGGGTCTGGAGTTCTACGTAGGGATCCCGGGATCGGTGGGAGGCGCGGTGATGATGAATGCTGGATGCCACGGATCCGACACCAAGGATGTTCTCCTGACGGTGGAGATCGTCGACCTCGGCGACGCTACGAGACAGCAGGTCGATGCTGCCGCGCTGGACCTCTCATACCGTCACTCCAATCTCGGTCCGCTCCAGGTAGTCGTGCATGCCGTCTTCGCGAGCGAGGCCGGTGACCCGAGTGTGTGTGAGCATCGCATTCGTGAGATCACTCGCTGGCGCAAGGCCCATCAGCCCGGGGGGGTCCTCAACGCCGGAAGCGTCTTCAAGAACCCGCCTGGCGACAGCGCAGGTCGTCTCATCGACAGAGCCGGTCTCAAGGGGCTCACCGTGGGTGGTGCTCGCGTCTCCCCTCTGCATGCGAACTTCATCGAGGCCGGACGAGACGCAACCGCGCGAGACGTGTACCGGCTCATTCGGAGCGTGCAAGCGACGATGGGGGAGCACGGCGTTCACCTCGAACCTGAAGTGCGACTTCTCGGCAACTTCGAGGACTGATCATGGACCCGCGGATCGAACGACGGCGACGCACGGTCAGGGAGAACACCCTGCATCGAAGGTTGAGGACGATCCTGTGGGTGTGTGTGCTGGGCGCGTTGGTCGGGGTTGGGGCCTGGTTCGTGCAGTCCCCGCTGCTCGAGGTTCGCACCATCGGCATCTACGGTGTCGAACGATCCGCGGTTGCCCAGACCCTGCAAGAAGCAGGCGTCGCACAGGGTGCTCCTATGGTCAAGGTTCGTGCGGGGAAGCTGGAGGCTCTCCTGGAGGAAGATCCGTGGGTTGTCGCCGCGCGCGTGCAGCGCACATTCCCACACACGGTCGAGGTCGATGTCGTGGAGCGATCCATCGCAGCCGGGGTGACATACCGTGGCGGATGGATGTTGCTGTCGACCGATGGCATCGTGCTCGGTCCCGCGACTTCCACGCCTGAGGGGAGCGCGCGACTCCTCATGGAGAACCTCGATCCTGGTCCGGTGGGGGAGCCGCCCGAGAATGACATGATCGCGGGCGCCCTCGAATTCGCGGACACGCTCGGGACCGATCTCCGCGGGCAGGTGGAGGTCGCAGTCCGCGAAGGCGAACTGTGGGCGAACATCGGCACGGTGTCCGTCCGGCTCGGGGCTCCTCTCGACATGGCTGCAAAGGCCAAGGCCCTGGAGGCCTTGATGGATGCCGGTGTCCCAGACGATGCGGTCATCAACTTGATTGCACCGTCCCGACCGGCAGTCCAAAGCTCTAGTTGAAGGTGAAGGCAAAGCCGGTGGCGGAAGGTCTACAGTAACCTAAAGTTGCGATAGAGAGTGAGGTGTCGAGAATGGCGTCAACATCACCACAGAGCTATCTGGCGGTCATCAAGGTGGTCGGCGTCGGTGGCGGCGGAGTCAACGCCGTCAACCGAATGGTCGAGGCCGGTGTGCGAGGAGTCGAGTTCATCGCGGTCAATACAGACGCGCAGACGTTGTTGATGTCCGATGCAGACGTCAAACTGGATCTCGGTAGGGATATCACGAGGGGACTCGGTGCGGGTGCCGATCCGGACGTGGGGCGCTCCGCCGCGGAGAGCCACAGGGAGGAGATCGAAGAAATCCTCCGTGGGGCGGACATGGTGTTCGTGACCGCGGGTGAGGGTGGGGGCACCGGAACGGGTGCTGCCCCGATCGTGGCAGAGATCGCCAAGGCGGGGGGCGCGTTGACGGTTGGTGTCGTAACGAGGCCGTTCGGCTTCGAGGGGCGACGCCGGTCTCTCCAAGCGGAGCAGGGAATCCAGAACCTTCGGGAGGCGGTGGATACGCTGATCGTGATTCCGAATGATCGCCTCATGGAGCTCACCGATCCCAAGACGCCAATGATCGTGGCGTTCAGGATGGCCGACGAGGTGCTCACGGGTGGCGTGGCGGGGATCACCAACCTGATTACCACACCGGGGCTCATCAATGTCGACTTCGCCGACGTGCGGACGATTCTCACGGATGCGGGGACTGCCGTGATGGGAATCGGCCGTTCTTCAGGAGAAGGACGTGCGGCGCAGGCGGCACAGCGTGCGACTTCGAGCGGTCTGCTGGAGACCTCCATGGAGGGCGCCCGAGGAGTCCTCTTGATGGTTGCGGGTCCTGAGGACATGACGCTCCACGAAGTCAACGACGCGGCGGTCTTGGTCAAAGACAAGAGTGACAACGAGGCGGACATCATCTTCGGCGCCGTGGTCGACAGCGCCCTTGGAGACGAGATCCGTGTCACGGTCATCGCTGCAGGTTTCGACCGTACCCGCAAGGTGACAGGGCTGGCCTCCGGCAGGTTCACCAGTGGCGAGGACGACGATCTGATCCCGAGCTTCGTACAGGGATGACGTGCCGAGGGGCTGCGTTCAGCACGGCCGACAACGGTGATCTCAAAGCGGATGGACCGGAGAGGCGCGCGTTTTCGGCGCACCTGAACATACCGGAGGCGTGGGCAACGGTTCGGCAGGTTCATGGGACAGACGTCGCGCGGGTCGATGGACAAGGGAATGCCGGAGACGCAGACGCGCTCTTCACGACGCGGCGCGAACTGCCACTGGCGGTCTTCACTGCCGACTGCTTCAGTGTCGCCCTGCTGGGGCCCAAAGGCGTGGGTATCGCTCATGCCGGGTGGCGTGGGGCTTCGGGCGGCGTTGTCGCTGCCCTGCGCCGGGCTATGGAAGTCGTCGGTGCGATTCCCGAACGAGCGTGTATCGGTCCGGGTATCCGGTCCTGCTGTTTCGAAGTGGGCCCCGAGGTGCTCGCTCGCTTCGACGGGTACCATGCCGAGACCACCTGGGGAACACCCAGCGTCGACATCGTGAGCGCAATTCGTGACGAACTCACGGGGTTGGACATCATCGAGGTAGGTCGGTGCACCCGTTGCGGCGGTGAATACTTCTCACATCGCCTGGACGGCACCAGCGAAAGGATGGCAGGCGTCACATGGCTCGAGTGAAGCTCACCGAGGTGGAGCAGCGAATCGGGGAAGCCGTGGCTCGATCGGGTCGCAAACGGTCCGACGTGACCCTCGTGGCCATCGGCAAGAGCCAACCGACATCTGTGCTTCTCGCGGCGTATGACCTCGGACATCGGGTGTTCGGCGAGAACAGAGCGCAAGAACTCGCTGCCAAGGCATCCGAGCTTCCAAACGACATCGAGTGGCACTTCGTAGGACACCTTCAGCGAAACAAGATTCGCCACGTGCGCCCAATCGTGAAGCTTCTTCACTCCGTGGATTCGGTGCAACTAGGTACCGAATGGTTGAAGGGCCCGGACCTCGCGCCTCCGGTATTGGTCGAGGTGAACATCGGAGCAGAACCGCAGAAGCCGGGTGTTCCCGTTCCTGAAGTCGCGCGGGTCGTCGATACTCTGGTGGAGCTGGGTGTCGACGTGCGTGGACTCATGGCTGTGCCACCTTTGACCGAGGATCCGGAGACTGTCCGGTCGTTCTTCCGGGACCTGCGCCGTCTGAGGGATCGGATCGCCGACACGCGGCCGACCGTCACGGAACTGTCAATGGGTATGAGTCACGACTTCGAGGTCGCGATCGAAGAGGGATCAACGATGATACGCGTGGGACAGGCTATCTTTGGTCCCCGCATGACACAGGGGACCGTATGAGTTCGATGTTCCAGAAGGCGCTGCTGTACCTGGGGCTGGTCGATGAGGAGAACCTCGACGAGGAAGAGCCTCAGGCAGCCGCTATCGCCGGGCCGCCCCTGCAATCGAGTATCCGAACAGTGACGCCGACCGAGGCACCGTTCCGGGGTCGCCGGGTCGAGCCTCCGGGGGAGTTCGGGTACGGGTCCTCGGTGCGGGCAGCGACCAGAGACGAGTTGCGAGCCGATGTGGTCGCGGCCATCACTTTCGACGACGCCAAGGCTCTCGCGGATCGCATCAGGAGCCGCAGGCCCGTCGTTCTGAACATGCGCGACACCGATCCCGACATGGTTCGTCGTCTGATCGACTTCGCCAGTGGACTCACCTACGGATTGGACGGCACGATGAGCAAGATCGCAGAAGGTGTGATTCTCGTTCTGCCGCATGGGATGTCTCTTGGACGATCCGAAATGCAACGACTGTCCGAGTTGGGGTTCTACGCGTTGGACGACGCGTAGATGAACTTGTTGTGCAACCTGATCTTCCTGTACGAGCTGGTTGTGTTCGCGCGCATTCTTCTCGATTGGATTCAGCTTCCCTACGGACATCCGGTCGCGAAGCTTCGCGACGGTCTCTCCGTGGTGGTGGATCCGGTACTGCGCCCGATCCGGAAGGTGATACCGCCGCTTCGGCTCGGTGGGGTGGGGTTGGATTTGTCGCCTCTCGTGCTCCTGGTGGCGCTGTCACTGCTTCAGGGAATCGTGTGCCGCTAGTTTCAGGATTGGCACGGTGATCCGGGCTATCCTGCCTTTGGACGACGAGAGGTGATGCCAATGGCGCTGAGCGCTATCGAGATCGAACAGAAGACGTTTCGTGTAGCCCTCAGAGGCTATGCCGAGGAGGAAGTCGATGCCTTCCTCGATGAGATCATCTCCACGGTACGTTCGTTCGAACAGCAACTCCAGGAATCCCGCGGCCGCATGGCGGATCTCGAGTCGAGAGTGACTGACACTCACGACTCCGAGGAGCGCATCACGCGCACGCTGGTGCTCGCGCAGAAGACCGCCGACGAGGTCGTGCGCGAAGCTCGGTTCGAGGCACAGCAGATCCTCTCGCAGGCGCGCCTCGATGCTTCTGAGATCGAATCCGAGCATGCCGGCAAGAAGGAGAGACTCGGGTCAGAGGTGCAGACGCTCCAAAGTGCCGTCGCCGAACTGCGTGCCCATGTGAAGGGCCTGACAGACCGACTGCTCGCACAGGTCGACGAGGCCGAGTCTGCGATGGATGGAATCGTGCCGGCCGAGATGGAACCGGCCGAGATGGAGGCTGCCGAGATGGAGCCTGCCGAGACCATTGTCGAAAGTGGCTTCACCGAGGAAGTCGCATATGTCGAGGACACGATGGATGAGGGGTTCCCGGTTGATGTCGAGGACATCGATGACGAGGTCGACGACGATGAGGCCCAAGCCGGCGAGGTGTATCTCGGCTCCGACCGGCGGCCCTGGGAACGCTACGGCGACTAGGCGGGCTCCGCCCGCGGTCTTCGGTCTTCAGTCATCGGCCTGCTGCACGCGGCCGCATCTATTGCGAGAGGTCTGGGTGGCTGGACTTGCACGTCACAGCTGCGTTCTTGCTGGGAACTGACCATCCGTCGGGACGAAGGAGCCGTCAAACTCAGATCTCGTTCACTTCTCAGCGAGAACCTGATCGACAACCGAGAACGGCTCGCGAAGCGCCCTAGGCTCTCTCCACCAGTGCGAAGACTGCCGAGCCGTCGACGTCGAGGAGCTGAGCACTGTCGAGTTCCTCCACGCGTGTCAGACCGATGGCCAGCACTTCCGCGGAGATCAGCGCACCGTGGAACTCGAGCGCCGCGGCCGTCGCAGCATCATCGGTTGCCCACCTGACACTGATTCGGTCCGTGACGTCCAGATCGAGGTCACGACGTACCTGCTGAATCCGATTGATGAACTCACGGGCAAGTCCTTCGGCGATCAACTCGTCCGTCAGTTCGACATCGAGGGCGACCGACACGTTGCCATCGGCGGCAACGACCCTCCCGGATTTCGGGGTGCGTTGCACGGTGATGTCGGATGCCGCGATGTCGTGGCCGGCCAGTTCTACGGTGCGGCCCTCGAGCAGCGCTCCGATCGCCGCTCCATCGAGTGCAGCGATCGCGGCGGCCACCTCCCGGACGGAAGGGCCGAGGCGTGGGCCGAGAACCTTGAAGTTTGCTTTGGCATGGATGTCGACCGCATCGAGTTCATCAAGTCCCGTCGAAACCTGCCTCACATTGAGTTCCTCGGCGATGATCGCCGTGTGTGTCTCGACAGCATCGAGAACACGTTTGTCTCTGCTGTACACCGTGATCGACTCCAGTGGCTGGCGAACCCGGATGCCCGACGTCACTCGCAACGACCTGCCGAGAGTGACCACCTGGCGAACCGTCGCCATCTCGCGCTCCAGGTCGAGATCGATGAGATCGGTACGCGCTGCCGGGTAGTCGGAGAGGTGCACCGAGGCCGGTCCATCCTCCCCGGATGACCTGTGTGTGACAACGAGTTCCTGGTAGATCTCTTCGGTGACGAAGGGAAGAACCGGAGCGATCACCTTCGAGAACGTCACGAGTACGTCGTACAGGGTCGCGAAGGCGGAGAGCTTGTCGGTGTCGCTCGCTTCCCGTGAACGCCAGAAGCGACGCCGTGAACGCCGGATGTACCAGTTGGTGAGGTGATCGATGAACTCGACCATCGGTGGTACGACCGCGTAGAGGTAGTAGCCCTCCATCATCTCGTTGACTTGTGAGATGAGGCTCTGGAGCATCGACAGGATCCAACGGTCCAGCTCGGGCCGCTCGGCCGGCCCGGGAGCGTCGGCGAGGTCCTGGCGTGTGATGCCGTCGGCCTCGGCGTACGTCGTGAAGAACGAGTACGCATTCCACAGGGGAAGGATCACTGTCCTCGTGACCTCTTTGACTCCGACCTCTGTGAATCGGAGAGGTTCGGCTCTCAGCAGCGGGGATGTGATCATGTAGGCCCGAAGTGGGTCGGCTCCGTAGGCCTGCAGCAAGTCCATGGGGTCCGGGTAGTTCTTGAGGCTCTTCGACATCTTGCGCCCGTCTTCGGCCAGGATCATTCCGTTCACAACGCAGTTGCGGAATGGGGCCTTTCCGAAGATGGCGGTTGCGAGCACGAGGAGCGTGTAGAACCAACCGCGCGTCTGATCCAGACCCTCTGCGATGAAGTCGGCGGGGAACTTGAGATCGAACGTGTCGGCGTTCTCGAACGGGTAGTGGTGCTGTGCGTAGGGCATCGAACCCGACTCGAACCAGACGTCGAATACCTCGGGGACCCGGTGCATCTCCGACCCGCACTCTGTGCACGGCATGGTCACTTCGTCGACGACGTGTTTGTGAAGGTCGGTCAGACGTGTTCCTGAGGCTTCCTCCAACTCGTCGATCGATCCCATGCACACTTGGTGGCCGCAAGACGTGCACTCCCACACGGGGATACAGCTACCCCAATAGCGGTTGCGACTGATCGCCCAGTCCCTGGCGTTCTCGAGCCAGTTGCCGAAGCGCTTCTCGCCGACGTAGTCCGGAACCCAGTGGACCGTGTTGTTTCGATCGACCATCTCATCCTTGAACGATTCGACGTTCACGAACCAGGATGGGATCGCCTTGTAGATCAGTGGTGTGTGTGTGCGGTAGCAGTACGGGTACGAGTGACGAATCTGTTCGCGCTTGACGAGGTACCCCTTGCGCTTGAGCAGCGTGATCAGTTCGTTGTCCGCATCCTTGACGTACATGCCGGCGACGTCCGGTACGGCATCGGTGAACCTCGCCTGCCCATCGACCGGGTCGACGAGAACATCGAGGCCGGCCGCCTGGAGGGCGTAGAAGTCGGCCTCGCCATATGCGGGAGCCATGTGAACGAGGCCGGTCCCTTCGTCGGTGGTGACGTCGTCGCTTGTGATCACTCTGAACGCGCCGTGGTCTCGCTCCTCTTCGAAGTAGGGGAACGGCGGTGTGTATGGGGTCCCGACGAGTTCGCGACCGAGTGCCGTTTCGACGACCTCGTCGTCGGGCCAGAACTCGTCCTTGCGCGACTTCGCAACCCAATGACGCTGGTGGTCTCGGACAACGGCGACATAGGTGATGTCGCCGCCGACCGCGATCGCGAGGTTTCCAGGCAGTGTCCAGGGTGTAGTCGTCCACACCACCAGGTAGTCACCCTCGCGCACAGGACCGTGTGAGGCGGTGACAGGAAGGCGAACGGTGATGGCGGGATCGTCCACATCCGTGTACTCGAGATTCGCTTCGAAATTCGAGAGAGGTGTTGCCGCTCCCCACGAGTACGGAAGCACCTTGAAAGCGCGATAGACGAGGTCCTTGTCCCAGAGTTGCTTGAACACCCACCAAACGCTTTCCATGAAGTCGAGGTCCATGGTCTTGTAGTCGTCCTTGAAGTCGACCCACCGTCCAATGCGTCGGGTGATCGTCTCCCACATTTCAGTGTTGGTTTCGACCCTGGCGCGACACGCCTCGTTGAACTTCCGTACTCCGTATTCCTCGATGTCTCGGGGGCCGTTGAGGCCGAGTGATTCCTGGACTTCCATCTCGATCGGTAGCCCGTGCGTGTCCCACCCAAACCGGCGAACCACCCGATGACCACGCATGGTCCAGTAACGGGGCACGATGTCCTTGATGACTCCCGCAAGGAGATTCCCGTAGTGAGGGCTGCCCGTCGGGAACGGAGGGCCATCGTAGAAGGTGTACTCCGAGGCGGCCGGCCGCATCTCGATCGACGCATGAAACGCATCGATTCTGTCCCACAGTTCGAGGACTCCCTCTTCGATGGCGGGAAACGAGACGTTGGGCTGGACCCGGTTGAAGCTCTTCATCTGGACTCAGCATCGTAGACGGAAGGCGCCCGGAACCCGACTCAGTGAAGGCTCACTGCGTGAGCCGTCTTCGGTTTTCGGTGCTCGGTTCTCGATGCCCGGTAGGAAGGTCGTTCTGCGGTCTGGAGCTGTTTTCGCCTGTCGGCTGTCGGCTGTCAGCAGTGAGCTTGCCGGTCCGCCCCGCTGCTACCTTGGACCGCATGGATCCCCTGAGCGCGCACCCGGAAGGCACAGAGGTGCTCGTGTGGGTCGTCCCGGGTGCCTCCCGCACGGAGATCACCGGTCTCCACGATGGTGCGCTTCGGATCCGTGTTGCCGCGCCTCCCGAAGGAGGGAAGGCCAACAAGGCAGTGGTCGCGACGCTCGCATTCGCGACGGGCGCATCGGCCCGGCTGCTTGCCGGCGCGGCGGCTCGACGCAAGCGCGTTCTCATAGAGGGGTTGAGCGAGCGGCAGGTACGAGCCGCCCTGGACCTCTAGGGCCGGATGTCGCCAGGCGTCGACTGCGCGGGGTCTTCTGCTATCTTGCCGGGGATCATGACCCGCACACTCTCGGCAAACACGCTCAAGAAGCTGCAGCGCAGGCTCGAGGCTGACCGTCAGGAACTCCAAGAGACGATCGACGACCACCTCCAGGACCTCGAAGAGGCCCGGCTGGCGCAGGCGTCGGGGGAGCGGAGCGCCGACCCCTCGAGTACGGAGACTGGATCAGCTGCCACCGTGTTCGAGTCCGAGCTGTCCGTGGTGCGCAACAGTCAGGAGCTCCTCGGGCAGGTCGAGGACGCGCTCGAACGGCTCAACGCAGGGACCTATGGGACATGCAGCAACTGCGGAAGACCGATTCCGGCCGCTCGCCTCGACGCGCTTCCCTACACGACGTTGTGCGTCACGTGCGCAGCAAGGCGCTGAAGCACAAGGCGGCGGCGCTGATCGTTGCGGCCGTGGTGGTCGCGGCTGACCAGATCACCAAAGCCTGGGCGCTGCGTGCGATACCTGCCGGAACCAGTATCGAGCTCATTCCGGGGGTGTTGCGGCTCAGAGTGTTCGAGAACTCGGGTGTCGCGTTCAGCATGCTTCAGAATGCAGGCACGGTACTCGTCATCGCCATCATCATCGCGGTAGTCGTCATCCTGTTCGCCCTCAGGTCCTCCGAGTCGTGGTGGCAGTCGATCACCTTGGGCCTGGTCCTCGGCGGGGCGATGGGGAATCTCGTCGATCGCTTCGTTCGGGGAAGCGGATTCCTCGATGGCAGGGTGATCGATTGGATCGATGCTCCTTTCTTCGCAACGTTCAACCTGGCAGATGCGTCGATCACGGTCGGGGTCATTCTGCTGTTGATCGTCGGCATTCGGCAGTCGTGAAGAGGATCATCGATCCGGAGCTCGCAGGTGAACGGATCGACAAGGTCGTCTCGGTACTCACCGGACTGAGTCGCAGGGTCGCGCACACGCTCGTCGAATCTGGCGAGGTGCTCGTTGACGGATCTGCCGTGTCCCCGAAGGATCGAGTGGAGGGTGGTGAGCGGGTCACGATCCGCATTCCCGCCAAACAGATTCTCGAAGCCGAGGACGTGCCATTCGGTGTCCGCTACGAGGACGAGAATGTCGCTGTCATCGACAAGCCGGCAGGCGTCGTCGTGCACCCCGGCGCAGGCGTTGTCAGGGGAACGCTCGCAGCCGGATTGCTCCATCGCTGGCCGCAGATACGTGGAGTGGGTGCGGAAGATCGATGGGGGATCGTGCATCGCCTCGACCGGGACACGTCAGGGCTGCTCTTGGTCGCCAAGACCGAAGATGCTCATCGATCACTCACGAACGCTTTGGCAGAACGGTCTGTCAAGCGGAACTATCTCGCCCTCGTGGAGGGGGTGTTCTCGCTGCCCGCCGGCACCGTCGACGCGCCGATCGGACGAGACCCCCGCAACTCGAGACGGCGAGCGGTTCGGCGGGACGGACGCATGGCCCGCACACACTACCGGCGGGTCGCCTCCTGGGAGGAGCAGGGAGTGAGCCTTGTGGAAGTGCAGCTCGAGACGGGGCGAACGCACCAGATCCGGGTGCACATGGCGTCGATCGAACATCCTGTTGTGGGGGACGCAGTCTATGGGGGGCGGCCGTCGCCGCGCATGTGGCTGCATGCCCAGTCGCTGTCGTTCCGGCACCCTGTGGGGGGTCAGGAGATCACCGTGACTTCGCCGCTGCCCGACGCCTTGCAGGACATGCTCGACGAGCTGGGCGAGCCGGACATCGGAGCGGTCCCGGCTGGAAGCTGACAGCAGGCTTTGCCCGCCCGTTATGGGTGTTCGTTTGTCGGTTGGAACGCGACCTCCGAAGCTCCACGGGGCGAGGTTCTTGCTCAGAACCCGGGAACGCGGAGGGGCTCGAGCGGTGAGCCCCTAGCCGAAGAAGACCTCAGCGGTCTCGAACAGCTTCTCGTCTACACCCCGTGTGCTTGCACAGGCTTCTTCGAGGGTGACCGGCACGATGTCCCGCCCGCGGAGGGCCACCATCGTTCCCCACTTGCCTTCGGCCGCGAGGTCGGCTGCACCGACCCCGAAGCGGGTGCCAAGCACGCGGTCATAGGCGGTTGGTGTCCCTCCTCGCTGGACGTGTCCTAGCACCGTCACACGGGTTTCGAACCCTGTCATCTCTTCGAGGATGGGAGCGATCTGATAGGCGACCCCACCAAACCTCTCGAACCCGAACGCATCGATCTGACCTCGGCCGGCGTCACCCGATGGAGGTTCGACCCCTTCAGCGACGACCACCACCGAGTAGCGGTGCCCCCGCCTGTGGCGTGTCCGGATGATGCCGGCGCATTTCTCCAGGTCGCAAGGGATCTCGGGGATCAGGATGGCATCGGCACCCGAAGCAATGCCCGAGTAGGTGGCGATCCATCCGCGGGTTCGTCCCATGACCTCGACGAGCATGATGCGGTGGTGCGCTTCGGCGGTTGTCGTGATCCGGTCGATCGCCTCGGTCGCGATCTCCACAGCCGTGTTGAAACCAAACGTGGTGTCGGTTGCGTCGATGTCATTGTCGATCGTCTTGGGGACCCCGATCACCTTGAGCCCCTCCTCCGAGAGGCGCAGCGCGGACGCAAGGGTTCCGTCGCCTCCGACCACGATCACCCCATCGAGACCGTTGTCTCGTACTGTTCGCTGGACGCTGGCATAGCCGTCTCCATGCACGTAGGGGTCCATCCGGGAGGATCCAAGAATCGTTCCGCCGCGTTGGAGGATGCCGCGGACGGCGTCACGGTCGAGCGGAATCACGTTGCCGTACATGAGGCCTTCCCATCCGTTGAGGATGCCGACGACCTCTGAGCCATGCTCGATTGTGGCTCTGGCGACTACTGCCCTGATGACAGCGTTCAATCCGGGACAGTCGCCTCCGGCCGTGAGGATGCCTAGAACGTCCATCAGTACAGGAACATCGGCTTGCCGGACACGTGACGAACCTTGGGCTGGTACGCCTCGACGTTGTACAATTCTTCGACGTCGACTCGCTTGACGCCCTCACGTGTGACGCTGATCGGAACGCTGGTGTAGGTTCCGCCTCGTAGTGCGACCATGCGACCCGACGCACCTTCGAGTGCGAGATCCGCAGCCATCACTGCGTAGTTCGTGGCAACCATGAGGTCGAGCGAGTCCGGGTTCCCTGATCGCATCAGGTAGCCGACCTGCTGGTAGACGATCCCGAGGCCGGTCCTCTCCTTGAGGAGTTCGCCGGTCAGTGCGCCGACGCCCCCGAGCTTGCGGTGACCGTACATGTCGGCGTCACCCGACAACACCAGGTCACCCCCCTTGATCGTTGCGCCTTCGGAGATGGTCATCATGGCGTAGTTGCTCGGGTTGCGTCCGCGATCACCCAGGAGGAGCTCGGCCAGCTTGTCGACGTCGAAGGGCACCTCCGAAATGATCGCCCTGTCGACGCCCGCGAGGTAGGCCGTAATGAGGGATGTCTCTCCGCTGTAGCGTCCAAACAGCTCCACGACGGCCAGGCGTTCATGCGATCCCGCCGACGTGCGGAGGTTGTGGATGAACTGGACGCCTCTTGTCACGGCCGTCGAGAAGCCGATGCAGTAGTCGGTACCGTGCACGTCGTTGTCCATCGTCTTCGGAATCGCGATGACCGGAACTCCCTCGTCGTGCAGTCGCAGGCCGTACGACAAAGTGTCATCGCCACCGATGGGAATGAGAACGTCGATTCCTTGCGCTTCGATGACGTCGAGTACGTGGGGTGTGAAGTCATGTGGCCCGTCTCCCTCCGCCTGATCGGCGAGGAAGCCGGGAACGTCGTCCGTCGGGACCTTCCCGGGGTTCGTGCGAGACGTGTGAAGGAATGTGCCGCCGGTGCGATCAACCGTTCGCACGCGTGCCCGATCGAGGGGAATCTGATGGCGAGAGAAACTCTCCGGTTCATCCAGATTGGGCTCGAGTAGACCAGCCCATCCTCTCCGGATACCGATGACTTCGTGACCTTCGTTGCTGACCCTGTCCACGACAGCCTTGATGCACGGGTTCAGACCGGGGACGTCACCTCCACCGGTGAGAATGCCGATTCGCATGGTCATCCCTCCTCGTATACGTCGATGAACGTCATGTCGGCAACCGCGTCACCGAGACTCATCGTGCCAACCTTGCTACCTTCAATCCCTGCCCACCAATTCGGTACGGCCGATCTGAGATCGAACACAGGAATGTCGAGGTTCGCGTTCACACACACTCCATGGGCCGTGAGTCCACCATGCTACCCACCGATCGGACCGGGCACGGTGTTGGCTGGTATGGTTCGAATCCCACGTTTGTAGTTCTTGATGGACGGCTTCGCACACCTGCATCTACACACTGAGTTCTCAATGCTCGACGGCGCCGCGAGGGTGCGCGACGTCGTGCGGGCTGCACGCGAGGACGGCCAGCCGGCGGTAGCGATCACCGACCATGGCGTCCTGTATGGGGTCGTCGACTTCTACCAGGCGGCCCGCAAAGAGGGGATCAAGCCGATCATCGGAATCGAGGCCTACGTCACTCCGGGGTCGAGGTTCGATCGGCCACCGAGGAGCAAGAACATCCGCTACCACCTCACCCTGCTGGCGGAGAACGAGACCGGATACCGCAATCTCATGAAGCTGGTGAGTAGGTCGTACCTGGAGGGGTACTACTACAAGCCCAGGATGGATTTCGACCTGCTCGCCGAGTACAGCGAAGGGATCATCGCCGCCTCGGGGTGCCTCGGTGGAGAAGTCGCCCAGATGCTCGCGCCAGACGCTTCGCTGGAGGAGGGCAACCAGGGGCAGGTACGAGACTTCGACGCCGCGCTCACTGCCTCGGCCAGGTACCAGGACATCTTCGGCAAAGACAACTTCTTCATCGAGTTGCAGGACCACGGCATCGAGGCGCAACGGCGGGTCTTGCCTGATCTGGTGGACGTGGCGCGTAGGATCGGCGCACCACTGCTCGCCACCAACGACTCGCACTACACGAGGCAGGACGAGGCCGACGCCCACGACGTGCTTCTGTGCATCCAAACGGGCGCAACGATCAACGAGCCGAACCGTTTCAAGTTCAACGGCCAAGAGTTCTACCTGAAGACATCACAAGAGATGCGGTCGCTGTTTCCCGATGATCTGTATCCGGGAGCGACCGACAACACGCTGCTCATCGCAGAACGGGCAAATGTCGAGCTGACCTTCGGCGAGATCCTGCTTCCGCAGTTCCCGGTGCCAGAAGGCACCACCGAGTTGTCCTACCTGAAGGACCTCATCTACGAAGGTGCTCGGGCTCTCTACCGGGAGCCGATTCCGGTCGAGGTGACGGAACGTATCGAGCACGAGTTGCGCATCGTCGAAGAGATGGGCTTCCCTGCCTACTTCCTGATCGTGTGGGACCTCATTCGGTACGCGAGGGAGAACGGGATCAGAGTGGGTCCAGGACGGGGAAGCGCTGCCGGCTCGATCATCTCGTACTGCCTTCGGATCACCGATCTCGACCCCATCAGGCACGGCCTCATCTTCGAACGGTTCCTGAATCCGGGACGCCGCGAGATGCCCGATATCGACATGGACTTCGATGAGCGCTACCGGTCCGAAGTCATCAAGTATGCCGCGGAGCGGTATGGCTCCGACCACGTAGCCCAGGTCATCACGTTCTCCACCATCAAGGGCCGTCAGGCGCTGAGGGACTCGGCGAGAGTGCTCGGGTTCTCGTACGGGGTCGGTGATCGGATCGCCAAGATGATGCCTCCTGCGATCCTCGGGGTCGAGGCATCTCTGAGCCAGTGTCTCGAAGATCCAGGTAAAGGTGCAGATCCCGCGCTGAGGGACTTCTACTCGAACGCAGCCCAGCTTCGTGCCGTCTACAACACCGAGGATGATGCCCACAGGGTCATCGACACGGCTCGCGGCCTCGAGGGGCTCCGCCGCCAGGACAGCATCCACGCAGCAGCCGTGGTGATCTCTCCCGAGCCACTGTGGAACCTGGTGCCCCTTCAACAGAAGGGCGAAGGGGCGGAGATCGTCACCCAGTACGAGATGCACGGCGTGCAGGATCTCGGGCTGCTCAAGATGGACTTTCTCGGCCTGCGCAACCTGTCGACCATCGAACGAACGATCGAGTTGATCGAGCTGTCGACGGGTGATCGGATCGATGTCGACTCGATTCCGCTCGACGACGAGGCGACCTTCGAGATGATTAGGGCGGCCGATACGATCGGGGTGTTCCAGCTCGAAGGATCGGCGATGCGGTCGCTCATCCGAGCGCTCCAGCCGGAGAACTTCGACGACATCATCGCTGTCAACGCTCTCTTCAGGCCCGGTCCGATGGGCGCCAACATGCACTACGAGTACGCCGACAGAAAGAACGGACGTAAGGCGGTCGAGTATCCACACGAGGTAATCCAGCCGTTCCTCGCTTCCACCTACGGGATCATCGTTTACCAGGAGCAGGTCATGCAGGTCGCCCAGGCGGTCGCCGGGTACTCGATGGAGGAGGCGGACAACTTCCGAAAGGCCATGGGCAAGAAGGTCAAGTCGATCATGGCCAAGGAGCGGAGCAAGTTCGTGGCCGGCTGCGCCCGGCAGGGCCATACGGAGCAGCTGGGTCGTGAGCTGTGGGACGCGATCGAGCCTTTCGCCGGGTACGGGTTCAACAAGTCGCACAGTGCGGCGTACGGCTTCGTCGCGTACCAGACGGCATGGCTGAAAGCCCATTACCCGGCCGAGTACCTCGCCGCACTACTCACCTCCACGAAGCGAGACAAGGACAGGACCGCCCTGTATCTCAGTGAGTGCAGAACCCAGGGTATCGAGGTGGCCGTTCCCGACATCAACCGGTCGGAACTCGACTTCGTGGTGCGGGATGGTCGGATCGTCTTCGGCATGTCGGCCGTTCGAAATGTGGGCGAAGGCGTTGTTGAACGGATCGTTGATGCCCGGCGCGAGGGGGGCGCGTTCAAGGACTTCGTTGACTTCGTCGATCGCGTGGACGTCTCGGTGCTCAACCGGCGCACCATCGAGTCGTTGATCAAGGCCGGCGCATTCGACAGTCTCGGTGTGACCAGGCGAGGGCTGATTCTCTCCTACGAACAGATCTTGGACGCCACGGTGACGCGACGCCGAAACGAGGAGATGGGCCAGTACTCGCTGTTCGGGTCAGGCTCGTCGCCGCTCGAAGCGGTCCAGCCGACCATTCCCAACCTCGAATGGGACAAGAAGGTACGTCTCGGATTCGAGAAGGAGATGCTCGGCTTGTTCATCTCCGATCACCCCCTGATCGGGGTGGAGCACCTCCTCAATCGGGTGGTCTCCTCAACGATCCCGGATCTGTGGGATCTGACGGACTCATCGACGGTGACCATCGGGGGTCTCATCGGTTCCATCAATCGCAGGTTCACCCGAAAAGGCGAACCGATGGTGTTCTTCGAACTCGAGGATCTCGAAGGGTCGGTAGAAGTGGTCGCCTTCCCGAAGGTCGTGTCGGCGGCAGGGCCGATGATTCGAGAGGATGCCGTCGTTGTCGTGACCGGTCACCTTGACCATCGCGGTGATGACATCAAGGTGATCGCTCGGGAGATCACAGAGCCGGAACTTCGGTCAGACGAATCGGTATTCCTGCGGGTGCCGGCACTTCAGATCTCGCCAGATCTGGTGAGCCGGCTTCAGGAGGTGCTCGTCAACCATCCCGGACCGGCTCCCGTGTTCCTCGAGATGACCTCGGAGGGGGAACCGAAGGTGTGGAAGCTCTCGGACGAGTACCGGGTGGAACCGCGAAGTGCTCTCTACGCGGAACTCAGAGAGCTGCTGGGCGCGAAGGCGGTGACATAGGCTCGCTTCGCTCGCCGGTCAGCGGTTGTCGGTTCTCGGTTTTCGGTGAGTCGCCCCGATGTCTCGGACGTTCGAAGGTCGCGTTCTTGGTGATGACTGAAGACTGTGAACTGGCAACGGCGACCGAAGGGAGCCCTAGCTGAAGAGCCGGTCCAGGTCGAGGCCGACCGCCGAATCGATCATCTGCTCGAGCCGCTCCAGATCGTTCGGTGTGTGAGCCAGCCAAGGGATCGTCGCCGGCTCGACATGCCACCGGGCGGAGAACCTGCGCCGGGCTTCTGCTTGACGGTGCGCTTCTGTTCCCCATCTGACCAGGTTGTCGTCGAACGGGGAGGGAGCGACGGTCTTGGCGTGGTACCACGACTCCGGTAGGACTCGATTGAATACCACCAGTTCCGGGGTTCCATTCTCGAGTTCGAAGAACCTGGCCGCCTCGCTCAACGGGGCCGGATCGGCGGTCGTTACGACGACCTTGTGCGACGCGGCAAGATGCTGTTCTATCTCGCGACTTCGCTCGGCGATCCCGTCGTAGGCGGCGCGAAAGTCGATGAGGAAGTCTGCGACCGCCTCGAGGAGTTCTGATCCCAGCGCCGCATCGGCGATCCGGAGTGCCGGCCGCGCGGTGAATTGGTAGACGAATCTGCGTCCCGGCAGTGAACCGCCGGTGAGCCACTTGAGGAGCCGTCCACCGACCAACGATCGCATCCGGGCCGGAGACGTGAAGAACTCGATGCCGCCGGCCGCCGGAGGAGTGTCGACCAGGATCAGGTCCCACTGTCCACTTTCGATGTAGATCGTCATCTCCTCCGCTGCCGCGTACGACTGGGAAGCGGGGAAGTGCTGTGTGGCAGCCTCGAAGAACGGATTGGTCGTCAGCCTCGAGCCAACTTCGGCCGGCGCGTACCGTTTGGCGATGTCATTCCAGGATCGGGTCGCATCGAGCATCGCTCCCCACAGGTTGTCGGCGAGGGGAGTGGGGTCCGCACCCAAGACGTCGAGCCCAAGTGCGGAGGCCAGACGTTTCGCCGGGTCGATGGTCACCACCAATGTCTTGACTCCGCGCCTGGCGGCTGCAAGCGCGAGCCCCGCAGATAACGTCGTCTTGCCTACGCCTCCACCGCCGGTGATGAGGACGGCGCTCACGTGTCCCCCCAGAGGTCGGCCATCCGGGCCGCCACTTCAGGAGGGGTGTGGAGGCCGAAGAAGTACGGGACACGTAGCCCGTCCGGCAGGTGGGCTATCCATCGCTCCTGCTCCTCGAACAGACCGCTGTGAAGCTGTGCCGCCTGCTTGGCGGGCCCATCGTCGAGGCGGTCGATGTCCCCTTCGAGCGGACCCAGTGTGCGGTTCACGATGACGCCGTCGATCCCGACCAGGTTCTCGTCGCTGATGGCTGCGAGGCTCTCGAGCGTCTCTGTGACCGGCAGCTCCTCTGCCGTCGTGACCATGACCAGGCCAGTCGCGGTCGTGTCCCGCAGCAATCTGGCCATCCAACCGGTTTGATCCAGCACCCTTCCCGCCCCGACGAGCCTTGCCACCGTCGCGGGTGCCCGGAGATGGGAACCGATCTGTCCGGTTGGCGGTCCGTCGGCAACAACCAGGTCCCACGTACCCTTCTTGGCTTCGTAGAGGACCTTGCCGATCGTGATGACCTCTCGGATCCCTGGAGCGGTGGAAGCGACCGCATCGAATGCTCGCGCAAGCGGTCCGAACTGTGCGATGCGAGGAACCCCCAGCTGCACGCGGAGGTACTCGTTGAGCGCTTCGGGACGTTCGATGGATACGGCATCGAGGCCCGATCTGATGTGCGTCGGTCGGTAGCGCAGCTGTTCGACACCGAGATGGACTGCAAGACCCGTGTCGTCGGTCATCGCCATCGCGAGCACTCGCCGGCCGTCGAATGCAGCCCTCAGCGCGAGTGCGGCCGCGACCGCGGACTTGCCGACTCCGCCTTTGCCGGTGACGATGAGCAACCGCTTGTCGAACACCTCGCAAGGGTAGCGGCGGCAATCGGAGCCACTTCCGTCGAGTCGCGCGGTACCCTCGCGCTGTAGGAGGTTCACATGGCGGAGTTCGACGTCGACGAGTTCATCAACCGATTCAGAGAGCGGGCGCTCGCCGTGAAGGCACGAGGTCTTCCTCCTGTGGCGGGGCCCGATCGGGCGGCGCTGGTCGCCCAGGCCGAACGCGACTTCACCGACTTCACGCTGGTCGGGGCTGCGTCGTGGTCGGTTGAGGACGGCTCGCTGGTACTGAGAATCCCCTTGAAACCATAGGCTCACTTCGCTCGCCGTTGTCGGTTGTGAGTTCTCGGTTCTCGGTGAAACAGCGGCCCGGGCCGTTCGCGGGGTCCGATCGAGCCTCCTACTGAAAACCGAGAACCGAAGACCTAGAACCGGCGGAGCCCTAGGTGTTTCGCCGCCTCTTTTCTGCCCGCCGTTCGCTCTCCAACCGTTCGAGATCGGTGTTCGAGTAGTCGACGTATTTCATCGCGTCGGCGATGAGGCGGTGTCCAGCCACATCGCGGATCTGACGGTGCATCTCCTGGGCCACCTTCCGGTAGCCGGTGTGACCGGCCGGCTGACTTCTCAGCTCGATGAGGTGAAATGCCTCTCGGGCATTCATCTCCATCACGAAGCGGACCTTGTAGCCGAACGGAACGACGTACTGGGCAACGGTCGATGACGTCGCCGCCTGCACGTCCGCATGGAACTCGGCCGCCACAGACATGGCGCGTTCCCAATCAGCCGCCAGATCGGTGCCGGCGAGATCACCAGGGATTTCATACCCGTGAGTGGTGGTGAGTTCCTGCCAGTCGATGGTGAGCATTCGATGGCGTTGTAGATCTCGAAACGCCCCGTAGTCGCACAGCACGTCGAACCGGTACGTGGACCGTTCCATCGCCCGACCAGGGCGGTGGCGGCGATTGGTTCTGTCCCCTACGAGCGCCCCGATGACGGCCGCGCGTTCATGATCGGACATCGCCCGAGCAACCTGGAGCAGGCTCGAGTCGGAAAGCGTCGCATGCGGGTACAGGGCCGCAGCGGTGAGCTTCACCTCGGCTTCCGGGTCCCAGTCGGTGAGTGTCACGAGCGGCTGTTCACTCGAGGTCACGTCGATACGATCCGCGATCCGTTGCACTGCGAGACGTGTGTTCGTCAGGTACCTGCTCCACGCCACACCGCGATCGTCGATGTCGACTCGTTTCAGAAACGATGGGATCACCTTGCGGAGCTCGGTGAGCATCAGTGCTCCGTACTCGCGAACCTCTTCGAGCGGGTGCGCCTGCATCCTCAACAAGGCCATCTCGTAGGCCTGACCCGAGGCGAAGATCCCAACGTTGGAGAGCGTCGATGCCGGAAGGAGACCTCGCGCCGTGTCACACGCCTTTGCCCTGATCGTCGCCTTCCAGACTCGCTCCGGATCGTCCTGCCTGGGGAAGCGATCGGCGTACACATCGGTCATCGTCCGAACCACGTTCGAGTAGGTGTCGAACAACAGATCCATGGTGGCCCTGTGACGATCCGCCAAACCCGCCTCCTCGATCTCCGACGGGGTCATGTACCGGTAACGGTCGCCGAACTTGACGTCGTAGTAGATGTACCGGGTGGACTGCTCGAGGTAGGAGGCGAGCCGACCCCACTCCAAGACCTTGGTCAAGACGTTGGAGGCCTGCTCGCACGCAATGTGCGCACCGCCGAGCTGCGCCACCGAATCGTCCCCGAACTCGAAGAACACGCGGTCATACAGTCTCTCCGCCCTCCGCAGGCTGTACAGGGGATCACCCTCGATGCGCTGTGCGATCGTCTCGATGCCGGTGTCGGCGTCGTTGAGGAACTCGTCGAGGAAGAGCCGTCGAAGCGACTTGCCGCTTCTGCTGTAGCGGGCGAACAACGCTCCCTTGACGACCTCGGGGAGGTTCAGGAGGGTGAACACCGGTTGGTCGACGTTGCTGAAGAACCGCGAAAGCACTCGAGTCTCATCGTCGGTGAACGGTTCGCGGTAGAACTCCACCGGCCGGATTGTACCGGGAGCATCTCTGAGGGCAGGTACCCTTGTGGCGTGTTGTGGCTCCGCGCGCTCATGGCCCTGCTATTGGCGGCAGTTCTCGTCGTCGCCGTCGTGCCGTTGATCGTCCTCTTCAATCTGGCGAGCGGCGGAACGGGCTATGGCGTCTGTCCATATGGGCTGTCGGCGTGCGAGGTCAGCTACACCAGGGGCCTCGAACTCCTGTTGGTGCTGATCGTCTTCTTGTTCCTGTTGCTCGCGGCGATCCGCGTCGTGGCACGCGGGATTCGTCATCTTCAGAGAGAAGCCGAGTTGGGCGAGGCCATCCGCCGGCTCAATGGGCAGGCGTGATCGCCTCGGCGGCGGGGATGGTGTCCATTTCGTTCGTGCGAGCAAGCACGAGGTAGATGCCGGCCAGGATGAGCCCGGCGCCCACCCACTGCTTCGCATCGAGACGTTCCGCGAGGAGCAGCGCTGCGAGCAACGTTGCCGATACGGGCTCGAAGGTCAGAATCACCGCCGTTCTGGCAGGTCCGATCACCGTTTGTGACCACACCTGCATGAGGAACGCTCCGGCGGTCACGACGAGTCCGGTCAGCAGCAACGCCGGGAGAACGTCGGCGGTCGGCATCGGCAACCCTTCCGTGATCCATGAAAGGGAGGTTGCGAGCACCGCCGTGACCAGCAACTGGACTGCCGTGAAGGGGATGACCGGGTGCCGGACGGCGACACGCGAGAGGACCACGATGTGAATGGCGAACGCCACTGCACACCCGACGGTGAGGAGGTCGCCTGCATCGAATCTGACTCCGTCGCGAATCGTCAAGAGGGCAAGACCGACGAAGGCGACACCGGTTCCTGACACCGCCCATCCTGAGAGTCGGGTTCTCGCCACGACTGCAGCAATGAGCGGCGTGAACACCACGTAGAGGCCGGTGATGAGTCCCGAGTTGGCTGCGCTGGTCAGCGCGAGTCCCTCCGTCTGGAGTGCGTAGCCCGCGAACAACAGCGTCCCGGCGATCATCCCGTCTCGCCAGAGCGACCGTCCTCGTGGAACGGCCAAAGCGCACAGCGCGATCGCGCCGATCCAGAACCTCCACCCCACGAACGCGAGCGGGGGGAGGAGCGTGACGGCTCGCTTGATGACCACAAACGTCGCGCCGAACAGAGTCGCAGCAACCAGCAGGGCGAGGTAGGCGAGGACGCGACGCCGTTCCGGAGGCATCAAGCGACGAATTCGATGGTGTCGTTGTCGAGTGACCCGATCTTGACGAGTGAGAGGATTGGCCATCCGTGCTTCGCAAGGAGGTCCCGACCACCGAAGGACACCTTTTCGATGACGAAACCGGCCGCGACCACGACACCTCCCGCATCCTCGACGATCTCTCCGAGCGCTTCGGCGGTTCTGCCGCGAGCAAGGAAGTCGTCAACCACAGCGACCCGCGCGCCCGTTTCAAGGAGGTGCTCTGCGACCTCGACTCTGTACTCCATGCCCTTCGTCGGGGAAGAAACGGTTCGTCCATAGGAGTTCGGGCGGGGGTTGCCGACGAACTTCTTGGCGTAGATGAACGGGAGCCGCATCTGCGACGCCGCGGCCAATGCCGGAGGTATCCCGCTGGCTTCGGCGGTGAGCACGAGGTCCGGTCGATGGGGAATCAGGTGAGTCGCGAGTGCCGCGCCGATGCCGGTCATCACCGTCGTATCGACCTTGTGGTTGAGGAAGGTGTCGACCATGAGGAGGTCACCTTTGATGCGCCCTTGTTCCATGATGACAGCCCGCAGATCCATGCCGGGCGATAGTAGCCGTCGGACCTGCAGCTACGATCGTGCCGTGGACGACCGAGCGCTCGATATCCTGCACAGGCTCGAACGTCGCTATCCGTCGATCGGAACCGCGCTCGAGTATCACCATCCGTGGCAGCTGTTGGTCGCCACCGTGCTTTCTGCTCAGACCACCGACGATACGGTCAACAAAGTCACTCCCGTGTTGTTCGAGGCGTACCCAACCGCCGAGGATCTAGGGAATGCCAATCCTGAGGACGTTGAGAAGATCGTGTTCACGACCGGGTTCTTCCGCCAGAAGACGAAGGCAATCATCGGGCTCTCTCAAGCTCTGACAGAGCAGTTCGCAGGCGCGGTGCCATCAGACTTGGACGAACTCGTGACGCTGCCAGGCGTCGGCCGGAAGACTGCCAGCGTGGTGCTGGCCGAAGCGTTCGGCATGCCCGCGATTGCCGTCGATACGCACGTCAAGCGGTTGTCGAACCGGCTCGGGTTCACCACGCAGAAAGACCCGAACAAGATCGAGCAGGATCTGAAGGATCTGTTTCCCGAGTCGGCGTGGGGTGGGCTGTCAATGCGGCTGATTCAGTACGGCCGGGACGTGTGTACGGCGAGACGACCCAACTGTCCCGGGTGCGAACTGGCCGACCTATGCCCATTCCCAGAGAAGACGCAGTAGGCGGCCTTTGCCCGCCGTTGTCGGTTTTCGGTCGTGAGTTTTTGTTAGAACCTTCGCCCTGCGGTCTTGCGCCGCGTTCGGTCGCGAACTGATGACTCAGAACCGAAAACCGCGAGTGCACCTCGCTGGCTACGCTGCCCGCTGATGATCTTTCGCTTTGTGAAGCTCCCTCGCTTCGTCAGACCCCCGATCGCCCCCGTCAGGTCCGACAGGCGGATCGTCGCTCTGACGGCGGTTATGGCGTACGTCCAGGGCTATGCATTCGCGCAAGCGGCCAACAACGTCCCGTTTGTGCGTCGTTCACTGGGGGAGACGGCTGCGCAGATGAGCTTGCTACTTGCCATCACCCGCATGGGGGCGGTTGCCGCCGTGGTACTCACCCTCGTCGGCGACAGGGGAGGGCGGAGAAGGATCCTGTTGTTCTCGTTCGCTGCGATGGCTGTGGCGAGCGCCGCCACCGCCACCGCCGACACGGCTCTCTGGTTCACCATCTGGCAATCGATCACGCGGATGACGGGATCAGCGGTGTCGGTGCTGGCCCTCGTGATGCTCGCCGAGACACTTCAGCCCGGCCTGCGCGCCTATGGCATCGCCGTGTTCGGCGCAGCAGCGAGCTTCGGAGCTGGATCCGCGCTCGTTGTCGTTCCCGTCAATGACCTTGGCCCAGATATGTGGAGGGTGCTGTTCGCTGCAACCCTCCTCGGTCTGATCGCCTTGCCATCCCTGGTCAAGCGGGTCACAGAGAGCCCGCTCTTCGAATCGGGCATCAGCAAGCGCGTACTGTGGGCTCCGCTGAGAGGAGGCGCGGCGAGGCGGTTCTGGCCGATCGCGGCGATATCGTTTCTTGCTGCCGCGTTCGCTGCAACCGCTTCGTCGTTCTCGATGGAGCGGCTGGTCGACAATTTGGGTCTGAGCACCACTGTGGCCGTGATCATCCTCGCCGTCGGTGGGACCGTCGGCGGGATCGGGTTCTTTGCCGGCGGACGCCTCGCCGATACGTGGGGCCGTCGTCCCACGATTGTGATGGCGCTTCTCTCGGCGGGCGTTGGAGGAATCGGCATGTACCGTCTCGAAGCACCGTGGCTGCTGATCCCGGCGGCAGCGTTGTCCGGGTTCGGGGCGTTCGCGATCGTTCCGTCGCTCGGCGCGCTCCGCAACGAGGTGTTCCCGACGGGCATCCGTGCCACGGCAGCGACGTGGCTCAACTCGACGGGCGTTCTCGGTGCCGTGTTCGGTCTCGCCATCGGCAAGTACCTGATCGCGAACTTCGGACTGTCGGCAACCGTGACGTTGCTCTCTGTCGGGATGGCCATCGCAGCGCTCCTGGTCACCCTCGTCCCGGAGACAAAGGGCATGCATCTCACGGGAGAAGCTCCGCCAATCTTCTGAGCCGAGAGCCGTCAACTGCCGGCTGTCGGCTGTGCCGGGACCTGGGCTAGGCTGCCCCTCCATGGCAGACGTCGGCATCATCACCGCGTTCGTGTTCGGCATCGTGTCGTTCTTGTCGCCGTGCGTGCTGCCCCTGTTGCCTGGCTATCTGAGCCTCATGTCCGGCTACTCGGTGGGCGACCTTCAGGGCGGTTCGGCGTCGTCGGGCCGCATGTTTCGCGTCACATTGACCTTCGTGGTGGGCTTCACGATCGTGTTCGTCCTCCTCGGGGCGGCTGCCACGTCGGTGGGCAGCTTCTTCCTCGTACACCAGCGTGTCGCTCTCAGGATCGCCGGCTGGATCGTGATCGCGTTCGGACTGCTGATCGTCGTGTCGGCGTTCTCCAACTCGAAGTACCTCTCGTTCATGACGAGGGAGCGTCGCTTCGAGGTGCGCCCGTCGAGGCTCGGAGCATGGGCTCCGTTGGTGATGGGGTTCGCATTCGGGTTCGCGTGGACACCCTGCATCGGGCCGGTGCTCGCTGCGATCCTCACTACCGCCGCCGTTCAGGAGACGGTCGTGCAGGGCATGGTGTTGCTGCTCGCCTACGGACTTGGCCTCGGGGTGCCGTTCATCTTGTCTGGTATCGGGGTCGCGCGCGCGTTCAGGGCGATGAAGTTCATTCGCAAGTACCTCCGCCCGATCAACGTCGTCTCGGGCCTCCTGCTTGCCGGCTTCGGGGTGCTGATGATCACAGGGAACTTGAACATCATCTCCGGTTGGGTGCAGGAGATCTTCACGAAGCTCGGTCTCGAGTGGCTGGCACAGATCTGACCTACGGGGACGCCACAGGTGAGTACCTGGCGCTCCGCAGCGATGCTGCATCGGTCCTGGGCATGCACGAAGCGCTGGTCGTCGCAGGCTCAGATGCCGTCTCGTTCCTGACGGGCATCCTCACTCAGGACATCGAGGGGACGGGGATCGGTGAAGTCACCCGATCCATGCTGCTCACCACGAGAGGCAAGGTACGGGCGCTGCTGTGGGTTCTGAGAGGCGACGACGAGGTGCTGCTCATCGCAGACCAGGGCACCGGCGAGAGCGTGGCCGAGGATCTCCGCAGGTTCAAGATCAGGGTCGACGTGCAGATCGATGACCCGGTGCCGGTGGTCGAGGTGTGGGGACCCAACGCAGCGCGGGGCCTTGGTGACGTGCCCGACCATGGCTGGATCCGCACCGGGGACGCGGTCGTCGCGAAGGTGCCGCTTCCGGGTGTGACGAGATTCATGGTCATAGGCGACGCGGATGTTCACGATGTGCGTCCCGCCGGGCTGGTCGCAGCAACGGCCGTGCGGGTCGAAGCGGGGGAGCCGTTGACCGGACGCGATCTCGATGACAAGACGCTGGTCCACGAAACAGGCCTCGACACGGCGACCGTGTCCTATTCCAAAGGTTGCTATCTCGGCCAGGAAGTCGTCGCCAGGATGGAGTACCGCGGTCACGTCAACCGACTGCTTCAAGGGATCACCGTGGCCACGAACGTGCTTCCTCCGGAGGGTGCCGCGCTCATCGCCGGCGAGAAGGAGGTCGGGCGTCTCACCTCGGTGAGTGAGTCACTGTCGCTTCGAGCGCCGGTCGGCCTGTCGCTGCTTCGCGTTGATGCGGGCGAGGACATCGTTGTGAGTTGGGACGGAGGGACGGCACCGGCCAGGTCGCACTCTCTCCCGATGTTTACAAACACCTGACACTTTCTCAACGGTTCGGTCGAAGGTGCCGATGATCCTTCTGCATCGGAAGGCAATCGACAATCATGGGAAGTCGTATGAACCGCGGCCGCATTCTGCTGATCGAGGACGAGGAACCGATCGCGGACATGCTTCGCGTGTTCTTCGAACGGGAGGGCTACAAGCTCGTTCACGCGCCGACCGGAGAGGCCGGGCTGGAACGGCTCGGGGAGCGTCCTGCTCGCGCGGTGCTGCTCGATCTCAACCTCCCTGGCATCGACGGCATTGAGACGTGCCGGCGCATCCGAGCGTTATCCGACGTGCCGGTGATCATGCTCACCGCCCGCGACACGGAGATCGACAAAGTGGTGGGGCTCGAGATCGGAGCTGATGACTATGTCACGAAGCCGTTCTCGCCACGTGAGCTGCTGGCGAGGGTGAAGGCGGTGCTACGTCGTTCCGAGGAGGCACCGACGGTTGCGAAGGAACTCATTGTCGGCGGGTTCGAAATCGACTCGGGTCGTCGCGAGGTTCGGACGCCGTCAGGTGAGGCGGTTCGTCCGACTGCACGCGAATTCGAGCTGCTGTGGTACCTCGCCGAGCATGCGGGGCTGGTGATGTCCAGAGCACAGATACTCGAAGCCGTCTGGGGATACGAGTACTTCGGTGAGACCAGAACGGTTGATGTGCACGTGCGTCAGCTTCGCAAGAAGCTCGAGGGGATCCCGATCGAGACCGTGTGGGGTGTCGGCTACCGCATCGAGAAGTCATGAGGCGGCGTTTCTTCTGGAGCATTCTCGGGATCGCGACACTCGCGCTCGTACTGGTTGGTGTGTTCGCCGCCGTGCTTGGGCAGGTCGCCCTCAATCGGGAGACACAGCGGGAGATGACACAAGAAGCCGTTGCGATCGAACGCCTCTTGGAGAGTCAGCTGACCGACGATGCGGGGACACGCATAACGGTTGCGCGTCTCGCTGCGGCACTTCGTGGGGGACAGGTGTCGGACACGTTGAGGAGCCGAGTCGGGTCGCTCCTCTCGTTGGTCGAAGGGATCGCCGGCGGCCGCCAGGTGGACATCGGGTGGGTCGACCTCGACGGCAACCTTCGAATGCTCGACAACCCGGCGGTGGCGAATGCGCTCCGTTTCGATGTCGACGCTCTCACGAACGGAAACGACAGTGTCGTACGGCGGCGACTGTCCGGGGAGGCGGGTGTCGTCCTTGCGGTGGCCCACCCGATTGGATCCAGCCGTCTGGTGATCGTGTTGCGGCAACGACTGCTGGTGATCAGCGGTCAGGGCTATTTCCGGGTGATGCTCATTGCCTTCCTGATTGCAGTACTGCTGGCGGCAGTGGCGGCCCGGTTGCTGTCTGGACGATTGGCCTCACGCGGAGCGAAGCTCGTCGACGCCGCCAGAAGGATCGCGGATGGAGATGGAGCAGCCCGCGCCGATCTCGAAGGGACGGACGAGGTCGGGCAGGTGGCCCGGGCATTCGACGAGATGGCCGATCGTCTCGAAGCGGCGCAGGCCGGCGAGCGTGAGTTCCTGCTGAGCGTCGGCCACGACCTGCGAACGCCGCTGACAACGATCGGCGGCTACGCGGAGGCGCTCGAAGAGGGAGGATTGGATGAAGCGTCGCTCGCCCGAATTGGTGGCGTCTTGTCGAACGAGACGAAGCGGCTTCGGCGTTTGATCGAAGATCTGATGATGCTGGCGCGACTCGACGCGAACGAGTTCACGTTTCGTCCGGAGGAGGTCGATGTGGGAGCGCACCTGCGTGGTGTCGCGGAGGCGTTTCACTCCCGCGCCGAGGCCGACGGTCTGCGGTTCTTCGTGCAGGTTCAGGAGACGGGGACGATGCAGGTGGATCCGGACCGTATGGCACAGGTCGCCGGAAACCTCATCGAGAACGCGCTCAGATACACGCCGGAGGCAGGGGTGGTCGAGTTCCGGGTCTTCCCGACGGAACGTGGCGTGGCGCTGGAGGTGGCCGATTCGGGTCCCGGTATCGAACCGGAGGATCTGCCTCATGTGTTCGAACGCTTCTTCGTCTCGCATCGATACCGGGGCGTACGACCTGAAGGGTCCGGGTTGGGGCTGTCGATCGTCCACCGGCTCGTCACGGCGATGGGGGGTAGTGTCGACGTCAGATCGGGCCAGGGAGGGACGACATTCACGGTGGACATCCCGAGGTGAGACGCCGGTCGATCTTCGCGATCATCCTCACGGTGCTTGCGATCGCCGGGTTCGCGTGGTTCAGCATCACGGTGCTGCCACCTGCCGTTCAGGGAAAGCCCGACTTCCCCAACTACTACTTCGGTGGGGAGCGCCTGCTGTCCGGGGAGTCGATGTATGGATCTCTGGCTCCGCTCGTGGAGGACCAATTCGGGGTTGCGTCGTATCAGACCTATCCGGCGGATCCACCTGCAACGGTCATCCTCCTGTCGCCGTTGTCGCTGCTGCCCTATGAGACGGCGTGGATCGTGTTTGCTGCGTTGTCGACGGTGATCATGTTCGGGGTCGGGTATGGCGTCGGTCGGGAGGTCGGCTGGTCGCAGGAGGCGTCGGTCGCAGCGGGGGCCTTGCTGCTCGTGACGTCCGCCGGACGATTCTTGCTGTTCAGGAACCACATGGAGTCGATCCTCCTGTTGACATTGTTCCTCGGGTGGAGAGAGCTGCGTCGGGGGCACGAGGTTTCTGCCGGCGCCTGGTGGGGCATCGCTGCGGCGTTGAAGCTGTTTCCAGCGCTTCTCATCGTTGGGCTTGTCGCTGGTCGGAAGAGGCGGGCGGCCGTGGCAGCCTCGTTGACCGCAGTCGGCATCACGGTCGCCGCAGTGATGGTGGCCGGATGGAGCAACACGGTCGCGTTCATCACCGACGTGCTGCCGCTGTCCGCCCAGTGGTACGGCGCGCTGGGCAACTACTCGTTGCTGTCGTTCGGAACTGCGCTCGCCGGCACGTGGCTCGGATGGTCGCTCCTGGCGATCGGCGGCATCGCGCTGGTGGCCACGTACTCGAACGGAGCGAGAAGCGCCGACGAGATCTGGGTCGCCGGGATGGCCGCTGCTCTGCTCATTACACCGCTTTCGTGGGTGAACTACCTCGTGCTCGTGCTGCCCGGTCTGATGGTGGTTGTGGACAAGTTCGATCTTCACGAGGTTCGCGATCGTTGGGTGGCGATCGGCCTGGTCGTGGCCCTCGGGTTCTGGGGGCCGATCGTGCTCGGCTCGAAGCTGCCGTCGGTGCTGTTGTCGTTCATACCCACCTATGGGTTGATCGCGCTGTTCCTCACGGCGATCCGCCGACCATGGTCGAAGCAGCTGAGCTACCTGTAGGCGAGCTTCGCTCGCCGGTTCTCGGTTTTCGGCCCCCCGCGTCGAAGTCCCGCGGGCGAGCGTCCAGGCGTCGACCCGTGGCCGGTGGAGTGCTTGGAGACGGCCCCGACGAGGTCCTCGTCCGGGTCACGTAGGAGGGCGTTTCGGTTGTTGTTTGCGGAATCGTGGGGCGGTCCGATCAACGGGCACCTGCTGCCGTGAGCCGCTCATAGGCGCATCGACGTCCCGCGTTCAGACAACCAGGACCATGGCCGGTCTACCAGACTCAGGCTCGACGCTGTGGATATCTTTGGCGGCCTCGACGGCGCCGAGACCGGCAGAACCCGTGCAGTTGAAGCTCGATGTGAGGAGAAGTGTCCTCCTTCGGGGTGCGGAAGGTTTCGGTGAAACCGAAGAGATCTCGGTGGAAGCGGATATCGGCCTCGATGTCTCGGGTGTAGAGATTGACCATCGGAGTGGCGACATTCCCGCCGGTGCCAGGCGGGTTCCTGTTTCTCGTTCCCGGACGCCGGCGTCGTTCGCGAGGAGGGAAACAGGACGACGGGCTCTGCCCGCCGACTCTCGGTTCTGAGTTCTTGGTGGGAAGCACGCCCCGCGGTGACAAGCCGATTCAGATCGCGTTCTGACTGACGACTGAGGACTGACGACTGCGAGCGCAGCTTGCTGCGCTCGCCTCGTACCGGGAGTGGGATTCGAACCCACACGCCCTTTCGGACAACGGATTTTGAGTCCGTCGCGTCTACCGTTCCGCCATCCCGGCCAAATGCAGGGCAGTATGGTACGACACCGCATGGCAGGACGCATCGAACGCAGACTCTTCCGCCTCAACGACGAGATCGCCGGTCTCATCGAGGAGGAACGCTTGGTCATCGAAGAGCTCGGATACCACCGTCACCTTGCCGACGATGCCCAACGTGACGCCGTGGTGGGGGGCGCCGACGATCGGGCCTTTGCCCGTGAGATAGAGGGTGACGTACCCCGCTTTGAAGGGGTGCTGGAGGGTCTCCGCGCCCGGCGCGCCCGGCTGGAGGAGAAGCGGACCGAGTTGCTCGCGCAACTGGAGGAGATCTGATGCCAACCCTTGCGATCCTGGACGGCCACAGCCTCGCCTACCGTGCCTTCTTCGCCCTGCCCGAGGATCTGTCCACGTCGTCGGGACAGCCGACCAACTCGGTATACGGGTTCACCTCGATGCTTCTGAAGCTCATGTCGGATCACCATCCCGACGCCATCGCGGTTGCCTGGGACACGCCCGTGCCTACGTTCCGCAAGGAGGCCTACGAGCCATACAAGGCACAACGGTCGAAGGCGCCGGACGCGTTCAGGAGTCAGCTTCCCCTGATCAGAGAGGTGGTCGACAGCCTCGGCATCAGCCAGGTCGAAGTGGATGGTTTCGAGGCTGATGACGTGATCGCGACAGTCGCTGCCAGGGCTGAACAGGACGGGTGGGACGTGCTCGTCGTGACCGGCGACAGGGACTCGTTCCAACTCATCGATGAGCATGTGGCAGTTGTCTACACACGCCGAGGCATCAGCGACATCGTCATGGCAGATGTCGAGTGGGTGAAATCCCGCTACGGAGTCACCCCATCCACCTACGTCGACTATGCGGCTCTCCGAGGGGACAACTCGGACAACCTCCCGGGTGTCCCGGGGGTAGGGGAGAAGACCGCGGCGAAGCTCATCGGCCAGTACGCCAACGTGGAAGGGGTCTTCGCCCACCTCGACGATCTCACCCCGAAGCTCAGGGAGAATCTCGATAATTCGAGGGAGCAGGTCTTTCTGAATCGCCGGCTCATGGAACTCCAGCGCGACGTCGCCATCCCTCTCGACGTCGAGGAACTCACGTCACGTGAGTGGGACAGGGAACGGGCCCGCCGGCTGTTCGAAAGCCTCGAATTCAGGGCGTTGTGGGACCGACTGGTGGGACAGGACGAGGTTGAACCGGGCGAACCCCTCGACGTCACTACCCGCACGCTCCTGGACGCCACATCGATCGAGGCCCTTGCATCCCTGACGCCGCTCGTGCTCGAACCGGTTTGGGCGGGGGACAACCTGGCGGGCGTCACCATCGCCGAGGGGGACGACAGCGCGGTGTTCGTTCCATCCGATCGGCTCGGCGGACTCGTCTCGACGCTTTCGGACCCGAACCATCCGAAGGTGTTCCACGACGCCAAGCCGTTTCTGCGGTACCTCATCGACCAGGGGATTGCTTTCGACGGGCTGGCGTTCGACTGCACGATCGCCGCGTACTTGCTGAACCCGGCGTCTCGGTCGTTGAGTCTGCACGACATGGCCGAGGAGTTCCTCGGCATCGAGTTGGATTCACCGGACGAGCGAGGGCAGGGCACCTTGGACTTCGGGGGCGGCCCGGACATCGACATTGCAGGCAGGAGAGCTGTCGCCGTCGCGAAGCTTGCTGCTGTCCTGGGGGAGCAGATTGGCTCGGAGCGGGATCTCTTGGACAGGTTCGAGCTTCCCCTGGTCGGAGTGCTCGCTCGCATGGAAGCCATCGGGATCCTGATCGACCGCGACTACCTGCAGACGCTCGGAACCGACATCCGCGCACAGCTCGCCGACCTTGAGAACGACGTCTACGCAGCCGCAGGCTCTGTGTTCAACATCAACTCGACGGCCCAGCTCAGGACGGTGCTGTTCGAGGAGCTCGGGCTGCCGGTGTTGCGGAAGACCCCGAAGGGAGCGCCCTCGACCGACCACGGTGTGCTCGTCAAGCTGGCCGAAGCGCACCCCATGGTGGCCATGCTCCTCAAGTACCGAGAACTCGAGAAGCTGCGGTCGACCTACATCGAGGGGTACCTGCCGCTCATCGCGTTCGACGGACGAATACATACCCGGTTCAATCAGACCGCGGCGGCCACAGGGCGTCTCTCGTCGGACAACCCGAACCTTCAGAACATCCCCGTCCGGTCGGAGACGGGGCGGACGATCCGGAGAGCGTTCGTCGCCGAACCGGGCTGGCGATTCGTCGTTGCCGACTACTCGCAGATCGAGCTTCGGGTGCTGGCCCACCTGAGTCTCGACCCAGGGTTGATCGAGGCGTTCGAAGGGGTGAGCGCGGACATTCACACCGAAACTGCTGCACGAGTGTTCGGTGTTGAGGCGGCGAGTGTGACCAGCGAGATGCGCCGCCGGGCGAAGGCGATCAACTTCGGCTTGTTGTATGGCATGGAGGCGTACGGTCTCGCTGAACGTCTCGAGATCTCTCGAGAAGAGGCAGCCCAGCACATCGCCGAGTATTTCGCCCAGTTCCCCAAGGTCCAGGACTACCTCGCCTCAGTTGTATCGGAGGCCCGATCGAGGGGATACACGGAGACGATGTTCGGACGGCGGCGGTACCTGCCCGAGCTTTCGAGCGACAACTACCGAATCCGTCAGATGGGGGAGCGGATGGCGCTGAACGCCCCGGTCCAGGGGTCGGCCGCCGACATCATCAAGAAGGCGATGATCGACCTCGACGAAGCCCTCGAACCGCTCCAGGCGCGCATGCTCCTTCAAATCCACGATGAGCTGGTGATCGAGGCACCGCCGGAAGAGCAGGAGCAGGCTACTCGACTCCTCCGTGACACCATGGAGCAGGTGGCAGATCTCAGGGTGCCACTGAAGGTAGACGTCGCGACGGGCTCGAATCTGGCCGAGTGCAAGGCCTGACTTGACGTCAAGAGAGCCGTGACCGTCCGGTGAGGAAACCCTCGACCTCCTCGATGGGATGAACGGATCTCTCACCGGTGACCCGGTTCGTGACCTCGACACCACCGGCCTTCAGCGAACGCGGGCTGACCGTCAGGATCCACGGCATGCCGAGCAGTTCGGCGTCGGTGAGTTTCACCCCGGGGGACTCGTCCCGATCGTCGTACAGGATCTCGTACCCGGTTCCCGCATCGCATGCGGCCGTGTAGAGGGTCTCGGCGATGTCGAGCACGTTCTCGTCGCGGCTCCCGCCGAGCGTGACGAGGTGCGCCCGATAGGGAGCGACCTCTTCTGGCCACGCGATGCCTTTGTCGTCGTGGTGGGCTTCGACGATGCAGGCGACACTGCGGCCGAGTCCGATACCGTACGATCCCATCACGATCGGATGTCGTTCACCCTCCTCGTCCAGGTAGTCGGCACCAAGTGCCTCCGTGTACTTCGTGCCGAGCTTGAAGATGTTGCCGACCTCGATTCCGTTGCGGAGGATCAGCTCACTGCCGCACGACGGGCATGGATCACCCTCTCTCACGTTGCTGATGTCGGCGATCACGTCCGGTGTGAAGTCGCGCGGCACGTTGACATTGAGCAGGTGGTATCCGGGACGGTTCGCGCCGGCAACCAGATTGGGGGAGTGGGAGGCGAGTTCATCTACGACGACCACTGCGTCCCGAGCGCCGATGGGCGATCCGTAGCCTGCCTCCATCCCGTGCGCCGTGATCTCCTCGACCTGTGCCGGCCGCAATCCACCGGCTGCCTTGATTGCGTTGGCCAGCTTCGTCTCATTCACCTCGAAGTCCCCGCGCACGATCGCCACTACGAAGCGGTCGTCTCCTGTCACGAAGAACGTCGCCTTGGCGGTGCGAGTCGTCGGCACACCCAGGAAGGTCGCGAGTGCGTTGATGGTCGTCGCGTCAGGTGTCTCCACCTCTTCAACCGGCAACAGATCCTCGAGTTCAGGCGAGGGCGTCGTCGTGGGTGCGACCTGACGGTTTGCCGCGAAGTCGCACGACTCGCAGATCACGAGGACGTCCTCACCGGCAGGGTTGAGCACCATGAACTCGTGGGCAAGCGATCCACCCATCATGCCGACGTCCGAACTGACGGCAATCGCGTTCAGGCCGAGCCGTTCGAAGATCCTCGTGTAGGCGCGGTGGTGCGCCCAGTACGCCTCGTCGAGCCCCTCCTCGTCCTTGTCGCAGCTGTAGCTGTCCTTCATGACGAACTCCCGGACGCGAATCAGGCCGCCCCTCGATCGGGGCTCGTCCCGGAATTTCGTCTGAAAGTGGTAGATGATGAGGGGAAGCTGGCGATAGCTGTGCACGACATCGCGCAGCAGATCGGCGACAACTTCCTCGTGCGTCATGGCGAGCACCATGTCCCGTCCGCTTCGGTCTTCGAAGCGGGCCATTTCGGGGCCGATTGCGTCGTAACGGCCGGTCTCTCGCCACAGGTCTGCCGGGTGTACGACCGGCATTTCCATTTCCTGACCGCCGATGGCGTTCAGCTCCTCTCTGATGACCTGCTCGACCCTCTTGTTCACTCGGAAGCCCAGTGGGAGCAGGGAGTAGATGCCCGCACCGAGCCTGCGGACATAGCCGGCTCTGACCAGGAGACGGTGCGAAGGCATGTCCGCGTCGGACGGATCGTCGCGAAGCGTGACGAAGAAGAGCTGAGATAGTCGCATGGGATGAGAGGATAACGGCGAGTGGTGCTCGCCGTTGTCGGTTCTGGGTTCTGAGTTCTCAGTGGGAGCGCAGCCACATCCGCTTGCAGACCGTAGGGCGCCTGGTTCCCCCAAGCGAACGAAGCGAGTGTTGGACAGATCCTGCGGAGCGTGGGAGGGGGCTCTCTTGGGCTTCGAGCGTGCTTCCTACCGAAAACCGACGACCGAGAACCGAAAACCACGGATGCCTCCTGTAGCGGGGCATCCGCAACCTTTGGGTGGGCGGGGGGTATCCGTGCTAACCTCTTTGTGCCTTCGGGAGTCCTCGAAGAGCCTTTCCATGAGGAGCAAACAACACACATGACCACCGAGCACGAGTCCGCGCCCTCCGCGGACCCGATTCCAAACCCCGCTGCGGCGGACGAAGACGTTCTCACCGACACAATGGAAGCCGAGGAAGCACCGGCAGTCGAAGCCGATGCGACGGAGGCAGTCCACGAGGTGGTAGGAGCGTCAGCTGAAGTTTCCGCAACGGCCGACGAGACCCCCGAAACCACGAGCGACGAGCCCGTCGAGGTTCCGCAGGCAGAATCTACGGAGGAAGCCGGAGAGCCCGTCGAGGTTCCGCAGGTCGCAGACACCGAGACGATCGTCGAAGCAGCGGCAGCGCCGCAGATCGACGAGGGCATCCAGAAGCTCGCCGAGCGGCCGGCGATTGTCGCGAGAGATGTCAGCGAGTTGCCGGACGACATGGACTTCGGTGCGGCGATCGAAGCCACCGTGGTCGAGTTCCAAGAAGGCGACATCGTGGAAGGCATCGTCGCGAGCATCGACCAGGACGGCGTGCTCGTGGACGTGGGCTACAAGTCTGAAGGCCTGATTCCGCTTCGTGAGCTGTCGATTCGTCGAGGTATCGACCCCAAGGCCATCGTGCAAGTGGGCGACCGGATCGAAGCACTCGTGCTCGACAAAGAGGATGACGAGGGTCGACTGATCCTCTCGAAGAAGCGTGCCCAGTACGAGCGCGCATGGGGGAAGATCCAGACCATCTACGCGGAGGGTGGCATCGTCTCCGGCGGGGTCATCGAGGTCGTCAAGGGCGGCTTGATCGTCGACATCGGACTTCGTGGATTCCTGCCCGCCTCGTTGGTTGAGCTGCGGAGGGTCCGTGATCTCCAGCCGTACATCGGCCAGGACATCGACGCGAAGGTCATCGAACTCGACCGCAACCGCAACAACGTTGTGTTGTCGCGCAGGGCCTACCTCGAGGAGCAGCAGGCGGAAGAGCGCCAGGCATTCCTCGACGATCTCGCCGTCGGTGAGAATCGCAAAGGCGTGGTGTCGTCCGTCGTCAATTTCGGAGCATTCGTCGATCTGGGCGGCATGGATGGCCTGGTACACGTCTCCGAGTTGTCATATCAGCACGTCAATCACCCCTCCGAAGTGGTGAAGGTCGGTGACGAGGTCACCGTCAAGGTCCTCGAAGTCGACCTCGATCGGGAGCGGATCTCGCTGTCGATGAAGCAGACCCAGGACGACCCGTGGGAGAAGTTCTCAGGCCAGCACGGAGTTGGCGACGTCGTCGATGGGGTCGTTACCAAGACCGTGCCCTTCGGTGCTTTCGTGTCGGTGGGTGACGGTGTTGAGGGCCTTGTGCATGTGTCGGAGATTGCCATGCACAGAGTCGAGTCACCGGAGCTGGAGCTGTCCATCGGTCAGCCGGTGAAGGTGAAGGTCACCGAGATGGAAATGGACCGTCGGCGGGTGAGTTTGTCCATGAAACAGGCGCTGCCCGACTGGCGGGAACGTTCCGAAGAGGCACCCCGTCCGCCGAGAGCTCGCCCACAACCGCGAGTGCGGGAATTCGAGCGCGAGCGTCCGGACCAGCCGGAACGCGAGCAGACCTTTGACGTCGACGCATCGCTCGAAGCAATTCTTCAAGAACTTAAAGAGCGGGGCATCGGTCGCCGATAGCCTCTTCGGGCCTCTTGACAGCCGACCAGTCTGTGCCAGTCTTATGACGCTGTTGGGAGGGTGCGGCGAAAGCCGCGCAAATAACAATCAAGGCGGTAGGCTCCTACGCGGATCGGTCGAAGCTCGCGCTCACTCCGAACACGCGGTGGACCGAAGGAGAGTCGATGGGTAGACGCACATTGGTGCTGATCGTGGCGCTGTTGCTCGCAGCCGTCGCGGCATATGCACTGTGGCAGTTCATGAGCAACGTCCAGTCGGAAGCGGAAGCCGCACTGGAGTATCGCACCGTCTATCGCGCTGTCGATGCCATCGGTGAAGGAACCGAAGGCTCGCTCGTTCTGTCACAGGAACGTGCCGTCGAGAGCAAGGAAGAGACGCAGTTCCTGCCGGCCAACGCGATCGGCACCCCCGAAGAGCTCCAGCAGGTGCTCACTGGCCGTGTCGCGGCAGGACCGATCTCACAGAATCAGATCCTGACTTCGGATCAGTGGGTTGCTCTCACCGCTGAGATCAAGCCGCTTGCCGAGCGAATTCCGGAGGGCAAACAGGCGATCACCGTCTCGGTCGACTCGGTCCGCGGAGTCAATGGGTTCATTGAGCCAGGCGACCGGATCAACCTGATCGTGACGCTCCAGTCCGTCGTGGCGGACTTCGCCCAGCAGTCGATCGACAGTGGAACGCCGCTCACCCCGGAGGAACTCGCAGCGATCGAGAAGCAGATCAATCAAGGCACCATCAGCCGGTATGTCATGCAAGGACTCCCGGTTCTCGCCGTCGGCAGTGAGATCAGAGCCGATGTTGAGGCTGACCAGAACGTGACGGTCACGACAGTCGCTACCGGCGAAGGTGGAGACCAAACACAAAATCAACAGCGCGGCGTCTTGACGTTGGAGGTCACTCCGGAAGAAGCGGAGCGGCTGGTGTTCACGTTCGAGAATGGAAGCGTATGGCTCACCCTGGTCCCGGCGGACTTCGTTCCGGTTCCGACCCCCGGGGTGACGCGAGATGAGCTGTTCGGGGCGCAGGGTGGCACGAACTGAGCTTGACGGCAATGGCATCCTCATCATCGACGAGGATGAGAAGTTCCTCGCCGACGCTGATCGTATGTTCGAAGGCGGCGTCGCCACGGCCGCGTCACTCGCGGACGCGCAGCGCGCTCTGGAGGACAGCGACGTCGATCTCGTCCTCTTGGGTCCCACGTTCGCAACCGAAGGTGGAGTGAAGGACGCAGGGTTCCTCGTCGAGGACGATCCTGGCATGGCGGTTGTTGTCGTTGCCGGCACCGTTGGTTCGACGTTGCTTCGGGCGGCGCTCAGAGCGGGGTTCGTCGATGTTATCGAGGCTCCTCTCGACCCATCAAAGGTCGCAGATGCGATGGGGCACGCCGAGCGCCTGACGAAGCGCCGAGCGAGTTCTTCGGCACCCGTCGAACCGTTCGCCGCTCCTCACCGCGAGGGCCGTGTCATCACGGTCATGTCGGCCAAGGGGGGCAGTGGCAAGACGGTGACGGCCACCAACCTCGCCATCTTGCTCGCCAAGACGCATGATCCGTCGAGGGTGTGCATCGTCGATGCCGACCTCCAGTTTGGCGACGTGTGTCTGGTACTCCAGCTCGAGCCGAAACTCACGATCGTCAACGCAGCACACGAGATCGACAATCTCGACGAGTCACTACTCGAGTCGATTGTCATCAAGCACTCATCAGGCTTGAGCGTGCTGGCCGCGCCACTCGAACCGGCCTTTTCGGATGAGGTGACGACGGCGGCAATGACCGAAATCATCGGCCGCCTCAGGCACATGTTCGACTACATCGTGATCGACACTGCTTCGATGCTCGACGAGATGCTGTTGTCGCTCCTCGAGCGCTCCGACCAGGTGCTCTATGTTTTGGACATGGACCTTCCGAGTGTGAAGAACGCAAAACTCGCACTCGAGACACTCCGACTCCTGAAGTTCCCTTCAGGGAAGATCCACCTGGTCCTCAACCGGAGCAACTCGAGGGCACGACTCGACGAGGGAGAGATCGAGCAGTCGCTGAAGCTGAAGATCTCGGCTGCCATCCCTTCTGACGGCATGGTGCCGGCTTCGGTGAATGAAGGGCGGCCGGTTGTCGAATCTGCACCGAGATCCAAGGTTGCCAGAGGTTTTGAGTCGGTGTTGAAGCTCGTCCTCACCAACGAAACGAATCGTTCAGATCGGGCCGGTAAGCGCCGATGGTTCTAGACGAGAACTGATAGGTTAGGCGGAGGGGAGCTACCTCCGCCAGAGGAAGGCAAGCATCATGGCATCACTGTCGGAGCGGGTCGCAGCCGCCAAGACGTCTGAGATTGGGTACGACGCCAAGCGCGAGGCGATGTTCCGCGAGTTGCGCGGTCGTCTGCACTTCAAGGTCGTAGAGGAACTCGGACCGACGCTGTACGACCGCCAGATGAGCGATGCCGAGCTGCGATTGCGCGTCACGGAGATGCTCGAGTGGGCGTTCAGCCAAGAGGACAGCATCGGACTGTCACGGGCTGAAAGGACGCAGCTTCTCAACGAGATCACCAACGACGTCCTCGGATACGGGCCCATCGACCCGCTGTTGAATGACCCGGAAGTCACCGAGATCATGGTCAACGGCCCCTATCAGGTGTTCGTCGAGCGCCATGGCAAGCTGACAATCGCGGATGTCCGTTTCGTGGATGAGGTCCATCTGCGGCGCATCATCGACAAGATCGTGGGTGACATCGGTCGGCGCATCGACGAGGCGACGCCGATGGTCGACGCCCGCCTGCCCGACGGCTCCCGTGTGAACGCTGTCGTGCATCCGCTCGCGATCGGTGGTCCGTTCCTCACCATCCGGAAGTTTGCGGTCGACCCCTACACGGAGAAGGATCTGATCAATTTCGGAACCCTGCAGGAACGGGTTGCCCGCTTTGTCGAAGCGTGTGTCAAGGGTCGCCTCAACATCATCATCAGTGGCGGTACCGGTTCAGGCAAGACCACCACGCTGAACGTGCTGTCGGGCTATCTGCCCTTGGACGAACGGATCGTCACGATCGAGGACGCTGCGGAGCTTCAGCTTCGTCAGGATCATGTCCTGACGTTGGAGTCCCGCCCGGCGAACATCGAAGGCAAGGGCGAGGTGACTATTCGCGATCTCGTGCGGAACTCGTTGCGTATGCGTCCCGACCGGATCGTTGTCGGTGAGGCTCGAGGCGGTGAAGCTCTCGACATGCTGCAGGCGATGAACACTGGTCATGACGGCTCGCTGACCACGATCCACTCGAACTCGCCGCGAGATACCTTGTCCCGTATCGAGACGATGGTGCTGATGGCCGGGTTCGATCTTCCGGTGCGTGCCATCCGGGAACAGGTCGCATCTGCCGTCAACCTGATCGTGCACCAAGCCCGGTTGCGCGATGGCACCCGGCGTATCACGCATATCACCGAGGTGGAAGGTATGGAAGGTGAGATCATCACCCTTCAGGATCTGTTCCTGTTCGACTTCGGCATGGGTGTCGATGAGAACGGCCGCTACCTTGGCCGGCTCAAGGCGACGGGCATCAGGCCGAGTTTCTCCGGCCATCTTCAGGATTTCGGCATCAAGCTTCCGAGTGACATGTTCGACCCCGAGCCGTTTGCACGGCGCGAAGGCCAGTACACCCGGTGAAACTCCGGGCTGCGCTCGTCCTCGCCCTCACCCTCATTCTCGTCGGGGGTGCGGGTCTCATTGCCTCGGCGCAAACGCCCGGTTCGAGCATCGATATCTCAGATGTCACGATCACCCGGTATCCGCGTGTGCAGGCGGTGGTCGAGTTTCATAACCTCCAGCAGCAGCTCAACCCTTCTCAGCTCGAGGTCACCGAGAACGGCACACCGGTACAGGACCTCGAAGTCGAGACAATCGGCGAGTCCGTCGTCCCTGTGGGCATCGTCCTCGTCATCGACACGTCGGGATCCATGAAGGGTGCGCCGATAGCAGCTGCGAAGCAGGCCGCGCTCTCGTTCATCGACCAGAAACGTGATCAGGACTTCATCGCCCTGGTCACGTTCGCCGACGACGTACAGGTACTGTCAGGGTTCACGAGCTCAAAGACAGCGTTGACGAGTCGTGTCGAAGCAATCACCACGGGCGGGGAAACGGCGTTCTACGACGGCGTCGTCCGAGGCGCCGAGTTGTTCACGGGCGATGCGGCTCGTCTCGAGCCCAACATGATCGTCCTTACCGATGGCGCCGACACGGTGAGCACGGCGACCCTCAACGATGCGATTGCGGCGACGAGTGGCGTCCGAATGTTCGGCGTGGCAATCGAGTCCAGCGACTTCAACCCCGCCGATCTCGAACAGATCACGTCGGGCGGGCTCTTCCTCTCTACGCCCGACCCTGCTCAGCTCAGCGGCCTGTACAACCAGATCAAGCGGGAGTTGGACAACAAGGTCGTCATCCGCTTCACCGCAACTCAGAGTGACGCCGGCCCGCTCGCTGTCGGAGTCACCTATGCGGGCCAGAGCGTGGTGAGCACCGTTGACGTGCCGGGGTTCATCACGGAGACACCGACAACGGTGACCACGGTGCCAACGACGTTCGCACAGCCAGAACCGTTCTCACCAACCAATGACTCACCGCTTCCCGTCTCTACGCTCGCCGTGATCGGACCTATCGCGGTCGGGGTTGGGTTGCTGCTGTTCATCTTCATTCTCGTCGGGCCTCGAAAAGACGATCGTGGTTCGATGATTCAGCGGCGCCTGCGGTCATACGGAAACGCAGAGACTGGGGGAAAGGGCAAGGGTGGCATCCTGAAGAGGATCTTCGGGGGCGTGTCGCGTGGCGCAGAAGAGGCTGTCCGTCGTAGGGGCCTTCTCAACGGCATCAACAGTGCTCTCGAGCAAGCGAACATCCCACTGAAGGCCGGTGAGGCGATCGCCGCTGCCCTAGGACTCAGCGTTCTGGCCGGGGCCATTGCAGGCGTGTACTGGAGGAGTACGCTCGCAGCAGGTGGCGCCTTCCTCGCAGCGGTCCTGCTCGTGGCGCTGCTGCTTCAGTTTGCCGGCGGAAGGGAGAAGCGCGTGTTCGAGTCGCAGCTTCCTGACACGCTGACCCTTGTGTCGACGTCTCTGCGAGCCGGCTACTCGCTCCTTCAGGCAGTGGAGGCGGTTGCCAGTGAGGCGCCGCAGCCGACTTCTCGGGAGTTCGGGCGGGCTATGGCCGAAGCCAGACTGGGGGTTGGCGTTGTCGAGGCAATGCAGGGAATCTCCAACCGTATGCAGTCGGCGGACTTCTCGTGGGCGGTCATGGCGATCGAGATTCAGCGAGAGGTCGGGGGCAACCTGGCCGAGGTGCTCCAGACGGTGTCCGACACCATGCGACAGCGCAACCGTCTGCGCGGCGAGATCAGGGCCCTGACCGCAGAGGGACGCATATCGGCAATCATTCTCGGTGCCCTGCCGTTCGTCCTGTTCCTGTTCCTCTTCAGTACCAATCGTGACTACCTGGAGCCGTTGATTACGACCACACCAGGCATCATCTCGATGGTCATCGGGCTCGTGTTGATGGCGGTCGGCTGGTGGTGGCTCAAGAAGATCGTGGACATCGAGGTGTAGATGGACTGGAAACTGTTCTCCGCGGTATCGATGTTCGTTGCGGTCACTGGACTCGTCGCGTGGATCGGTTTCGGCATCATCCGTGCCCGCAAGGCCGCAACTGATCGCCTGGCCGTGTATGGATCTGCCGACTTCGTGCGCGAGGAGACCCTCAAGAAGTCCCTGTCGGAACGTGCCGTTGCTCCTGTATTCATCAGCATCGGGAAGGTGCTGGCCCGATTCACGCCTGCCGGCTGGATGGACAAGACCGACCACAGGCTCCTTCTCGCCGGAGGCCCCGGATCGCTCGATGCGAACGCCTGGGCGGTCATCAAACTCCTGTCGATCTCTATCGCCGCGGTGTTGTGGTTCCTGATTCAGGCCGGATCCGATGCCCAGACGAAGCTGATCTCACTGGTACTGCTGGGCATTCTCGGATTCTTCGGTCCCGACGTCTGGATCTCACGCCGCATCGAGGAGCGCCGCTCGTCCATGCAGAAAGCGCTCCCCGACGTGCTCGACCTGCTCGTCATCAGCGTCGAGGCCGGCCTTGGTTTCGACTCGGCCCTTGCTCGCGTCGTTGCCACTGTCCCTGGGCCATTGTCAGAGGAGTTCTTCCGGATGCTGCAGGAGACCCGGGTCGGTGTGTCTCGTCGCGATGCCATGCGTCACCTGAACGAACGTACCGATGTCGATGAGCTTCGATCGTTCCTGCTCGCCATGATGCAAGCAGAGGCGTTCGGTGTGTCGATCGCCCAGGTGTTGCGGGTCCAGGCAGACGAGATGCGAGTGAAGAGGCGCCAGCGAGCCCAAGAGAAGGCGTTTGCAGCTCCCGTGAAGCTGGTGTTTCCCCTGGTGTTCTGTATCTTCCCAGCGTTGTTCGTCGTGCTTCTGGGCCCGGCAGCGATCCAGATCTACGACACGTTCACCAACCTCTGAGACCGGCGTGGACAGCACCCGCTGGTGGAGAAGGCTGACTCCCCGGCATCTCATTCTGCTCGTCCCGTGGATTGGCATCGTCATCGCGGCTGCCAAGCCCGTGCAAGACAACTCGTTCCTGTGGCACGTCCGCGCGGGGACACTCCAGCTGGATCTGGGTCATGTGCTGACCACCGATCCGTTCTCGTTCACGATGCACGGGGCATCCTGGCGCACCCAGTCGTGGTTGATCGAACTGGCCTATGGGCTGCTCGAGCGATGGACGGGCGGTCTTGGTTGGGTACGGTTCGAAGTGGTGGTGGTCGCCGGCCTGACCTTTGGGCTTCTTGCCTTGTTGGTGTACCGGAAGAGCCGCAACATCCTGGCGACGGGCCTGCTGATGGCTGTCTTCACGTGGCTGGCTGTCGCGTTCGAAGTGCCTCGCCCTGCCGTGTTCGCGGGCCTGTTCCTCGTGATGCTGATTGTGATGCTGGACAGGGATCTCTTGTGGCCGGTTCCGCTGTTGATGTGGGTGTGGGCGGCGATTCACGGGATGTGGATCGTGGGACTCGGGTACGTCGTGCTGCACTCGCTGGCCACGCGTCGACCAATTCGGAGCGTGGCCCGGACGCTCGGGGTGTCGTTGCTCGCGGTGACGCTGACGGCGCATGGGGTTGGTGTCTGGCAGATCCTCTGGGATTTCTTTCGGAACCGGGGGGCGTTGACCTACATGCAGGAGTGGTCTCTCCCGAACGTCGTGTCGATTCAGATCCTGCCGTATGTCGTCATGTTCCTGCTGCTGATGGTTGCAGCGGTCGCAGGAAAGCTCGACATGCGGTCGTTGTGGGTGATCGTTCCGTTCTTCGTGTTCGGCCTGTCGGCGCGGCGAGCCTTGTTTCCGGCCATGCTGGTACTGCTTCCCTTCGCAGTGCTGGGTTGGCCAGAACGATGGCGGTGGCACCCCGGCATGCCAACGTCGAGAGAGGCGAAGCTCAACGTGGTGATTGCCGCGCTTTTGGTGGTCCTGCCTATCGGCGTGCTGTTGGCGGCTCAGAGCGGGATCGACATGAAGCGCTTTCCCGTCACGGCGGCTCGATATCTGGAACCTGGCCGGGTCTTCACCGATGACGGTACCGGCGGGTATCTGATCTATGCCGAGTGGCCGGATCGCGAGGTCTTCATCGACGACAGGGTCGAGCTGTATGGGGAGCTGATGGGCAGGTTCATCGCGGCGCGCGCCGGAAAACCCGAGTGGCGGGACATATTCGAGGAGTATGGAATCGAACAGGCCCTTCTGAGCGAAAGCGACGGTCTCACAACTGCCCTACGACAAGATGGATGGATCCTTCGCTACCAGGAGCCCGGAGGCTGGGTGGTGCTGTTGTCGCCGTGAGTCTACGGATGGGCGACCGACTGACCGATCTCGCTCCAAAGGTGTGAGTTCTGAACTCCGGCGAACTTCACGGCGATCAGCGCGACGATAGCGATCAAGACCACCAAGAATGCCCACTCCATGAGTGCCGCACCACGTTCTTCCTGTATCCAGCCCATGTGTTCCTCAGTTCTCAGATTGTGGCCACGGTATCACGCTGAGTGGCTGCCGGCCATGGGCCCGGAGTCCCAAATCTGACGCTCAAGGGAAGCCGTGCTTCAACCGTTGGCGATCGACTTTCCGATCGTGTCGAACGACTTGGAAACCTGTCTGCCGGCGTACTTGACCGCGAGGAATGCAACAAGGGCGATCAGGACGACAAGGAGCGCGTACTCGACCATGCTTGCGCCACGGTCATCATTCATGGCTGCCCAACGGTTCTGGGCGGCAATCCACAGTGTCAGCATCGTGTGTGAACCTCCTAAGAGTGGTGGTAGGAAACTACCACAGAGCGTGGTTGTGGGGCTATGGGTCGGGCGCACCAATTCCATGCGAAGAACGGGCCCCGTCTCGGGGCCC
>CAZWHZ010000002.1:0-78415 GCA_964633745.1 uncultured Acidimicrobiia bacterium
CCTGATTTACACGCTTGTAAGTATAGCCCCATCCCCACCCCAACCCAAGACCCTCGACCTTCGAAAACGTCAATGAGATTCTGAGAAATCAGGGAATCTACCGAGCGGCTGTCTTGATATCGATGCCGGTGATCACGTTCTCGCCGAACTCGTCCTGTAGGGAGACGAGCAATGTGCCCGTGGCGTACCGGAGGACCGTCGCCGCTCCGTGCGAAGCCTCCACGGTGAGCACCCCCGAGCGCAGCATCGTCGGTCGGGAATGCGATGCCCACTGCGGTCCTGCGAGTTCCTGCCAGCGGTCACGGACCGCGACAAACACCCCGGTGTCTCCGATGCCCCAGCGTCCCAGCATCGCGTCGATGAGCCCGCCGAGTTGTTCCAGGCCACTCATCGGATATCTCCGTCGCTCACGTCCCATCGTCGGCCCGACACGGGAACATCCTCGATGCGTGCGGTGGTGATGAACGTCTGCGCCGGGGGAAGGGCAGCGGCGAGCGCAGCCGTCCGAGACGCATCCAGTTCAGAGAACACGTCGTCGAGCAGCAGAATCGGCATCTGCCCGACCGCGTCGGTGACCGCCTCGTGTGCGGCCAGCCTGAGGCTCAGTACCAGGGAACGCTGTTCTCCTTGACTCGCGGCGAGGCGTGCAGGCAGTCCATCCAACATCAGCACAGGGTCGTCTCTGTGGGGACCGACCGATGTCTGTCGTCGCTCGAGATCGGCGCCGTGTCGCTGCTCCAGGCTCTCCTTGAACCTCTCCCTCAACTCCTCCACCTCAACCTCTTCGATGGCGCCGCCCCACTCGGATTGGTAGTCCAGTTGGATATGGCTCTCGGTCCCCGAGATACGACGGTAGACACTCTCCACACGATCGAGCAGGAGCCTGGCGGCCCGGGCCCGCCGCTCCATGAGTCTCGCACCTACCCGGGACAAGCGATCGTCCCATACCTGCAGCGTGAAGCGATCGGGCCGGTACGACTTGAGGAGAGCATTGCGCTGACGAAGTGCCCTGTCGAAGTCCCGAAGATCCCCTGAGAACCCCGGCCAGAGCTGTAGTGCCGTGTCGTCGAGGAATTCGCGCCTGTATGACGGACCCCTCTTGACGATGTCGAGATCATCCGGAAGAAACGTCGAGACACGCATGTGGTCCAAGATGTCCGAGAATCTGCCCGGCCGCCGACCGTTGACCATGACCCGTCTCGTCGAGCCGATCGCTATCTCGATTCTCGACACCCCATCTGCTCGGGTCACCTCGCCGCGAACGATCGCCTCCTCCGATCCCTGTGCTACCAGCAACTCGTCTGCCGCCCCTCGGAAGGATCGCATCTTCGATAGGTAGGCGACCGCCTCGAGGAGGTTCGTCTTGCCCGACCCGTTCAGGCCGACGAAGACATTCACTTCGGCCGACGGTTCGACACGAACCTTCTCATACGAACGAAACGCCGTGAGCTCGAGCCAGTCGAGCTTCATTCAGATTCGTACCGGCATCAAGAGGTAGAGGAAAGAAGGATCGCCGACACCTCCGAGCACAGCCGGCTTCAGACCGTCCGAGACACGGATCTCCACCTCGTCGCCCATGATCGCCGACACGCCCTCGCTCAAATACTTCGGATTGAAGGCGATGATCACCTCCTCCGAGGAACCCTCGAACTCTCCCGGCAAGTGCTCCACTTCCCCACCGACATCCTGCCGGGTGACCGTCATCTCCGCGCCGCCGTCGCGCATCGTTATCCGGACCGGAATGTGATCCTCGGCAACCAGTCCCGCTCGCCCAAGGGCATCGAGCAAGTTCTCCTTGTTCACCACGAGACGGTTTGGGTAGCTCTGCGGGAGCAACGACGCATAGTTCGGGAAGTTCCCTTCGATCAAGCGCAACGTCAGGGTGCCCCGCGCCGATCCGAAGACGATCTCCCGGGTGCCTACAGACACTTGCATCTTCTTCGCTCCGATCGACCGTGCGAGTTCCCTGAGACCTCTCGCCGGCACGAGCCCTGCTTCCTTCAGCGAGAACCCCTCGACTTCTCGAAGTGCCAATCGATACGAGTCTGTGGCAACCAGACGAACACCTTCCGGGCTCGGCTCGAAGAGCACTCCTGTCAGGATCGGTCGTGCGCCGTCGGTCGACGCCGCAACCGTCACCTGATTGATCGCGTTGCCGAGAGCATCCCCATCGATGTCGAGGGACCCCTCGAACGACGGGTCCCCAAGATCCGGGTAGTCGACCGCCGGCAGTTCTCGAAGACTGAACTTCGGACCCCGGCCTGTGATGACAACCTCGGCATCACTCGCTTCCAGCGTGACCGATCCCGAGGGCAGCTTTCGGATGGCCTCGGTGGCGAGCCGGCCAGGAACCACGACCCGCCCCTCCTCCTGAACATCGACATCCGCCATCGTGCGGATGGTCATCTCCAGGTCCGTACCGGTCACACGCAGCTTGGATCCTACGGTTTCGCAGAGGATGCCCTGGAGGATCGGTTGCGCAGGTCGAAGTCCCACGGCTCTGTTGGCCCGAGAGAAGACGTCGGCCAACTCATCTCGTTCTGCACGTATCCGCACCGTAGCTATCCCTTCTCTTTGTATCTATCAACGGTAGTAGTGGTAGTAGGTCTGGGGATTGAGGAAAACACGTCATAAGTGCTGGTAGGAGGGGTGTTGGCACTGTGGAGGAAATGTGGATGACCGGTTGAGGTATCCACAGGGGTCCACGGTCGAGGCGAGAGAGGTGTGGACAAGATCAACTTCTCCTCAGCTGCTGTGACAAGGCTGTGACTTTCTCAAACACGTGCGAGTCGGAGGTGATCAGGGAGGTGATCTTGTCCACTCCGTGCATCACCGTTGTGTGGTCGCGGCCGAAGAGCGCTCCTATCTTCGGAAGGGAGAGGTCGGTGAGTTCTCGGCAAAGATACATGGCCACTTGACGGCAGCGAACGAGCGGCTGCTTCCGGCTGGGGCCTCGGAGTTCGGCGACTGCGAACCCATATGCCGCGGCCGTGGCAGCGATGATCTCCTCAGCGGTGACAGGACGAAGGGATGTGTCCGAAGAGAGGTCCTGGAGAACATCTTGGGCGATGTCGAGGCTGATCCGCTGGTTGGTGAGCGCCGCGTAGGCGGTGACACGAGTGAGAGCACCCTCGAGTTCACGGATGTTGGCCCGGACACGCTCGGCGATGAAGTGCAGGACTTCCTCAGGAACCGGGAGTGGAGCGAACTCGGAGTTCTTCTTCAGGATGGCGAGGCGAGTCTCCACGTCCGGCGGCTGAATGTCCGTCAGGAGTCCCCACTCGAAACGGCTCCTGATCCGATCTTCGAGCGACGAGAGGTTCTTCGGGTGCCGGTCACAGCTGAACACCATCTGTTTGCCGGCCTCATACAGCGAGTTGAACGTGTGGAAGAACTCCTCGAGAACCTGTTCCTTGCCTTCGAAGAACTGGACGTCGTCGAGGAGAAGGACGTCGGTCGTTCGGTATCTGGCTTTGAAGCCGTCCATGCGCTTCTGTCGGATGCCTTCGATGAACTCGTTGAAGAACCCTTCGGAAGTGACGTACCGCACGACGCCATTGGGATTCAGTTGACGGTACTGGTGCCCCACCGCGTGAAGGAGGTGCGTCTTGCCGAGACCGGCCCCCGCATAGATGAACAGGGGGTTGTAGTGCATGCCGGGCCGCTCCGAGACAGCCATGGCTGCGGCATGAGCGAACCGGTTCGACTGGCCGACGACGAAGTTGTCGAAGGTGTACTTGGTCCCGAGAGTGCCTTGCTGCGGCTGGACGACCGACTCCTCGACAGGTTCGTCCTCCTCGGGTTCGAGGTCGGGTAGCCCCCGTGTCAAATCGACGATGAACTCGAGAGGCACATGGGGTCCGAACACGGAGTGCGCTGCCTCGGTCAGGACCGAGGCATGCTTCTCTTTGACCCAGCGCTGATGGAACTCACTAGGGGCAATGACCTGAAGGTGTCCTTCGCTCAGACGGAAGGAAAGATGAGAGAACCACGTTTGCCAGGTGACAGGGCTGACCCGGGAACGAAGTGCGGACTCCAGGGTCTGCTCGTCCCAGGTTGTCGACTGTGGCTCTGCCACCGGTCCCTCCTCTCCATAGATCCACAGGACTATCCACAACATGTGGACAACGCTGACCCCGAGGGCAATTCTGTGTCTAGCTTCGCAGCACGTCGGTCTGCCCCCTCGGGGAAGTGAGGCGGGCTCAGAGCCTCCGGCGTTGAGCGAGTATATGGAACCTCCCTGAGACTCATCAAGAGCGGCAAAATCAGCGCTCGGACCCCCTCGGCCAGTTAGTAGAATCTGCCAAGTGCCTGCTCATCGCCGGATTCTCCCGGAGCCGGTTGCGCCGACAAGGGCCATGAACTCGCCAGACGACCCGAAACGGAATTTCGCGACCGGAAGAAAAACTTCGCGCTTCCGATCGAGCCGTGACGAGGCGGCCCTTTGACAACGACACCGACCCCCCGTAACCTCCCTGCGCACTTCCATTCACCCCTTTGGACGCCCCATGAAACGTACCTATCAGCCGAATGTTCGACGCAGAAAACGCAAGCATGGATTCCGCGCTCGTCTCCGAACGAAAGCCGGCCGGGCGGTCCTCGACCGGAGACGGCGCAAGGGTCGCAAGCGCCTCTCCGCCTAGGTCGCTGACAGGAAGACGCCGGTTCGCCGAGGTCTTCGCAACAGGGATGCGACGCCGGCAGGGAGGGATCACGGTGATCGTCGCAAGGGATGGGCGTGTCCCCGAGGTCGGGATCGTTGCGAGCAAGAAACGCGTAGGCTCCGCAGTTGCGCGCAATAGGGCAAGGCGGAGGATCAGGGCAGCGCTCGGCACGGTCGCGTTGCCCGAAGGCAGCTACATTGTGGTTGCCGATCGGTCGGTGCTGACCGCACCGTTCGCCGAGTTGGTGGGGTGGTTGGAGACAGCGATGAAGGAGAGACGTGACTGACCAGGTGCGAGGACCGGGAGCCCTCGTCGTTCGAGCGTTCATTCGCTCCTACCAGCGGTTCCTGTCCCCTTCACTGGGCAAGAACTGCCGCTACATGCCGACGTGTTCACAGTATGCGTACGAGGCGATCGGACGCTTTGGTGCGGTGAAGGGGGGCTCGATGGCCATCAAGCGAATCGCCCGATGCCACCCACTGAGTGAAGGCGGGTACGACCCCGTACCTTCGAGAGGAGACCAGTAGTGCTGGACTCTCTCGCCCGCATCATCGCCGTCCCGATGAGTCTGTTCTACGACCTGATCCCCAACTACGGGCTCTCGATCATCCTTCTGACGCTGCTCATCAACGTGCTTCTGTTTCCCCTGACCCTCAAGCAGACACGCTCAACGAGGGCCATGCAGGAGATTCAGCCGGAGGTCAAGCGACTCCAGAAGCAGTACAAGGAAGAACCGGAGACCCTGAACAAGGAGATGATGGCGCTCTACAAGCAGAAGGGCGTCAATCCCGCCGGGTGCCTGCTCCCTATGTTGGTGCAGATGCCGGTGTGGTTCGGTCTGTTCAGGCTGCTCAGGAGCCCCGATGCATTCATGCCGGCGGGTTCGAACATCCTCGCCGCGCTGCAGGCGGGACTGCCCAAGTTCCTGGGAATGGACCTTGGCGTTACACCAAAGGATGCGCTCAGTGCGGGGTGGGTGGGCGCTATCCCCTATTTCATCGTGGTATTCCTGGTGGTGGCATCGGGATGGATTCAGTCCAAGCAGGTGACGCCACAGACGAGTGACAGCGGAGGGCAGCAGGCGCAGCTCATGACGCGGATCATGCCGCTGCTGTTTGGCGTCTTCTCGTTCAGCTTCCCGGCGGGACTGAACCTGTACTTCGTGACCTCGAACATGTTCAGGGTGGGACAGCAGGCCATGATCTTCAAGATGGATGGCCGACCGGAGCCCCCACCGGTGGAGAAGAAGGACGGAGGGGAGCCTCCGTCGGCGCCGAAGAACTCCCAGGGCTCCGCGAAGAAGAGGAAGCGTCGGAGGAGGAAGTAGCCGTGGAGTGGGTCGAGGTCAAGGGACCTACAGTCGAGCTCGCCGTTCAGGCAGCAGTTGAAGCGTTGGGGCTTGGCTCCCCCGACGAAGTTCGCGTAGAAGTGCTCCAAGAACCCGAGAAGGGCTTCCTCGGCCTGGGGCGGAAGGACGCAGTCGTCAGGGTGCAGCCGAAACCCAAGAAGCGAAGACGCCCGAGAAAGAAGAAGCCAGAATCTGCCAATTCGGGCCGGCGCCAGAAGCAACCGCAGCAAAATAGGCCCAAGCAGGAGTCGAGGCGGGAACAACGCGGCGACACGAAACGAGAAGAGAAGCCCAAGGCATCACGCGAGGAGGACAGCGCCGTGCGAGAAGAGCAAGCCGAGACCGTAGGAGCCTTCTTGCGCGGACTTCTGGAGGCCTTCGGACTCGAGGGAACCGTTGAAACCCGTGTTGAAGAGGACATCATCTATGCAGACGTGGTCGGCGGGCAGACCGAAGCCCTGATCGGAAAGCACGGAGCAGTCCTCGAGGCCATTCATGAGCTGTGCAAGACCGTGATCCAACGAAGGACCCGCGAATCAGCCCGCCTCCGCCTGGATATTGGAGGCTATCGGGAGCGCCGCCGCGAAGCGCTCAGGATCTATGCGAATCGTCTGGCCCAACAGGTCCTGGAGGAGCAGACGGAGATCATGCTCGAGCCGATGAATGCCGCGGACAGGAAGGTCATTCACGACGCGATTGCCGAGGTCGAAGATGTTCGGACGTACTCGGAAGGCGAGGAACCGCGCCGATCAGTGGTGATCTCACCCGAGGATTGAAGTTTCACGTGAAACCTGAGGTGCGGGGTTGGGTGTCCGCCCTCGGTGATGCCGGCGGCACGGGGGCGCAGGTCGGGCAGGTACTTGGGGGCCCTCGGGGAATGCTTCTTGCCACGTTTGCAGAGTGGCTCGTGGAAGAGGGCATTCCGGCGGGACTCCTCTCCCCCAGCGAGGGATACAGGATCAACAACAGGCACATCGAAGACAGCCTGAGCTTCCTCGTCGGCTGGCCGGCAGCTCCCCCCGAGACGCTGCTCGACGTCGGATCGGGAGGCGGGCTGCCCGGGATTCCCCTAGCGATCGTACTTGCACACACACAGGTGACGTTGCTCGAGCGATCGAAGAAACGGAGTGGCTTGCTGAGGAGGGCCGTCCGGGTGCTGAACCTCGGGAACGTCGAGGTGGTTGAAGGGGATCTAGAGGAGCTGAACCAGCGTGAAGCAATCGTGATGCGGGGTGTGCTACCTCCTTCGCTTGGAGTACCTTGGATGAGGCAGACACTGATGCCGGGAGGGACGGGCGTGATCGCTCTCTCACGCCGCAAGGCCCCGGATCCAGCGTGGTCGGAACTCGAAGGGACCGTCGCGGAAGTGTCGGTCCTTGACCCGCCGGGCTGGCTGCTTATCATACGAGAACGTGGACACTGATCGACACACCGTCATCGTCGCGGTGACCAATCAGAAAGGCGGGGTCGGCAAGTCGACCACCGCGATCAACTTGGCAGCGACGCTCTCCTACCAGGGGAAACGTACCCTCGTGGTGGACCTTGATCCACAGGGGAATGCAACTTCGGGGTTCGGTATCGACCGCGGCGGGGTGTCGGCCTCGATCTACGACGTCCTTCTTGGCGATACCCCCATCGAGGACGCCGTGGAAGCAACGAGCTTCCGGGACCTGTTCCTTGTTCCGGCGACGATCGACCTCGCGGGTGCGGAGATCGAACTCGTGTCGATGTTCTCCCGCGAGATGCGCCTCAGAAAGGCGTTGAGGGAACTCAGCGGAGAGTACGACGTGGTCCTCATCGATTGTCCCCCTTCGCTTGGGCTGCTTACGGTGAACGCGCTGGCGGCGGCGGACGAAGTACTCATTCCCATTCAGTGCGAGTACTACGCGTTGGAGGGCTTGAGCCAACTGATGCAGAACATCGAGCTCGTCAGTGGCAGTCTGAACCCAAGCCTTCGGATTGGCGGCGTTGTCCTCACGATGTTCGACGGCAGAACGAATCTGGCATCCGATGTGGTGTCGCAGGTACGCGAGTTCTTTGGCGAGGTTGCCTATCGTACGGTGATTCCTCGATCGGTTCGGCTGTCGGAGGCTCCATCGTTCGGTCAACCGATCGAAGCCTTCGACCCGATGAGCCGGGGAGCAATCGCATACCGGCAACTCGGGCGGGAGTTCATTCAGCGGCATGGAGGTGCGAATGTCAACTAGGAAGTCGGGTCTCGGCCGGGGTCTTGATGCGCTGATTCCCAAGTCGGATCGGACATTCCAGGTCGTCGCAACCGACCACATTCATCCGAATCCCCGGCAACCGAGAGAGCGATTCGACGAGGATGCCCTCGAGTCGCTGGCCGCGTCGATACGAGAGGTGGGGCTTCTCCAGCCGGTCATTGTGAATGAAGCCGAGGGCGGGGACTACGTGCTGGTGGCAGGGGAGCGTCGCTTGCGGGCCGCCCGAATGGTGGGGCTCTCCGAGATACCCGTGATCGTCAGAGAGGGACAGGACGACCGTCTTCTCACGGAGGCACTCATCGAGAACCTCCAGCGTGAGGACCTGGGCGTCCTCGAGGAGGCCGCTGCATATCAACAGCTACTGGACGACTTCAACCTCACACATGAGGAGATCGGAGCTCGCGTCGGCAAGTCCAGATCCGCCGTAACGAACGTGCTGCGGCTCCTGCAGCTTCCGGCGTCTATCCAGGGCCTCGTCGAGAGAGGCACGCTCCGGGAAGGCCACGCGCGAGCACTGCTCGGTCTTGAAGACAGAGCGTACGCAGAACACCTGGCCAAGCGAGCCGCCGAAGAGGGTTGGTCGGTTCGACAGGTGGAGAAGGCAGTGCGTGCTCGGGTCGGTGTTCCACCGTCGACCATTCGTTCGAGATCGGGAGCGAGGCCGGCGGCGATCATCGCTCTGGAGGAACGGCTGCAGGACTCGCTGGGGACACAAGTTCACATAAGGTACGGACCCAAGCACTCTGGAAAGATTTCGATCGCGTTTGCATCGCTCGACGATCTGGAACGCATCTTCAATGAGCTGATGTAGGGCCGCCCGGGGCCACACCTACTATCGTCACGTGACGTTATCGGGAACGTCGCACCCGAGTTCTGAGGTATCAGTCATCGGTGGAAGGCTCGGCCCCGGGGTGGGGGAGGAGGGAACGGCAACGGAGTCCCGAAGCGGGGTTCGTGGCTGTGAATACCGATACGAGGTACCAGGTACCAGGTATTGAGGTGCAGGTCCAGGCAACCCCTTACAGGAACTGGGCCAGCTCGGCTTCCATCGCGTGCTTGGGGCGGGCACCGACGATCCTTCGCTGCTCCCTACCTTCGTGGAACAGGATCATCGTCGGAATGCTCATGACGTCGTGTTCCGCAGCGAGGGTGGGCTGCTCGTCGACGTTGAGTTTCCCGATACGGATCTTGTCGGGATGCTCGCCGGCGATCTCGTCGAGGACGGGAGCGACCATCCGGCAAGGGCCGCACCACTCAGCCCAGAAGTCCACGAGAATGGGGAGGTCACCGTTGGTGACGTCTGCAAAGTTGTCGGTGGTGACGGTGATGTTGTCCAACTGGGGACCTCCTACTCGTTTGCTTCCAGCCAGCGACGGGCGTCGATTGCCGCGCGTGCACCTGTCCCGGCGGCCGTGATTGCCTGACGGTACACGGGGTCGGCGACGTCCCCGGCGGCGAACACGCCGTCAAGTGACGTAGCGGTCGAGCTAGATTCCAGTATAAGGTAACCGACATCGTTCATCTCGAGCGCTCCAGCGAAGAGTTCGGTGTTGGGCTTGTGCCCGATTGCGACAAACACACCACTGATCGGCATCTCCGACACCTCGTTGGTCTTGACGTTGCGCATACGAACGGCCGTGACCTCTTCGTCGCCGAGCACCTCCTCGAGGACGGTGTCCCATATGACATTGATCTTCGGATGCTCGACAGCCCGCTTGGCCATGATTGCCGAGGCTCGAAACGCATCCCTGCGATGAACGAGATGGACCTTCGACGCGAACGTGGTGAGAAACAGCGCCTCTTCCATTGCCGTATCGCCCCCACCGACGACGATGAGCTCCTGATTACGGAAGAAGAACCCGTCGCACGTAGCACACGATGAGACCCCTCGACCCAGCAGACGCTCTTCCCCGGGGATGCCGAGCCACATCGCGGAGGCACCGGTGGAGATGATGATCGACTTGGCAGTGTACGAGTCGGCTCCCGTCCACACCGTGTATGGGTACGACGTCAGATCGACCTGGGAGACATCGACGGTGAAGAGGCGTGCTCCGAAGCGCTCGGCCTGTTTGCGCATCCGCTCCATGAGTTCGGGACCGAGAAGCCCATCCGGAAACCCAGGGAAGTTCTCGACTTCCGTGGTGAGCATCAGTTGACCACCGGCCTGGCTTCCTTCCAGGACCAGAGGGTTGTTGCCACCACGGGCGGCGTAGAGCGCCGCGGTCAGGCCGGCAGGGCCTGACCCGATGATGATGATGTCTTCAGTCATTGCCGTCCTTGGGCTTCCGCTTCAACCAGACCAACACCCCGGCGAGGATGAATAATCCCCCGAATGCCGCGTAGGCGCCTTCCACGGTCAGTGGAACCGCAACAGCCCTGAACACCGAGACAATCAAGAACACGAGGGCGATCATCGCAAGCGCACCCGCGACCGTCCACGCAAGCGCGAGACGGATCCCACGAGCGAAGCGGTCGACGGTGAGCGAGCGGACTTTCGTCGCGATGCCTTCGAGGAAATCAGCGAATCGTGTGGCCAAGTCATCCATTGAGGTTCCGAGGATAGCGAAGCTGGCTCAGGGAGTGTCCGCGGGGATCTCCACCAGGAGGTCGCACGTGTCGCGATCGAAGACGAGTGCGGTTTCCGGGTAGACGTACATGACCGCTGTGATGCCGTTGTAGTCGACCTCGCTTGTTGTGATCGAGTCTTCGTTCAGGCGATCGCGAGCCTCGACGGCGCACCGGGTGGTGGTTGCCTCGCCTGGAACGGAGGACCTGAGATCTTCGGCCTGAGCTGCGAGAAGTCGTTTGTCTTGGTTCAGGGTCTGATCGGGGAGTGTGGTGGTTGCCGGAGCAGCAGTGCTCTCGAACGCTTCCGGTGCCCGACTTCCTGCGTCGTCCGCCGAGTCGGCGGCGCCTTGGAGACTCTCGGTGTTCTGTCCCAGCCGGAGTGTCGCGGTGCCGGCGCCTCTCGGGAGAATCGCGCTCGCCACGACGACGACGAGGGCGGCTGCCGCGGCGAAGGCCGGTGCCAGCCGCATCCACCGGGACCGGGACGGAGCTTGACGGATCGCCCGATGCAGTCTGGCACGCTCGATCGAAGTCATTGCGACGGGCGGAGCCTGCTTGAGGAGCGAGATCGCGGTGTGCTGTTCTTCCAGGCGGCGGCTGCACTCCCCACACGCGTCGATCTCTGCCTTTGCGGCCGCGAGTTCCTGCCCGGACAGGCGGTGCTCTGCCACAGCGGCGATGCGATCGATGTCGTGTTCATGCATGGTCTTCGTCCTTTTGATGCTCCGAGGAGCCTCGGAAGTTCCCGAGGTATTCGGCAAGGAGTCGCCTACCTCGATAGGTGCGCGATTTCACGGTCCCGAGGGGGAGGGTGAGGATCTCTGCAACTTCCTCGAGGGCAAGACCGTCGATGTCGACGAGCATGACGACGCCCCGGAACTCCTCCGGTATCGAGGCGAGCGCATGGAGGATGTCGGGGCGGAGTTCAACGGAGTCGAGTTGGTCGTCGACGGAGGAGTCGGGGAGATCCGATCCCTCCGGTATTGGAACGACCTGGTGTCGCTTGCGCTTCCGGAGATGGTCATGGCAGGTGTTGACCGCAACCCGATAGAGCCAAGTGGAGAACTTCGAGCGACCCGAGTACTGGCCACCCTTTCGGTAGACCGTCAAGAAGGTGTCCTGTGTGGCATCGAGCGCGTCTTCGCGGCTGCCCATCATCCGGAGGCAGAGCCCGAAGATATGGTCCTCGTGGCGTGCCATCAGCTCATCGAACGCGGCGCCATCTCCACCAAGGAAGTCTGAGAGGAGCTCTTCGTCACGGAGCAAAGCGCACCTCACCGATGGACGTGTAGTAGCTGTCGTCTTGCTGGGGAAGTTCCGTGAGCCACAAGAGCCAGTAGCCGCCATCGCGTGATGGGAGTTGCAGCGTGATACTCCCGCCGGAGACGGTGCCACCCGAGATTCTTGACCATCCTTCGATGTCGGGCTCGAAGGACGCCGCCCACATCAAGCTGTATGTCGTGCCATCCGAGGTGGATCGGGCTTCGAACGCTCTTGGTGTGCCCGCGACGGAAAACACCACACCGACACCCTTCTTGATGAGTGGGAGCCGCGCCGAGTAGTGCTCCGTTCCCCACATGGTGGTCGGGTCACCATCGGTGAGCTTCTGCAGGTCCTCGTCGTGCTCGACGCCGTCCCCATAGGGGTCGAAGACTCGAACCTCCAGCAGAGAGAAGTCGGACGAGGGCGGCGCCGTGGTCGTGGTCGTTGTGGTCGTTTCAATCGCCGGGACTGTCGTGGACGTCGGAGGCCGAGCCGGGAACAGCGCCGGTGACTCGGATCCCGCGGTGAACAACGCGCCGAGGCCGATGATGCCACCGGCGAGCACGAGAAGGATGACTGCCGGCGTCAACCACCGCCAGGTCCAGCCGGGTTCATGCTCTGACTCCGTGACGCTCGGCGCGCCCTGAAGGGCCGAGGCGAGCCTGCGCGCGTCGAGCACCCCTGCTCGCGCGTCGAGCAAAGCCCGATCGACCGTCGGAGAGACGCCATCGACGATTTGCGAGGGCGGGGCTGACAGTGTCGTGCTCCCGGTGAGGCACGCGTCCAGCGTCTCTGCCAAAGCCGCGACATCCTCGGAGGAACCCGCAACGACAGGCAGGCGTCCGAAGCTTCCCAGCTTCGCCGGGTGTGCAGATGAGAAGTAGATGGCTGAGGGGTCGATCGCACCGTGGATCACCGATGACGCGTGGAGGGCCTCGAGCGCCCCGGCGAGTCCGGCGGCGTTCGTAATGAACTCGTTGGCTGTCATCGGTTCGCCGGCGTCGAGCCGGTCCCGCATGGTGACCCCGCCCGTCCATTCGGTTACCGAGTAGGCGCCGTCGGGTACCTCGGCAGCTGCATAGACGCTCGCCAGGTGGATGTGCGACACCGCAGCGACCGCACGCATTGCGTCGAGAAACTGACCACGCCGCTCGGTGCCGGTCTCCGGTCCGAGTACCCGGATGAGTACAGGGCGATCGAGCGAGGTATCGGTGGCGAGCCACTGCTCGATGTCGCCGTCGCGACCGAGCCGCTGTTCGAGGCGGTAGCGGGTTGGAAGCGGCGGCGGCAAGGCGCGTCCTCTCGGCGGATCTCAGAACACTACAAGCGTCATGTACTGCCGCCGCGCAGTATGGCGAGCCGGTCGTCGAGGTGGGTGAACCCCTCGGTGAGATAGAGGTTGGAGGCAGCGTCATTGTTGCCGAGGGTGTTGAGCAGCATCTGGCGCGCTCCGTGTTGCCGGGCCCAGCGGAGGGATGCGCGCACCAGCGCCCGTCCGATACCTCGATGTTGAACGGAGGGTGCGACGGCGATCCGCTGGAGGTACCCCGCACCTGCACCTGCACCGACGATCGAGAAGCCGAGCAGGTCGCTGTCGCGTGCGGTGAGCACAACCGCGGAGGGAGTGGCAGTGGCCGCCTCCTTGAGCCCTTGGGCATCGAGACGCCAGAACGGTGCGAACGCCTGGCGGTCGACCTCCTGCACCTCGTTCCAATCCACTTGGTGTTCCTCGACGATGGACATCTCAGGATCGGGAACCGCGGTTGCCAGATCTCTCCCATACACATCGAGCCACTCGAACATCTCGAATCCCGCGTCGCTCCACATCCGCATCGATGAAGTCGGGAGCGGCGGAGAGAGCACCGACGAGACTCCAAGTGTGTTCAGATGGGCAACGCTCAACTCCAAGAAGGCCGAGGAACCCCGGACAATCGTGAGGTGCGCGTCAGGGACGTCTGCGTTCCACGGTCGGGCCACTGCTTTCGAGAGCCCGTGCCGGAGAACGACGACGCCCGGCCAGTTGCCTGTGTGTCGCACGATGGTCCCCCTCGCCACCCTGCAATCGTACCTTGGGCCGTGTCCGGTATGCCAAAGTAGGGGCATGCGTGCGCTGCTGGTTACTCACGAGGCGATGCTTCGCCATGAGACCGGCCCCTGGCATCCAGAGCGCTCCGAGCGGCTGGCAGCGGCGATTCGAGGTGTTCGCAGGGCGGATGTCGACGTGATCGACGTCGAGGCTCCGATGATCGACACGGTACTCCTCCAGACGGTTCATCAACCCGAATACATCGAGAGGGTGAGGCAGCGAACGAGGGATCACCGCGTCGATCTCGACCCAGACACACCGGCCGGTCCGGGAAGCTGGGAGGCGGCGCTGCGCGCAGCGGGTGCGGGAATCGCCGCAGTTGAGCACCTGAGGGCCGGCAGTGCCGAGCTGGCGTTCCTCGCGATTCGACCACCCGGTCATCACGCGCTGGCTGATCGAGCGATGGGGTTCTGTCTGTTCAACAACATCGCGATCACAGCCCGTGTGCTCGCTGATGAGGGCGCACGGGTTGCGATCGTCGACTGGGACGTCCATCACGGGAACGCGACACAGGACACGTTCCTCATGGACCCCGACGTTCTGTACGTCTCCCTCCATCAGTTCCCGTTCTATCCCGGGACGGGGTGGGTGGAAGAAGTCGGTGTCGGACCGGGTTCCGGCATGACCGTCAACCTATCGGTGCCGGTACACACGGCCGGCGACCTATATGCGGAAGCGTTTGAGCGGGCCGTGAACCCGATCCTCTCGCAGTTCGACCCCGATTGGGTACTGGTGAGTGCGGGCTACGACGGGCATGCGCAGGATCCCCTTGCGGACGCCTCGTTGGTCGAGGCCGACTATCAGATGATGGGCGCTGCCGTTCGGACAGCGGCTCCCGACAGGCGTCTCATTCTCTTCTTGGAGGGCGGCTACAACCTCGGTGCGATGGAACGGTCGATCGTCGCGACACTGGCCGGCATCAGCGGAGAGAGAACAATTCCGACGTCCTCGACCTCCCCGAAGGGAGCCTGGCGGATCCTCGATCTGCTGCTCGAGACCCAGGGACGGTTCTGGAAACTCTGACATCAAGAAGTCGTTCGTGTGGCCGATACCTCTTGTATCAATAGGAAGAGAGCATGGCCGTACCCATTGACGAACTCCTCGCCAAGATGCGGGAAGTGGATGCATCCGACCTCCACCTGAAGGTCGGATCGCCCCCGGTGATGCGCATCGACGGCGAGCTACACCCCACCAGCCTTTCCAATCTGACCCCCGCCGACACGGACTCTTTCGCGAACTCCATCTTCAGTGAGAAAGCCGCAGACGAGTTCCGTTCGAAGGGTGAAGCGGACTTCGCCTACGGTCGATCACAGCTGGGGAGATTCCGCGTCAACGTGTACCGCCAACGCGGGTCGGTGTCGATCGTCATTCGGCGCGTCCTCTCCGAAAGCCCCGGCTTCAGCGAGCTCGGGCTTCCTCCCATCCTCGAGAAGCTCTCGCAGGAACCACGAGGACTCGTACTCGTCACGGGTCCCACAGGATCCGGCAAGACGACCACCCTCGCTGCGATGGTCGACCACATCAACTCCACAAGGAAAGTCAACATCCTGACCATCGAAGACCCCATCGAAGTGTTGCACTCCGACAAACTCGGCATCGTCTCCCAACGGGAGATCGGCGTCGACACCGAGGACTTCGCGGAAGCGCTGAAACGTGTTCTTCGTCAGGACCCGGACATCATCATGATCGGCGAGATGCGGGATGCGGAGACCGTCAGAGCCGCTCTGAAAGCGGCCGAGACCGGGCACCTCGTCCTCTCGTCTTTGCACACGATCGATGCGACCGAGACAGTCAGTCGAATCGTCGACTTCTTTCCCCCGTATCAGCAGAAGCAGATACGCCTCCTTCTCGCCGGCATGCTGAGGGGTATTGTCAGCATGCGTCTGATCGACAGGATCGATGGGCACGGTCGGATCCCCGCAGTGGAAGTGCTCACCATGAACGCTCGAGTCTTCGATCGGATCATTGACGAGACGAAGACGCACACCCTTGCCGACGTGATCCGTGAGGGTGAGTTCTACGGGATGCAGTCGTTCGACCAGGCGATTCTCGGACTCTTCAAAGACGGGACAGTCAGCTATGAAGCTGCGCTCGGCGCTGCGAGCAACACCCATGACTTCAAGGTCAAGATCGAACAGCTCGGTCTTGTGAGGACGTGACGGTGGAGTAGGGAGCGAGGCCGGGGACAGGCGCCAGCCGTCCCCGGCCTATCCTGACGCCGATGATTCCTGAACGGCTCGGGTGGCTCCTCGACCCTGACCGCACTCCATACCAGGCATCGCGGCTGTTCGTCGAAGCCGGATTCCACCTGTACCTCGTCGGAGGGTCGGTTCGTGATCTGCTGCTCGGGCGCGAACACTCCGATCTGGACTTCACGACAGAAGCCCGACCCGAGCAGATCCTCGAGGTGGTGGACGGATGGGCAGACACGACATTCACCGTCGGAGCCCAGTTCGGCACGATCGGAGTGGTGAAACGAGGGGTTGTGCACGAGATCACCACGTTCCGTCAGGAGGTCTATCGGGATGAGAGTCGGAAACCGACCGTCCGGTTCTCCGACGATCTGGAGACCGATCTCTCCCGGCGAGACTTCACTGTGAACGCTGCCGCACTCGAGTTGCTGCCCGAGCCACGGATGATCGATCCACACGGTGCCCTCGCGGATCTACACGCGCACATCCTGAGGACACCGATCGGTCCGGAGATCTCCTTTTCCGACGACCCGCTCAGGATGTTGCGGCTGTTCCGTTTCATGGCGACCCTTCAATTCGACGCGTCCACTGACGCGCTGGCCGCCGTGAGGGTCATGCACGACCGCATGAGTGTGGTTTCCGCTGAGCGAATCCGCGACGAGTTGTCCCGGTTGCTCATCGCGCCCGCTCCGAGCGAGTCCCTTGCAGCAATGGTGGACAGCGGCCTGGCGGGTGAGTTTCTCCCTGAACTGGAGGCGATCGAGGAAGCAAGAGACCCCTTTCACCGACACAAAGACGTACTCGCCCACACGCTGGCGGTTGTCGACAAGTGTCAGCCGAGGCTCCGGCTGCGTCTCGCCGCACTCCTTCACGACATCGGCAAGCCGGAGACGAGACAGTTCACTGAGGGAGGCGTGTCGTTTCACCACCACGAGGTTGTGGGCGCTCGGATGGCTCGCGCTCGCCTGCGCGCTCTCCGATTCCCGAAGAACGAGGTCGAGGACGTATCCCGGTTGGTGTTCCTTCACCTGCGGCCCCACACCTTCAAGATGGGGTGGACCGACTCCGCTGTTCGACGATATGTCCGCGACGCCGGACCGCTGCTCGAGGATCTGAATCAACTGGTCCGGTGCGACGTCACAACGAAGAATGAGGCACGGGCGAAGGCCATCCAGGAGCGGATCGACGAACTCGAGGAACGGATCACCGACTTGCGACAGAAGGAGGCAATTGACGCGCTCAGGCCGCCCATCGACGGAAACGACGTCATGTCTTTCCTGGGAGTCGAACCGGGACCAATCGTTGGTGAAGCAATGAGGATGTTGACCGAGCACAGGATCGACCATGGCCCCTACACCGAGGAAGAGGCGTATGAACTGCTCCGACAGTGGAGAACTTCGCAGTAGTCGGTCATCGGTTCTCAGTCATCGGTAGGAACAGCGCGGGGACCACGAGGCCGTAGGGCGCGCCTCGTCGACAGCCGATCGTCGGAAACCGCGAACCGCCAACACAGCAAGCCCTTGCATAGTCATGCAGCTATACGTATAGTCACCTGCTCATGGCGGTATCTGTCGCGATCTTGGGTGCATCGGGCTACGCAGGTGGTGAACTCGTCCGTCTCGTCGACGCGCATCCGTCACTCGAGGCAACGTACCTCGGCGCCTACTCAGCCGCCGGACAGCGACTTGAAGCGGTGCATCCCCAGCTCGCCGGAGGCGAACGCGTCCTCGGCGGGATCGACCCGGACTCGATTCCTGATGTCGATCTCGTCCTGATAGCCCTTCCTCATGGAAGCTCTGTGCTTCCCGGAATGGCCCTCGCCGACAGGGGAGGGAAGATCATCGACCTTGGGAGTGACTTTCGCATGGACACCGCCGGCCGGTACATGGAGGCATACGGGGTTCCTCACCCGGCTCATCTCGCTCTGTCCGAATGGACATATGGTCTTCCGGAGCTGTTCGACGTGGCGGACTCACGGCTCGTGGCGTCACCTGGCTGCTACCCGACAGCGGCGTTGCTTGGACTCGTTCCCCTCGTGCAGGCGGGTCTCGTCGATCCGGCGCGGATCATCATTGACGCGATGTCAGGGGCTTCAGGTGCCGGGCGATCGCTGAGAGAGGATCTGCTGTTCGGATCCATTGCGGATGGTGTCCGAGCCTACGGTGTCACGGCGCACCGGCACCGTCCCGAGATAGAGATGGGGATCGAGACGGCGACCGGCATAGAGGCGGCGATCGTGTTCACTCCACATCTGGTTCCGATGCTGCGGGGCATGCTCGTGACCAGCACCGTTCCACTTACACGTCCCTCATCGCGCGCAGATCTACTCGAGGTTCTCACCGATGCCTACCAGGGGGCTCCGTTCGTTGACATCATCGGCGAGCCGCCGCAGACGCGCTGGGTCGTCGGATCCAACAGAGCCCTCGTCACGGCGTATGCCGACTCCAGGACCGGAAACGCGATCGTGATCTCGGCGATCGACAACTTGCTCAAGGGAGCGGCAGGTCAGGCGATCCAATCGGCGAATCTGATGTTCGGTCTTCCGGAAACGATGGGGTTGCCTGCCGCGGGGCTGATGCCATGAGAGGAGTGACCGCAGCGAGAGGGTTCACCGCCGGCGGCGTCGCCGCCGGCATCAAGGAGGAGGGAATGCTCGACCTGGCTCTCGTCGATGCCGGCGCCTCGGTGTCTTCGGCTGCAGTGTTCACGACGTCCCGCGCTCCGGCGGCACCGGTGGTCATAGCGAGGCAGCGGGCGCAACGAGGCAGGCTTCGTGCGGTGCTCCTGAATTCTGGGTGTGCCAACGCGGCGACCGGCGACGAGGGGCTCTCGGCCACCAAGACGACAACGGCAGAGCTGGCGGCTCGCCTTGGATGTGGCGCGGACGAAGTCCTGCCGTGCTCAACAGGACCGATCGGACCGCAGCTTCCGGTCGATGCCGTCGTCGCGTCTCTCGATCGCCTTGTCGCGTCGAGCGACGATCGAGGAGGCGACTTGGCCGCGACGGCGATCATGACCACCGACACCGTGCCCAAGCAGGCGCACAGAACAGGCGACGGATTCACGATCGGTGGGATGGCGAAAGGAGCGGGCATGCTTCGCCCGGGCATGGCCACCATGCTTTCGGTCATCACGACCGACGCCGATATCGGACACGGCGTTCTTGCCGCAGCACTCCATGATTCTGTCGACGTGTCGTTCAACTCGATGAACATCGATGGGTGCATGTCAACCAACGACACCGTCGTCGTGTTGGCATCGGGCGCTTCGGGGGTTCGACCGTCCAGCGGTGTCTTCGAGAAGCTTCTCACAGAGGTCTGCGCCGACCTCGCGCTGCAGATGGCCCGGGATGCAGAAGGGGCCTCTCGTGTCGTGACGATGCTGGTCGACGGAGCACGGGACGACTCGACCGCTCGGGAGGCCGGCAAAGCCATTGCCGACAGCGCCCTCGTCCGATCGTCGTTCTACGGCGGCGATCCGAACTGGGGGAGGATCATCGCTGCGCTGGGTGCATCGGACGTGATCTTCGATCCCAACGAAATCGAGATTCGGTATGGGGGAAAGCCCGTGGCTTCCGGTGGCGTGGCTGTAAGCACGATGGAACCGTTCCCAGGGGACTTCGAACTCGTGGTCACGATTGGCCGAGGAGCGGGCTCGGCGCGCATCGTCACCACAGATCTGACTCCCGAGTACGTCCTGTTCAACGGGGCGCCGTCCTGATGGCGACCGGACACGTCGCTCCCGATCCCGTACGGCCGAAGATCGCGGTCACAATGGCCAAGGCGAAGATCCTCATGGAAGCCTTGCCGTATCTTCAGGAGTATCGGGGCAAGACCGTCGTCATCAAGTACGGGGGCTCGGCCATGAACGACGAGCACCTCAGAACCAGTTTCGCCGGCGATGTCACGCTGCTCTCACTCGTGGGCATTCGGCCGGTGGTCGTCCACGGGGGAGGCCCGAAGATCACCTCGACGCTCGAGAAGATGGGGGTCGAATCGTCGTGGGTCGACGGACTCAGAGTGACCGACGCGGCCGCCATGGAGGTGGTGCAGTCGGTTCTCGCCGGCATCGTGAACCCCGACATCGTGCGGTTGCTCGTCGGACACGACGCGAAGGCGTTCGGTGTGACCGGCGTGGACGGCGGGCTTCTGTCGGTACGTCGGAAGAGCGACCGGCTCGGGTTTGTCGGCGAGGTAGAGCGCGTTGACACCGGTGTCCTCGATCACATCCTGGACGCTGGATTCGTGCCGGTGATCGCCCCACTTGGCCTCGGAGCCCATGATGGGAAGGTGTACAACATCAACGCGGATACTGCGGCCGGTGCCATCGCCGCTGCGCTTCGGGCTGAGAAACTCGTCTACCTGACCGATGTCGAAGGGGTGTACGGCAATCACCAAGAACAATCGGAACTGCTCCAACGACTGACGCTCGCCGAGCTGAAAGAGTTGCTCGGGTCTGGGAAGGTGAAGGGGGGGATGCTGCCGAAGCTGGACTCGTGTGTGACGGCGATGGAGGCAGGCGTCCACCGGGCTCACATCCTCGACGGCAGGATTCAGCACGCCGTGCTGCTGGAGATCTTCACACCGGAGGGCATCGGCACCATGATCCATCGCTCTGACGATGTCTGAGACGACCACCGATCGCGAGCGACGGGTCGTCATGCAAACGTACCGTCGGCACCCGGTTGAGTTCGTTCGTGGTGAAGACGTGTGGCTGTTCGACCGGGACGGGAAGCGGTATCTGGATTTCCTGGCCGGGATCGCCGTTGTCGGTGTTGGACACTCCAACCCGAAAGTGCGGGAGGCGGTCGCAGCCCAAATGGGAGAACTCGTGCATGTCTCGAATCTCTTCTACACGGAGCCACAGGTGCGTCTTGCGGAACGTCTCGTGGAGCTGTCTGGACTGGACCGGGTGTTCTTCGCCAATGACGGAGCGACCGCCAACGAGTGCGCGATCAAGCTCGCTCGCCGATCAGCGCAACGGCGAAAAGGTCCCGACGCGTTCGAGATCATCTCGCTCGACGGCTCGTTTCACGGCAGAACCCTCGCGACGCTCGCCGCCACCGGTCAACCAGCGAAGCAGGCGGTCTTTCCTCCGCTGCCACCGGGCTTCCGGCAGGTCCCTCCTGGTGATGTCGAAGCGTTGCGGACAGTGATCGGGCCGGCCACGGCAGCGGTGATGGTGGAGACGACCCAGGGAGAGGGTGGTGTGCGGCCACTGGACGAGCGATATCTTCGCCAGGTGCGGGAACTCTGCGACGCGTCGGACTCGCTACTCATCGTCGACGACGTACAGGCAGGGATGGGACGGACGGGTACCTGGCTCTCGTGGCAGTCGCTGGGGTTCGAGCCCGACATCGCCACGGTCGCCAAGAGTCTCGCCAACGGATTGCCGATCGGAGCGTGCATGGCTCGTGACGACGTTGCCAGTGCGTTCGCGTATGGCGACCATGCAACCACATTCGGAGGCGGGCCTGTGGTGTGTGCGGCTGCGCTGGCCGTCTTGGAGGAGATCGAGTCGCGCGGTCTGTTGGAGAACGCCGTGGCGCGATCGGTGCAGCTCCGGACGGGTCTGTCCTCGATCGACGGCGTGGAAGAAGTGCGTGGAAGAGGATTGCTACTCGCCGCGACAGTCGACCACCCCGGAGCGGTGGTGGATGCGGCGCTGCAGGGTGGCCTGGTGTTGAACGCCCTCCACGATGCCGTCCGCTTCACTCCGCCGCTGACCGTCACCGTCGAACACGTCGATCTCGCCGTCGAACGATTCCGGGCTGCCGTCTACGCCACCCGCTAGCTGCGGGTTCAGCCGTACTGTGAGGACATGGAGTACGTCGACGTCGGGCCAGACAGATTCAATGCGCTGCTGATCACGGAAGCATGCAGGGCCGACGGCCTGGAGGTGGAACTCCTCACGGCTGACGACAGCGGCGTCGATCTGTGGTGGGGAGTGGTTCAGCACCACCGGCTGTTGATCCACTCGGAAGACAAACAAGCGGTGACACGGATCGTCGAACGGACCGCTCCCGGTGAAAGGTAGGTCCACTCACGAGTGTGATCGTGGTCCCCGTCGCTTGGGATCGAGTGACGTGACGTTCTGGCGGAGGAGCAAAGGAAGATCCTTCGGTGTGAATCCGAGCGCCTGTCCGTAGAACGACATCTCGTGTGCCAGCGCCAACGCGATGTTCTTGGCTTGTCGGAAGCCGTGCTGCTCACCCATGAACGGCACGTACTCGTATGGGAGACCCCGTTCCTTGAGTGCGTCGACCAGGGCGAGTGCCTGGCTGGGAGGCACCACGTGGTCATCGAGCCCCTGGAACAGGATGATCGGGCACGACAGCCTTTCCGTGAAGTTGACGGGGGAGCGCTGGTGATAGAGGCCTGCCGCCTCCGGGAACGGACCGACGAGGTAGTCGAGGTAGCGAGACTCGAATTTGTGGGTATCGCGCGCCAGTGCCTCGAGATCGGCGACGCCGTAGTAGGAGGCGCCCACCTGGAAGTCGTCGTGAAACGTGAGGACCGTCAACGTCGTGAACCCTCCGGCGCTGCCTCCTCTGATGGCGAGACGGCTTCCGTCGATGAGTTTCCGAGAAGCGAGGTAGCGAGCGGCTGTGATGCAGTCGCGTGCGTCGACGATGCCCCACGTGCCACGGAGTCTCTGGCGATACCGGCGGCCGTATCCGCTACTGCCCCCGTAGTTGACGTCGACCACGGCGAGGCCCCGGCTCGTGAAGAACTGGATCTCTGGATCGAGGTCCGGGCGGGAGGCACTGGTCGGACCGCCGTGAGTGAACACGACGAGCGGCGGGAGCTCATCGTCGGGGCCTGCGAAGTCGGGATTGAAGGGCGCGTAGAAGAACGCGTGGGTTGGGCCGTCGTCAGACGGGAACGTGATGGCTTGTGCCGACGAGACGTAGGCCGGGTCGAACCCCCCTGCGCTTTGGAGAACCTCGGCGTCTCCGGTATCGACGTCGATCACACGGACGACGTCGCGGGTCGATGCGGAACCCGAGACAACCGTCACCTTGTGATCGCCATCGGTCGTGAGCCGACCGCGGTGAGTGCCGGCGGGAATGGGGATGTCCGATCGAGTGCCATCGGGGTCGAGGAGGAGGAGGCGCTGGAACCCGTTGTCGGTCACGGTGAGGACGAGACGACCGTCGGACAGAAACCCGAAATACTGCCCTCCGAACGTCCACGCAGGTCCCGCGCAGTCCGCCTCCATTGGTGCCACGGCCTGACGGTCCTTGTAGAGGTTCCAGTATCCCGTCCGATCCGAGAACCAGTAGAGGGATCCGTCGGGACTCCACTCCGGTTGCACGACCGACTCGTTCAAACCTCCGGCGAGTTTCCTTCGTGGCCCCAGGCCTCCGCCCAGATAGTCGGCCTGCCACAGCTCACATCCGTCCCACGGCATGTTCGGGTGATCCCAGGTCAGCCACACCAGGGAAGACCCATCCGGACTCAGTCTGGGAGATGAGAAGAAGTCGTGCCCCCCGACGATGATCATCGGGTCGCTGGAGCCATCTATGAGCACGAGTTCGTTGATGACGGCGTTCGCCTCGTGCCGCTCGCGAACGCAGATGATCCCTCCCTCGAACTTCGTGCCATCCGCGTAGCGCCACGATGCGACGCTCGGAGGCTCGGGGGTGATAGGAACGGGCTCGCCATCGAGCTCCTGCCGGTAGAGTCGCTGATCCGCCAAGTTGGAGAAGTAGACGGCGCCGTCGTCAACCAGATACGCGCCGCCGCCGTACTCGTGAACTCGAGTTCGAACCGAGAATCCTTCAGGAGTGACGTCTCTGGCGGCACCGTCCTCGGACACGACGAGTACGACCCTGCCCTGATCTTCGGGCCGGGCCTCGAGCCAGAAGGTGCGATCGCCGTCGACCCTCGGCGCCTCGATCCTCAACGAACCTGCGGCTGCCAGATCGGCCGAGAACGGCGAGGTCCAGCTTCCGTATGGTGCGACGGTTGGTGTAGCCATGCGTCCTCTCGACTCGATGAGCGTAGCCAGATCGTCGATATCGTGAGAGGTGCCACCCGGGTGTATTGCCGGGCAGCTTTGCATGACTATGCAGCCATGCGTATGATTACCTCGATATGAATGGTGCCGCACGACGAAGGGCGATTCGCCGGTTCCTTGCCGCAGGAACGGTTTCGAGCCAGGCCGAGTTGGTGAATGCTCTGAAGGAACAGGGATTCGAAGTCACCCAGGCGACCGTGTCGCGCGACCTGAAGGCGCTCGGAGCGAGCAAGGTCAGGGGTGTTGATGGTGGGCTGTCGTACACGCTCAGGGGTGAATCTGGAGACGCCGGTCTGGCGAAGGCTCTTGCCGAGTTCGTCGGGGGGATCCAGCCGAGTGGGAACCTCGTGGTGATCACTACGCCACCTGGCGCTGCCCAGGTGGTTGCTGGTGCGATCGACCGGTCGTCGCTCGACGACGTACTGGGGACGGTCGCCGGTGACGACACGGTGCTGGTGGTCGCGCGTAACGGAGGAGGGAAGCGGGTCGCGAAGCTACTTGAACAGATCGGAGCAGGATGATGAAGGTGGTGCTGGCGTACTCGGGTGGGTTGGACACGTCCATCATCTTGAAGTGGCTGATCGAGCAGTACGACGCAGAAGTGATTGCGTATACGGCGGACATCGGTCAAGGCGAAGAGGTCGAAGAAGCCAAGGAGAAGGCGTTGAAGACGGGGGCCGTGGAGGCCATCGCCGAGGATCTCCGGATCCCGTTCGTCAAGGACTACGTGTTCCCTGCGCTCAGGGCCAACGCCGTCTATGAGTGGTACTACCTGCTTGGCACTGCGCTCGCGCGTCCCGTTATCGCCAAGGGCATGGTGAAGGTCGCCGAGGAGATGGGGGCGGATGCGATCGCCCACGGTGCCACCGGGAAAGGCAACGACCAGGTGCGATTCGAGCTATCGGCCTATGCACTGAAGCCGGACATCAAGGTCATTGCTCCCTGGCGGGAGTGGAACATGAAAGGCCGCGCCGACCTGGTTGCCTATGCCGAGGATCGCGGCATTCCGATCCCGGTGACCCCCGAGAAGCCGTACTCGATGGACGCAAACATGCTCCACATCTCCTACGAGGGGGGTGTTCTCGAGGACCCGTGGGAGGCTCCCCCGAAGAACATGTTCAGGATGACCGTCGCTCCGGAAGACGCACCAGCCGAACCCGAGTGGGTGACGGTCACCTACCGCAACGGCGACCCGGTTGCGGTCGATGGCATCGAGCTCTCACCGACAGAGATCCTCGTGAAGATGAACGAACTCGGCGGGAAGCACGGGGTCGGCAGGGTGGACATCGTCGAGAATCGCTTCGTTGGCATGAAGAGCCGGGGTGTGTACGAGACGCCGGGCGGAACGATCCTCCAGCACGCCCACAAAGCCGTCGAGTCGATCACCTTAGACCGCGAGGTGGCACACCTGCGCGACGAGCTCGTGCCGAGGTATGCCGAGATGGTCTACAACGGTTTCTGGTTTGCTCCCGAGCGTGAAGCACTCCAGGCCTTCATGGACAACGTCCAGGACAGGGTCTCTGGCGACGCTCGCCTGAAGATCTACAAGGGCCAGGTGACCGTGGAGGGGAGGCGCTCCGATCGGAGATACGCCCTGTACGACCAGGCAACTGTGACGTTCGAAGAGGATGACGTCTACGACCAAGCCGATGCGGCGGGCTTCATCCGGCTCCAGGGATTGCGCCTTCGTACCCTCGCCGAGCACCGTCTCGGGGAGGGCGAGTGAGTCTGTGGGAGGGTCGCATCTCCGGTGAACCGGATGAGACGATGTGGCACTTCACCGTCGACACATCCGACAGGCGGCTGCTGACGGTCGACATCGAGGGGTCCATCGCCCACGTGAAGATGCTGCGCGGCGCAGGTCTCGTCACCGTTGACGAAGGCGACGAACTCCTCGGTGGACTCGAGCGAGTGATGCGCGAAGCCGAGGAGGGAGGGTTCCGGTTCGAACCCGGAGACGAAGACGTCCACTCCGCTGTCGAGCGACGGCTCGGAGAGGTGATCGGACCGGTCGCGGGGAAGCTGCACACAGGAAGGTCTCGGAACGACCAGATCGCTCTCGACGTTCGCCTCGCTCTCCTCGGCTTCGCGGTGCTTCGAAGGGCACAGTTGTCGACGCTGATCGGCGTGCTCGTCGACCTCGCCGAGCGGCACACCGAGACCATCGTGCCCATGTATACCCATCTCCAGCAGGCACAGGCGGTCCCTCTTGCGCAGCACCTGCTCGCGTACGCCTGGATGTTGAAACGCGACGTCGACCGGTTCGCGACAGTGGGCTCCAGACTGGACGAGTCGCCACTCGGTGCGGGAGCAGGAGGCGGCAGCGGGCTGGCGCTCGATCCGATGGCGGTGGCGGAGTCACTCGGGGTATCACGGGTGTATCGAAACACGATCGACGCCGTGGGCACACGGGACCTCGTCTCCGAGTATGTCTTCTGTGTCACCCAGACGATGGTCGACCTCTCTCGACTCGCCGAGGAGATGATCCTGTGGTCGACCAGTGAGTTTGGATGGGTGACGTTCTCAGATCGATTCACAACGGGATCGTCGGCGTTGCCTCAGAAGAAGAATCCGGACGTCGCAGAACTGGTTCGGGGGAGGAGCGCCAGGGCGATCGGGGATATGACGGCCATCCTCACTCTCCAGAAGGCTCTTCCGCTCGCGTACAACCGCGACCTTCAGGAGGACAAGAGGATCGTGTTCGATGCGGATGACGTACTCGACGGGTCGCTCCAAGCGCTGGCGGGCATGTTGGGGTCGGCCGAGTTCCACCCGCCAGAGCCGTCGCTGTGGGTCACGGCGCTCGATGTGGCCGAGGTGCTGGTTGAGCGAGGCGTGCCATTCCGTGAAGCGCACGCTGCGGTCGGCAGGTTGGTCGCTGCACTCGTCGCAGATGGGAGGGACTTCTCATCGGTCACCGCAGGTGAGCTGGAGGGGGTCCACGTTCAGCTGATTCCCGAGGATCTGACGCTCTTCGATGCGGTGACGAGTGCACGCAGAAGGAACCTCGATATCGGGGGTCAGATCGAAGAGCTACGCAGGCTCCTCGGTAGGCTGGAGCGATGAATGAAGCAGCCCGCTATCGGGAGAACTTCCAGGACGAGATCGACGGAGCCGCACAGTACCGGGCACTTGCCGAGATCGAGTCCGATGACAGCCTCACAGAGGTGTATCTCAAGCTCGCAGCGACAGAGGAACGGCACGCCCAGTTCTGGGGGGAGCGTCTGAAGGGCATCGGCGCGGTTGTCCCTGAGGCGAAACCGAGTCTGAAGGCGCGAGTCTTGATCAGGCTCTCGAGCAGATTCGGATCACAGATCCTCGTCGGGGTGATGGCCGCGAGCGAGACCCTCGGTCAAACGATGTACGACGATCAGCCCGAGACCGAAGGGGTGGGGATGCGTGCCGATGAGCGTTCGCACGCCAGGATCCTCTCGGCACTGACGGAGGCTTCGCCTGAAGGAGTGGAGGGGAGTGTTCTCGCTCGGATCGAGGGAAGGCACCGATCGGTGGGCGGCAATGCACTTCGCGCTGCGGTGCTGGGCGCGAACGACGGCCTCGTCTCCAATCTCGCATTGATCATGGGAGTTGCCGGGGCAACCTTCTCCAGACAGTCGGTGCTGATCGGCGGACTGGCCGGCCTGCTTGCCGGCGCAGCTTCGATGGCGCTCGGAGAGTGGCTGAGTGTCCAGTCGGCCCGGGAACTGACGACCAAACAACTCCAGGTCGAAGCCGAAGAGTTGGAGGCGATGCCGGAGGAAGAGGCCGAGGAGCTTGCACTGATCTACCGAGCGAAGGGCCTGCCGGAGGACAAGGCGAAGGAACTCGCCGATCACATCATGGAGGACCGGGAGACGGCGTTGAACACGCTCGCCCGGGAGGAACTCGGTATCGACCCCAACGAGATGGGTGGGAACCCCTGGGAGGCCGCGGTGACATCGTTTTTCCTCTTCGCGTTCGGCGCCATCGTGCCGGTGATCCCGTTCTTCTTCGGCGGCGGAACGGGAGCGATCATCCTGAGCATGGTGCTCGCCGGCTTCGCACTGTTCATCACCGGTGCAGGAATAGCGCTCCTGACCGGGAGGAACGCCGTGTTCTCCGGCATGCGTCAGACGGTGTTCGGGCTCGTCGCGGCCGGGATAGTGTTCGGGATCGGTACCTTGGTGGGATCGGCGATCGGTTGAGACGCTATCTTGCCTCACATGCACGCAACTCGACGACAGCACCTCTTCGATCTCCTCGGTGACGGGATCGCCGTCATCAAGGCCGGCTCTGAAGCAACCCGCAACAGGGACACAGAGTACGAATTCAGACAAGACAGCGATTTCCACTACCTGACGGGTTTCGAGGAGCCAGAGTCCATCGCGGTTCTGAATCCGACCCATCCGAAGGAGCGGTACGTCCTGTTCGTACGACCGAAGGACAAGGAACAGGAGACGTGGGTTGGTCGAAGAGCCGGCGTCGATGGTGCGGTCTCGGATCTCGGTGCCGACGCTGCCTATCCGCTCGATTCGTTCGACGCGAAGATGCGCGAGTACTTGCTCGACGTGCCGAAGCTGTTCTGCATGACGGGAGCCGTGTCTTCCCTGCTCGACGCGGTGGCTCGATCGCGGGCGTTTCGCGACAGGACGGGGCGTGTCGTACCCGATGCCATCACCGATCTCGAGCCGCTCATCGCAGAACTCCGACTCCTCAAGGATGACACGGAGATCGCACACCTCCGCAAGGCGTCTGACATCACCGTGGCGGGGCACCTCGCCGCGATGCGTACCGCGAAGGCCGGCCTTCGTGAGAACCAGGTGCAGGCAGTGATGGAGTACACGTTCCGTGCAGGCGGCTCTGTACGCAACGGGTATCCATCGATTGTCGCCTCAGGTCCGAACGCCTGCATTCTGCACTACAACGAGAACACTCGGGTGATGAACGACGGCGACCTGTTGCTGATCGACGCAGCAGCCGAATACGAGTACCTGAGCGCGGACGTGACACGCACCTTTCCGGTGAACGGCAGCTTCTCGCCTGAGCAAGCCGCCGTGTACGAAGTGGTGCTCGACGCCCAGAACGCCGCTCTTGCCCGCATCGAACCGGGTGCTCCGTTCGAGAACATGCACAACACGGTTCGGGAGGTGATCACCGCCGGTCTCGTCGATCTAGGGTTGCTCCCGGACGGCTACCCGGCATCCATGCATCACTACCGGGAGTTCTTCATGCATGGGACCGGCCACTGGCTGGGGATGGATGTCCACGACATCGGCGCCTACAAGACTTCGTCGGGATCACGACCACTCGAGCCTGGGATGGTGTTCACTGTCGAGCCTGGCATCTACGTCGATCCCGACCGGCACGTGGTGCAACTCTCTCTGCTGGAGTTCGACCTCGATGAGTGGTCGGAGCGCAGGTACCGTCTCGGTGTGGAGGCCGCGAAGGTCGCCGAGCAGCAGGAGCGGGAGGCTGCTGGGTTCATCGAGCACCGGATCCCTGATGGGTTCCGGGGAATCGGTGTACGGATCGAGGACGATGTCGTCGTGACCCCGACAGGCTACGAAAACCTCACGGCCGATCTTCCTCGCAGAATCGACCAGGTCGAAGCGGTCTGTTCCTGAGGAATACCCGCCGACTGTCGTCGACCGTAGAAGCGGCAAGGAAGGTAGCAGGTGGATCTGAGGGCTTTGTATGTCAACTGCACACTCAAGCGGAGCCCCGAGCTCTGACACACGCAGGGCCTGTCGATCGGTCCGTCGAGCTTATGGAGGCGCAGGGCGTCTCGGTCGACCAGGCAAGGGCCGTGGATTTCGACCTGGCCCCGGGAGTGTGGCCGGACATGCGAGAGCACGGGGCAGAGACCGACGACTGGCCGGCTCTCTACGAACGCGTCATGGCGGCCGATATCGTGGTGCTGGGGACTCCGAGACGGCTCGGCGAGAAGTCCTCGGTCTGTTCTCGCGTGATAGAGCGCCTGTACGGCAATTCGGGACTGTTGAACGAGGCGGCGCAGTACGCCTACTACGGCAAGGTCGCTGGAACCATCATCACGGGTAACGAGGACGGGGTGAAGCACTGTGCCATGGGGATTCTCTACGCCATGCAGCACCTGGGCTTCGCCATTCCGCCTCAAGCGGACGCGGGGTGGATTGGTGAAGCGGGACCAGGGCCCTTCTATCTGGACCCCGATTCCGGAGGTCCGGAAAACGACTTCACGAACCGCAACACGACGTTCATGACATGGAACCTGATCCACCTTGCCCGGATGCTCACGGAGAATGGAGGAATTCCAGCACACGGGAACCAGCGTTCGCTCTGGGACGCCGGATGTAGGTTCGATGAGCCCAATCCTGAGTACCGGTGACCAGGCAATCGTAGAGGGTCAGCATTTACCCCTTCACTGAAGGGTTCTGCTGCCGATATAGAAGGCATGAGTCTGTCCACCCTCAGTGGGACGTTCAGCAGCTTCCCGTTGCCCGACGTGCTTCGGCTCGTTGCCGTATCCGGTGAGACCGGACGCCTTCGAGTCGATTCACCATCACTCTCCGGCCGTGTGTTCGTCGTGGATGGTGCGATCGTCTACGCGACGACGAGGTCCGGAGACGACCTGATCGACGATCTGGCCCGGCTGGAACGGATCACGGACGAAGAACGCGACGCCATCGAGCGTCGAGCCGTATCCCTCGAAGATGTGAGGGGAACTCGTAAGGAGATCCTCGATGTGTTCTTCCGGCACCAGGTCTCCGAAGTCCTGGTACGGCTGCTCTCCGCTCCTGATGGAGAGTTCTCGTTCGCCCATGGAGTGATGATGTCACACCCCGTCGGGTTCCGTTTCGAAGTCGAAGACGCCCTTGCCGCTGCCGAGGACCGGAGGTCCGAATGGGAGGAGATCAGGCGAGTGATTCCGAACGTGGAGACTCCCTTCTGCCTGGCGGAAGAGATCGAGGGGACCGTCACCATTGACCGGGATCGGTGGGCCCTGCTGGCGATGTTGCCAGAGGCGCGAAGTGCGAGAAGTCTCGCGGTGAAGCTCAAGATCTTCGAGTTCGAAGCAGCGAAGCGGCTTGCCGGCCTCGCCGGTGCCGGCCTCATCGTTGAAGATCGATTCGGAACGGCTGTGTCGATGGTTGGTGTCCCGACGGACATGCCGACCGAACCTGAAGACGAGGTCGCCGGCGAAGGCTCGAGTGCCGGCAAGGACTCGAGCGCCGACGAGATGACTCCTGACGAAGCTGCGGAGCTCCTGGGTTCATTCATCGCGCTATCGGACTCGAGGTCGGCGTCAGGGGCCGAGGAAGTCGATGACGAGACCGATGACGAGACCGATGAGGACCTCACGAACCGCTGGCGCCGACTGCGAACGACCAGGATCTCCGACAAGAAGTAGGCGGAAGTCTTCAGTCTTCAGTCCTCAGTAAGAGCGCAGCGCGGAGTAAGGACCGCGAACAGCAGGCAGCCGGCCTTGTCGGGAGTGCAGGGTCTTCTAGGTGGAGTGCCTGTCGAGCCGCTCGGTCGGAGGGCTTGAAGATGTCGCAGGTTCGGAGCGAGAGACATCCGCAGGGGACCTTCTGGGGCCGTGGAGTCAGTTGACGAGGCGCAGCGTGAATGGATACACGTACGCCTCACCAGAACTCGCTTTCACCCCGGCAACGATCACGAGAACGAGCCACGCGATTCCCACGATCGGAAGCAGGATGAGGCCGACTACAACGAAGATCAGTAGCTCGGCGACGATGCCGTAGATGAAGAAATGTTGAAGTTGAGGGCTTCCCTCGCGTTCATCTCGACGAACGCATCCTGGTCCTTCTTCATCAACCAGACGACGAGCGGCCCGACGAACGCGGGACGAACTGGACGAGTGCCGAGAGATGGGAGATGGTGGCCCAGTTCTTCGATACGGCAGTTGGCTCCATGGTGCTCCTTGCGAGAGTCCCCATTCTGGCTGCTCGGGCACTTCAGAGATAGGGCTCGATTCTCCCTGCGGCAGTCTCTCTGAGTGACTCGTAGAGGGACGACTCGGTGAGCGATACCGACGGGAATGGCAGGGGGATGTCGATGACCACCGTGCCATCCTCGAGCCGACGGTCGAGATGCCAGTGTTCGACGAGACGCATCACGACCGTGTTCCTTGGGGCAACCCACGCCCGGAACCTGCGGATCCCGTGCTCGTAGGCCGTCTCCGCGACGAGACGCAGCAGAATCCCGCCGAGACCTCGGTGCTGGTACCGGTCCAGCACCACGACGGCCGCCTCAGCCGTGTCTCCCTCCAGGCGGGCATATCGAGCCACGCCGATCCCGCGGTCCGCTGCCACATCCTGCGCGACCCAGGCGAAGTGGTTGGAGTAGTCGACATCGGTGAGGTATGAGAGCTCGTCGCCGGTGAGATGATCGATCGACCTCAGGAACCGGAGATGGCGGGAATCAGGGGAGAGCTCACGGAGCCCTTCCTCGATTTGCTGCCTGTCAGAGGGAACGATCGGACGGATCCGGACGGGAGTCCCGTCAGTGAGTTCCAGGTCGACGGTCCGGGCAACGATGAACGGGTCGGACTCGTTCATAGGCGGGCAATCGGCGCGACATACCAGGAGATCACCAGGAAGTGCACGATCGTTCCAGACACCACGAAGACGTGGAACACTTCGTGGTAGGAGAACACCTTGGGCCAGATGCGTGGCCGCTTGGTGACGAGCAGGACCATCCCGACGCTGTAGAAGAGACCTCCGAGCAGCAGCAGGGAGACAGCCTTCGGCCCGAGGCGATCGATGAGACGGGGAAGCGGGATCACTCCAAGCCATCCCATCACCATTGAGAGAGCAATACCCAGCCAGTTCTGGACCTGAGGGAAGAAGACCTTCTGGACGATACCGCCCAACGCGGCGCCCCACATGATGCCGAGCGTTGTCCACCGCATCGTGCCGTCGAGGACATTGAACGCGATAGGGGTGTACGTGCCGGCGATGAGAATGAAGATCATCGAGTGGTCGAGTCGCTGCATGCGTTGCTTCCACAGGGTCCTCCAGGGCACCGAGTGGTACAACGAGCTCGTCGTGTACAGCGCGAAGGCACTGGTGGTGAACACGATCATCGAGATCATGCGGGGGACATCCCACGAGGTGCGCTTGGCAAGAACGACCAGGGCCATGATCGACGATACCGCCGCCGCGCCATGGAGGAACCCCCGGACCGGGTTCTGCATCTTCCCGAGCGCCAGTCGGTCCACGATCACCAGCCTACCGAAGACCCCGTAGTTACCATTGGTCCGTGAAGTCAGAGCGCGCCCTGCGCCCCCTCTACCGCATCTATGAAGACAAGCTCCTTCGGGCGCTGCCGGCCGACCGCCTGCCGAAACACATCGGGATCATCCTCGACGGCCACCGGCGCTACGCCAGGGCCGAACGACTCTCCGACTACGCGGCCAGCTACCGGGCCGGGATGCGGAAGTTCGAGGAGTTCATAGGCTGGTCGGAACAGATCCGGATTCCCGCGATCACCGGCTGGCTGCTTTCGAGGGAGAACCTCGCCCGGCCCAGCGAGGAACTCGAACCGTACTTCGAAGTGCTCATTGGTCTGTTTCGCCGCCTCCCGATCCTCGCGAGCAAGTACGACTTTCGCGTGCGCTTCATCGGGTCGCTGTCACTGCTTCCCGATCCGCTCACGCAGGCGGCGAAAGAGCTGGAAGAGGCCGCGTCCACGGGGAGTCGGAGGTTGACGATCGCGATGGGGTACGGAGGGAGGCAGGAGATCGTCGATGCCTGCAGGGAACTCGTTGCGACGCTCGCCGAGGACGGCGTTCCGGCCGGCGACATCGCCGACCGGATCGATGCAGATGGGATTGCCACTCATCTCTACACGGCGGATCTTCCGGACCCGGACCTCGTGATTCGCACCAGCGGTGAGTCCCGTCTGTCGGGGTTCCTGCTTTGGCAGTCGGCGTATGCAGAGTACGCGTTCGTCGATGTGTACTGGCCGGCGTTTCGCAGGGTCGACTTCCTCCGTGCCCTTCGTGACTTCTCCCGGCGCGAACGACGATTCGGAAAGTAGCAGGCTCAGTGATCACCGTGATGGTGCGTCGAACCCGAACCGGGCTCGTCAGCACCCATTCAGCAGCCAGGTTCGCCAGGGTGGCCGCAGCACGTCGAGCCGGTGCGGGCCTTGATGAGCGTATTGCGAGTCGCTACCCGCAGCTTCTCACGCAGTGGAAGCGGAGACTTGCTCCAGTTGGTGAAGAAGTCGGCGGGATTCGGGAGTTTGGCCATGGGTGAACGCTACACCCTTTGCACCCGGAACGACCGCCTATCGGGGGAGAGAGGCGGTCGCTATGGTCGGGCTAACTTGGGAGGTTGGCTAGCAGTTCCATCGGCGAAGAGGACGAAATCTTGAGCGATTTGTCCGAGTTTCTGAAGAGATGCTCACTTCGAACCGACGGTCCTTTCACACTGCGGTCCGGTGCCGTCAGTTCGTGGTATCTGGACGCCCGACGAACAACGTTCGATGGCGAGGGTGCTGTTGTCGTCGCGAGCGCGGTCCTTGCCGTACTCGACGAGCGCGTGGGCGCCGTCGGAGGGATGACGATGGGGGCCGATCCAATCGCCGTGTCAACGGCGGTCGTCGGGGCGGGTCGCGGGCGCGCACTCAGGGCGTTCTCGATTCGCAAGACCGCCAAGGATCATGGAACTGGTGGGCGTCTGGTCGGAGCGGTCGACCCTGGTGACAAGGTCGCCATTCTCGAAGACACCACGACCACGGGAAGCGCGTTGTTTGAGGCAATCGACGTTGCCGAAGGTCACGGCCTGGACGTGATACAGGCGATCGCGCTCGTCGATCGAAGTGGCCTCGAGGCCGCAACGCTGATGGAGCGTCGGGGAGTACCGTATGTTGCACTCGTACGACCTGCCGATCTGGGAGTCAACGAATGAAGCGAGTCGAAGTCGTGCGCTCCGCGCTGCGGGTGTGGTTGCTGTCACTTGCCGGCATCGCGTTCGCTCTTCTGGGGCTCGACGTGCTCTCGTCCGGAAGGTTCGTGACCGCGTTCGGCCGACTCGTCTACGGAACGGAGCAAGTGCCCACATTCGAGCCGAGAGATCGTGTCTTCGCGATCCTCGCTGTCGTAGCAGGCGTGGTGTTGATCGTCTGGGGACTGCGCGATCTCGTCGTCCCGAGGAAACTCTTGTCCGCAGGCGAGGACGGACTCCAGTTGGCCCTTGGCGGTCCGCTCGTCAGGTCGACGCTCGTCCCATGGTCGGAGATCGACGACATCCACACCGAGGTGGTCGACGATGATGGTCAGCTGATCCCCGTGCTCCTCGTTCATTTCGACGATGTGTCGAGGTTGCCGTCCGACCCCTGGTCGGCTCGATGGGTCGGTTCGCACACGTTGATGCTCGAGGCGATCAACTGGTCCCGCCCCGTCGAGGCCGTCGCGGACGATCTTCTCGCTCTTCGAGAAACGGCGACAGCGCAGGTCGAGACCATGCCGTGGGAGTGAGGGTCGGGGCCCACGTCCCGAGCGCTCGTCCATTGAACGAGGCGTCGTTGCGCGGTGCCGACGTCGCGCAGATCTTCTTGTCGAGCCCCCACCAGTGGCGACCACCCCTGCTGCGGGCCGATGCCGAGATACTGAGAGATGCCGGTATCCCCATCTACGTCCACGCCCCATACCTGATCAACATGGCGTCGTCGAATCCGAGGGTGCGAAGTTCAAGCAGGAAGCTGCTTGCCGAAACCGTCGATGCTGCCGAACGGATCGGTGCTGAAGGAGTGGTTGTCCATGGGGGTCATGCGACCGGCGACGCGACCTTCGAAGGAGGCCTCGAGCGTTGGCGGAAGGCACTGCAATCCATCGAGTCACCTGTCCCGATTCTCATTGAGAACACCGCAGGCGGAGAACACGCGATGGCGAGGACGATCGAGGATATCGCGGAGCTGTGGGACGCCATCGGGGAGTTCGGCATCGGGTTCTGTCTGGACACGTGTCACGCGTGGGCGGCAGGAGAGGAACTCGAGGACCTCGTCTCTCGTGTGGTTGGAGCCGCGGGCCGTATCGATCTCGTGCACGCCAACGACTCGAAGGACCTGTTCGGGAGCCGTCGCGACCGGCACACGAACCTCGGTGACGGCGAGATCCCGACGGAGTTGCTGATCCACGTGATTCGTGGTGCCGGCGCACCGGTCGTGGTGGAGACACCAGAAGGCGCCGAGGCACAAGCCACCGACATCGCGTGGATTCGGGACCGTCTGTAGGGGCTCGCTCCGCTCGCAGTCCTCAGTCCTCAGTCCTCAGTCCTCAGGGTCGACCACACGCGTTCGGCCACATTGGGGAGCGGTGCCAAATACCAGGTACCAGGACGAGGCAGGGGCGGGCGAAGCCCGCCCTACAGGTAGTCGTCGATGCGTTGACGCTCCGTCTCGCCGTCCGCGATGAACTCCTCGACGAGACCCCGGGCCTGCTCATCCCTGTACTGGACCGGCGGGCTCTTCATGAAGTAGGCGGACGGTCCGATGAGAGGGCCTGCAATGCCACGATCCTTGGCGATCTTCACTGCGCGGACTGCATCGATGACGACCCCTGCCGAGTTCGGCGAGTCCCACACTTCCATCTTCAGCTCGACGTTCAACGGCACGTTGCCGAAGCCGCTTCCTTCTAGTCGGATGTACGCCCACTTGCGGTCGGTGAGCCATGGCACATGATCGGATGGTCCGATGTGAACGTTGCGTTCGGCGAGCCCGTGATCGAGCTGCGATGTGACGGCCCTCGTCTTCGAGATCTTCTTGGATTCGAGCCGTTCGCGCTCGAGCATGTTCATGAAATCCATGTTGCCGCCGACGTTGAGTTGGTAGGTGCGGTCGAGGGTGAGGCCCCGATCCTCGAACAGACGTGCGAGCTGGCGATGAACGATCGTGGAGCCCACCTGCGACTTGATGTCGTCGCCGACGATCGGCAGTCCGGCATCTCGGAAGCGCCGCGCCCATGTCTTGTCCGAAGCGATGAACACCGGGATGCAGTTCACGAGCGCGACCCCGGCTTCGAGGGCAGCTTCCGCATAGGCTCTGGCGGCCTGCTCAGACCCGACGGGGAGGTAGTTGACGAGGACGTCCGCTCCTGCATCCCGTAGCGCGGCAGCGACGTCGACCGGTTCGGCAGGCGACTCTTCGACCATCCCCCGGTAGTACGTGCCGAGTCCGTCGAGCGTCGGCCCCCTGAGCACGTCGACGCCACTGGCGTCCACATCAGCGAACCGGTACGTGTCGTTCTGTCCGCGCCACATCGCTTTCGAGATGTCCACGCCGACCTTCGTTGCATCGACGTCGAACGCCGCGACGAACTCCAGATCGCGAATGTGGTAGCCGTCCATCTCCACATGCATCAACCCTGGCACCGGCCGCGACGGGTCGGCATCCTGGTAGAACTCGACCCCCTGGATCAGGGAGTTCGCACAGTTGCCAAGGCCGGCGATGGCGACGCGTATGGTGCTCATGTTGTCATCCTTCTCGATCGTCCTGTTGCGGGTTTGCGCCTACGGAGGGTGGCCTCCTCGGTGGCGATCAGCTCCTCGAGCCAGTCGATGTCCGCGGCGGTGTGGTTCGCTTCTCGTTCGATGAGTGAGAGTGTGTAGCGATCGATGCGCTCGCGGGCCCTGTGGAGGCGAGCAAGGTCGTGGTCTGCCCGATCGGAGAGGATGATCTTGCGCCGCTCGAGGAGCCGGAGGCGCGCCTCCGGGTCCAGATACTTGAAGAACGCAACGCGAAGGTTGAACGAGCGGTCGTCTTCATCCTCGGTAGTCCTGTTCTCGATCAGCTCCTTGAACCGGGCTTCCCCGGCCGTAGTGATCTGGTACACCTTCTTGCGGCGGGCACCGTCCAGAGATTCGACGAAGTGGTTTCGATCGAGCCTCCTGAGCGCCGGATAGAGCGAACCAAACGACACCGAGCGAAGGCCCAGTTCGCTCAGTCTGCGCCGAAGGTCGTAGCCGTGGCGCGGTTGCTCCTTCAAGAAGCCGAGGATGGCAAGATCCAGCATGGGTAAATCGCTATATCGATTCGATACATTGTCGCACGGGCACGGACATATGTCGACGTGGTTTGACCTCCTCCGGGAACTCGCACACAATGATGCCGAGGAGGTCCTCCATGGCTGAGGTACTGATCACCGTACATTCCGTCGTTCGCTGGCTCGTCATTGCAGGCTTGCTTGCAACCGTCGTCGCCGGCATCACCCTGTGGGCGCGCAAGGAGGAGTGGTCGATGGGGTATTCGCGGATCGTGGCGGTGACCGTGGGCTTCTTCGATCTTCAGGTACTGCTCGGCATCCTGGTGTGGGTCACGAACAGGGGATGGGAGCTGGACTTCTTCCATGCCTACTTGCATCCCATCGGGATGATCACCGCCGCCGCGATCGCGCACATCGCCGCCGCCAGGCTGAAGAAGCAGTCGGGATCCGCATTCGGTCCGACCGCGGCCCTGTTCGCGTCGCTTGCGATCGTGGTGCTCTTGGTGCCGCGGGGAGCGTGGTTCTGAGACGACGACTCATTCTCGGTGTGCTCGCCCTGGTACTCGCGGGCTGCTCGACCAACCAGTTCGGTCCCTGGTACACACCCTCCGGCGACATCGTCTCGAACGGCATCATGGTCGAGTTCCAAGGGTTCAAGGAGTGCGACACCGACAAGGTGGTGTTCATCAGGTTCCTCGGTAGGCAGTATGCGCACGATCCGGAAGGACAGCTCGGAACCTTGACCGCCGATGACGGAACCGTGCTCACGTATGCGGAGTTCGATTCGACTCCTGGAGGACTCGACCCGACGGGTGTGCGTCACAAGGACGAGGAGATCTGGCAGGGACAGTCCGACGTCGAGAGCTACCTGTACATCGTCCACGATGGCGGGTTGACCGAACGATGGCCCCGGGCAGAGGTCTCGTGCCAACGATGATGGGGAGGAGACATGGGGTTTGACCTGACGCGAGACGGCACGGTGTTCGTGATGACGATGGACGCTGATGACAACCGATTCAACCGCCGCTCTCTCGACCGGATCGGGCTATTGCTGGACGAGGTCGCGTCCACAGGGTCCCCATCTGCGCTGGTGACGACGGGTACCGGCAAGTTCTACTCGAATGGGCTCGACCTGGACTGGGCAATGAGCGACGAGGCAGACATGACGTTCGTTGAGCTGGCCATGGCTACCCAGCGCCTTCTCGCCCGTACGCTCACCTTTCCCCGACCGACTGTTGCCGCGATCAACGGGCACTGCTTCGCGGCCGGCGCCATGTGGGCGCTCTCACATGACTTCAGGGTGATGCGTGCCGAACGTGGTTTCTTCTCCATGCCGGAAGTGGACATCCGCATCCCGTTCACGGACGGCATGGCCGCCTTGATCCAGGCTCGGTTGGCGCCGCAGGTCGCTCACACGGTGATGACGACGGCGCACCGATTCGGGGGGACTGCGGCGACCGAGGCGGGGATCGTCGATCATGCGGTCTCCGAGGAACAGGTGCTTCCTGTCGCAATCGAGCTCGCAGCGTCGCTGGCCGAGAAGGACGGACCGACACTCACCGCGATCAAGCAGGCCATGTACGCGAACGTGGTGAGCGCTCTCACGGGTGAGTGACGAACGAATCATCGCGGAAGCTATCATCCAGCAGTCCGGAGGTTGACAGCCGTGATCGACTTGGGTGGCGCTCAGCACGTGATAGTGATCGGTTGGTTTCGGATCACGGTCGCAAACCTCGTCGTCCTATTGATGATGGTGATGGTGTTCGCCCTGGCGATCGCCCTGCCATTTCCGAAGGGACGTGCTGCGGAGCCCGATACGGCGCCTGACGTCGACGACCCTGGTCTCGGCTGGACGGGCTCAGTTCGACGCTGGGTGCTCCACAACATCCCGTGGAGTAGGCTGCTTCCCTCCTCGGAACCTGCCTACGTGGCATCGTGGACGTATACGTTTGGGGTCGCGACGCTGTCCTCCCTTGGCGTGATCATCCTCTCCGGAATCGTGCTGGCGGCAGGAGGGCCGGGCTGGCGGCACACGTCGTCGTTCGGGAAGTTCGTCGACGCCACGCACATGTGGTCGGTACAGCTGTTCTTCTTCTTCATGATCCTGCACTTGGTCGCCCAGTTCCTTCTGGCAACCTGGCGCGGCAGGAGGGGACTCACCTGGGCGATGGGCGCGATTGCCCTGCTCGCGTCGATCATCACCGCGCTCACGGGGTACGTGTCGCAGCAGAACTTCGAGGCCCAGTGGATCGCAACGCAGGCGAAAGATGGTCTCAACGCCACGGGCATGGGAGCGTTCCTCAACCTTCTCGACACGCAGCAAGTTCTGACAATGCACGTGATGGTCCTTCCGCTCGCAGTGGCACTCGTGGTGGGCATTCACATCCTGCTCGTCAGGCTGCGGGGTGTCTGCCCACCCATCGGTGAAGAAGCTCGGGAGGAGGTGACCTCGTGAGTATTCGACCTGTCCATGACTGGAACGGCGAGTACCGCTCCTATGACCTTCTGAAGGAGATCGTGATCGCCTTCGTCGTCATGGCCCTGCTCTCGGTCGGCCTTGCATTCGTGTTCGGCAGTGCCCAACGCCAGGCGGTGACCTTCAAGGAGTGGGCCACCCAGGACCCGGGAGACTTCCTTTCGACGGCGCTTGCCCAGTTGGATGGAACGAGTGACATAGCGACGTACGGTCCGCCCTACACGAACAACCTCGATGCCGCTCAGTCGCTCTTCGGATGGTTCTCACCGCAGCGCCTCGCAGGCGTGACGACCCCGATTGATGCTTCCCGGGATCTCGTGCTCGACCCGCTCGGCACGTTCGCCACGGATGGGTCGGTCCTTCGATCGGCGATTGACGAGTATCAATCGGCGACCGTGGAACAGCGGACCCAGTGGTTTGATGCCTACGGGAAGGCTCTCGATGCGGCAGGGTTGCAGGCTGCGACGGTCGCTCCCGACGCCGCGGGACCACTGCCGACGATGCTGCACACCATGCTGACCCTTGCTCAGAGTGGCGCGGTCGATGCCGCGTTGATCGACGATGTACCAGGCCATCCGGGCTTCTTTGTGATGGACTACACGCGGTCTCAGCTCTACATCGCAGACGGCAAGTACTTCGACGACATCGGTCTTACGGACGGCCTCGGCGGTGATCAGTGGGGCATGGCGGCGACACTCGGGAACTGGCCGGGTCAGATCTGGCTGCTGCCCGTCTCGTTCTGGTATCAGTTCCCGCCGGCGAGCACGTCTGACAACGGGGACATCATCGTGCTCGGCATCGTTGGTCTGCTGGCACTCGTACTCGTTCTGATTCCATTCATTCCCGGACTTCGTACTCTGCCGGAACGGCTGGGTGTGTATCGGCTCATCTGGCGTCGTCACTACCGTGCCGTCGCGACGGGTCCGGACGACCACTGACGCGCGGCTCAGGCTTCTGTCGGGGTGCCGCCACTGCCCAGTGGGAACGACGTGTGCGCCGTCCACGAGGCGCCGTCGGTCGCCCAGAGAGCGATCTCCTCCGCCCGCGCCGCGATTGGGAGGTGAGTGAGCAGGTCGTCGGTGATCGTTGCTGCGAGATGCTCATCGTCCACATTCTCGGCGACCGTCAGGTGAGGAACGATGTCGTTGAACTTGCCCTCGTAGGGACGGAGACCGCTCCAGTGTTTCATCACCCGTTTGGTCAACTCCCGAAACGAATCGGTGGGAGTCGGTGCCAGGTACACCACGCCGGGCCACTTGGCCACCGAATCGAGTGTGAACGAGAAGGAAGGCACCGACGAGGCGACTTCCCGGACAGCCCGCAAGGTGTGCTCGGTCACGTGGTTCAAGAACGGATAGAGAATCGTGATGTGAGCGGGAATGCCCATCACGGACACCGGATCGAGCAGGGACCGCCATCGCCCGACGGCCTCTTCGGCCTCGGGCACCTCCACGAGCAGCGCAGACTCAAACATCCTTCACCCATCGCAACCCTACCGTCCCGTGACCGGCACGGAACGGTAGGCTGTGTGGCGGCCACGAGCATTCCCCCAACCCGTCGCGGTGGGGAGAGAGGAGCCAACCATGGCCAACAAGATCACCGTTCCGAGAATCATCGAGAGAAAAGGCGGCGAGCGTCTCGCGATGGTCACCGCCTACGACACTCCGGGCGCCAGAATCGCCGATGCAGCCGGCGTGGACATCATCCTCGTCGGAGACTCGCTCGCGAACACCGTCCTCGGGTTCGACGACACGCTCCGGGTCGATATCGACGTCATGGTGCACCACACGGCAGCGGTCAGCAGAGCCAAGCCCAACGCCCTGGTCGTCGGCGACATGCCGTGGATGAGCTACCACGTGTCGAGAGAAGCCACCGTGGTCAACGCCGGCCGCCTGATCCGAGAAGGCGGGGCAGAGGCGGTCAAACTCGAAGGGGGCCGCAAGAGGGTACCGGTCATCGAGGCGATCATCGACGCCGAAATCCCCGTCATGGGTCACCTTGGGCTCACACCTCAGTCGGTCCACACAATGGGCGGCTACAAGGTCCAGGGCAAGCTCGGACCCGCGGCCAGGGAACTCATCGCCGACGCCGTGGCGCTCACCGAGGCAGGCGTGTTCTCGATCGTCCTCGAAGGCATCCCCGACCTGCTCGCCGGGATGGTCACGAAGGAGGTACCGGTTCCCACGATTGGCATCGGAGCGGGAGCCGACACGGACGGGCAAGTGCTCGTGTTTCACGACCTCCTTGGCCTCAACACCGGCCATGTCGCCAAGTTCGTTCGCCAGTACGCCGACCTCTACGGGACCGCGGTCGAAGCGATGCAGCGCTACGTCGAGGATGTGCGAACGGGAGCGTTCCCGAGCGACGAGGAGAGCTACCACATGGGCAGCGAAGCGGCGGCCGAACTGCTGGGCGGATGAGAGCACTCCTCGTTGCGCTGCTCATCGCAGCAGGATGCACGTCGTCGGCGGCCGGCTGGCACGGATTCCCCGTGCGACAGATCGAGGTGGCCGGTCGGACCCTGACGGTCGCTGTCGCATCCACCACCGCTCAACGGTCCCAGGGGCTCGGTGGCGTTTCGGCACTCGAAGGGATCGAAGGGATGCTGTTCGAGTTCCCGGACATCACAACGACGCGCTTTTGGATGAAGGACACGTTGATTTCCCTCGACATAGCGTTCTTCGCCAACGACGGGACCCTCATCGAGGCGCGCACCATGCCCCTCTGTGAAACCGACCCGTGTCCAACCTATGGGCCACCGGACCCGTACCGGTGGGCGGTCGAAGCGCCCGCAGGCGGGCCACTCTCCGCCATTCCAGTCGGGTCGGTGCTGCTCCCTTGACTAGATCGGGAAATCCAAGCCGGGTTCCCGCTTTCGGAGACGCCGCACGCCTGGCTACACTCCGACCGCTTCCCTCGGCGTATCGCCGAACCCTGCTCCGTCGAACGGCGGGGCCTTCCGCGAGGAGCGGATGTCCAAAGGAGGTGGAATGCGAAGCTATGAGTTGATGACTATTCATCGGCCCGAACTGGCCGAGAGCGACTACCAGAAGCTCGTCGAGCAGACGGAGGAGTTCCTTCTGAGCCGGGGCGGGATGGTCGAGAAGCGGGACTTGTGGGGCAAGCGGCGTTTTGCCTACGAGATCAATCATCTTCACGAGGGTTACTACTCGGTACTGAACTTCCAGGCCGAGCCCGACGTGGTCGACGATCTCGACAGGGTTCTGTCGCTGGCGGACCTGGTGGTACGCCACAAGATCATCCGACCCGACGAGTAACCGTCGTTCTTGTCCCACCCGCGTGCCACGATGCAGGTGGGATGAACGGCAAGGAGAGAGATTTCAATGGCGACCAACAACGTGACCCTCATCGGCAACCTCGTCGAGGACCCTGAACTTCGCTTCACCCCATCCGGCGTCGCGATGGCCAAGATTCGGATTGCAGTCAACCGGAGATGGCGTGATCAGGGCGGCGAGTGGCAGGAGCAAACGAGCTTCTTCGGTGGCACCCTGTGGCGTGAGGCTGCAGAGAACGCCGCCGAATCTCTGCAGAAGGGCACGAGGGTGATCGTCGCCGGCAGTCTCGAACAGCGACAGTGGGAGACCCAGGACGGAGACAAGCGGTCCGTCGTCGAACTTCGTATCGACGAGATCGGCCCATCACTCCGTTGGGCAACCGCATCGGTCACCAAGACCGCACGTGACGGCGGAGACTGGGGCGGCTCGAAGCCGGCACCCGCCGCGCCGGTCGCTCGGGACGACTACGGCCCTGACGAGGCGCCGTTCTAGAGAGGACACATATGGCACAGAAAGCGAAGTCGTCGTCACGGCGCAGAGGGCAGCAGACGAACCTGCGGCAACGCAAGCCGAAGCCCTGCTACTTCTGTAAAGAGAAGATCGACTACATCGACTACAAGGATGTAGCGGTGCTCAGGAACTACATGTCCGACCGCGCCAAGATCAGGGCACGGCGAGTGACGGGGAACTGCGCTCAGCACCAGCGCAAGGTCGCCCGCGCGATCCGCAACGCCCGTGAAATGGCCATTCTCCCCTACATCAAGCGATGAAGCTCATACTCATCGCCGATGTGCCCCAGTTGGGCGGAAAGGGAGACGTCGTCGACGTCTCGGAGGGTTACGGACGCAACTACCTGCTTCCGAAGAACCTCGCCGTGAAAGCCACTTCGGGCGCGCTGAAGAATGCCGAGGCATCGCTGCGTGTTCGAAGGGAGACGGACCGGCGGGAGTTCGAGGCAGCCGAGTCGATTGCCAAGACGCTCGTCGGGACACGAGTCGTCGTCGCTGCACGCGCGGGCGACGAAGGAAGGCTGTTCGGTTCTGTGACACAGAATGACATCGCCGAAGGTGTCAAGAAGTTCACCGGCGTCGAACTGGACAAGAGCCGGATCCAACTGACCGAACCGATCAAGAGCATCGGGCTCTACGAGATTCGAGTGAAGCTTCACCCCGACGTGGAGTTCCCACTCTCCCTGGATGTGATCCCCGCATAGCATGACCGACCGCGCCACTTCGTCCGCTCCAAGCGGCTCAGTCCGCAGGATGCGGGTCGCCCCCCACAACCGGGAGGCGGAGGAGTCGGTCCTGGGCGCGATCATGCTGTCCGCCGAGGCTGCCAACCTCGTCATGGACAAGCTGGAGTCGGACGACTTCTACGTTCCGGCACACCAGGCGATCTTCGAAGCGATCATCGATCTGTACAACGCCAACCAGCCGATCGACGCCCTGACGGTCTCCGACGCACTGCATCGCAAGGGTGAGCTGGATCGTATTGGCGGTGCCGGCTACCTGTCGGATGTGATGGACGCCGTTCCTACGACATCCAACATCGAGTACTACGCCGGCATCGTCGAGGAGCATGGTCTGCGTCGCCGACTCATCCATGCGGGCGGAGTGCTCGGGGACCTCGCCATCATGACCGATCAGGAGATCTCGATCGTTCTAGACCAGGCGGAGCAAACGGTGCTGCGCGTCGCCGAGCATCGCGTCGGCGAAGGTCTCGTGCCCATGAGCCCATTGCTTCACGGTGCCTTGGAGACCATCGAAGAGATGGAGGCCCGTGGTTCCGAACTGACCGGACTCCCGACCGGTTTCAGAGACCTGGACAAGAAACTCGGCGGTCTCCAGCCGGCCAACCTCGTCGTCGTCGCCTCACGACCATCGATGGGCAAGAGCACCCTCGTGTCCAATATCGCCACGAACGTAGCGATAGGCGGCGGTACCGTCGCGATCTTCTCCCTCGAGATGAGCAGGGAAGAGATCGTCCAGCGCCTGTTGTGCTCAACAGGTCGAGTCGACTCGATGAAGCTGCGCACAGGGCAGCTGGGGCCGCAGTTGTGGCAAAAAGTCGTCCACGCCGCGTCGAAGATGTATCAGATCCCGGTATACATCGATGATTCGCCGCAGCTCACCGTGACCGACATCCGCGCGAAGAGCCGGCGGCTGCGGCGAGCCCACGGCCTCCAATTGATCATCATCGACTATCTCCAGCTCATGCAGGGTTCGGCACGGGAGAACCGTCAGCAGGAGATCGCAGAGATCTCGCGATCGTTGAAGAACCTCGCTCGAGAACTCGACGTTCCGATCCTTGCCGTCTCGCAGCTGAACCGCAGCCTGGAATCTCGGGAAGACAAGCGTCCCCGCCTCGGCGACCTGCGGGAATCCGGTGCTATCGAGCAGGACGCGGACATCGTCATGTTCATCTACCGGCACGAGTACTACCACCCGGAAGCCCAAGATACGAAGGGGCTGGCCGAGGTGATCGTCGCGAAGCACCGGAGTGGTTCCACGGGCATGGTGCAGATGACGTTCCTGCCCGAGTTCACCCTCTTCTCCGACCTCGGCCGGGATGTGGTGTAGGCCCGCTTTTGCGGGCCGTCTTGGTCATGGGTTGTCGGTAAGACCGTTGTCCTGGTGTCCCGTGTTGTTCGAGGTCGCGTAGGCCGGTCACAGCCTGCTGGAGGCCATCGGTACCGACCGACACCGAAACAGGCTCCTCGTTGCACGGGCCTGTTGGCCTCTTCGTGAGTGCAGCGTAGGGGGGCTCTCGTTGCGGTAGGAGGCTGTGTGCGGCAGCTGGTCGGCTGCCGGCTGAGAGAGGCTCGCCTGGCCCTGCGGTCTGGTGTGGTTCCAGGCTGCTTGCTGAAGACTGAAGACTGGCGGTTCGCTTGGCGAACCGCCGCTCGCTTGCTGTCGCGAACGGAATGGTCCGCGTATCCGATAGTGTTGAGGCATCTGATCATGGAGGACCGATGGGCATCAGCCGAGTGGCAGTACTGGGATCGGGAGTCATGGGACAGGGCATCGCTGCGCAGCTCGCAAACGCGGGCATTCCCTCCTACTTGTTCGACATCGCTCCGACAGAGCTGACCGACGCCGAGAAGGCACGAGGTCTCACGCTCGCCGACGTACACAACCGCATATCGGCTGCCGGGCTGGAAGCGATGCAGCGCGCGAAGCCGGCGCTGCTGTACCGCAAGGACTTCGCGTCATTCGTGACGGCCTGCAACTACGAGGACGATCTCGACAAGCTGGGAGAGGTCGACTGGATCGTCGAAGTGGTCGTCGAACGGCTCGATATCAAACAGAAGGTGTTCGCCATGGTTGACGAACATCGAGTGCCCGGGACGGTCGTTTCGTCCAATACCTCCGGGCTGTCGGTCGCTGCCATGGCGGAAGCGAGAAGCGACGACTTCCGGAGGAACTTCCTCGTCACCCACTTCTTCAACCCCGTGCGCTACCTGCATCTACTCGAACTGGTGCCGTGCGTCGACACGGACCCCGCCGTCCTGGCGGCGATGGCCGACTTTGGATCGAGAGTTCTCGGCAAGGGCATCGTCTACGGCAAGGACACCCCGAACTTCGTCGGCAACCGTATCGGCACGTTCGCCATGACCTCGGTGTTTCACTGGATGACCGAGCTCGGGGTCGGCATCACCGAAGTCGACAAGATCTTTGGACCGGCAACCGGCCGCCCCAAGTCGGCCATCTTCCGGACCGCAGACGTCGTCGGCCTCGACACGATGGTCCATGTACTGCGCACCATCGCGGACGGATCTGACGACGACCCGTGGCGCGAACGCTTCGTTCCCCCAGCCGCCCTGGTGACGCTCGTCGAGAGGGGTGATCTCGGTGAGAAGACGGGCACGGGTTTCTACAAGAAGACGCGCGACGCCGAAGGAAATCGAGAGATCCTCGTCCTCAACCTCGACACGATGAAGTACGAGACGCAGCCGAAGGTCCGGTTCGACTCGATCGGAGCTGCGCGAAACCTCGAGGATGTGCGTGATCGGGTGCGCGAGATCGTCTGGTATGAAGACGTTGCAGGGCAGCTCGCCTGGAAGACGACCGCCGAAACCTGCATCTACTCGGCCGGCCTGCTTGGTGTCATCTCCGATGACCCCGTCAATATCGACAGAGCGATCCGCTGGGGGTTCAACTACGAACTCGGACCGTTCGAGACGTGGGACGCGATCGGTGTCGAGGCCTCAGTCAAGCGGATGCGTGAAGAAGGCATGACGATCCCACCAGTTGTCGACACGATGCTCTCGGAGTCGGACGGCACGTGGTACGTGCGACGCAGCGGCGCCCTCCACTATTGGGATGTCAACGCGAACGAGTACCTGCCTGTCCCCGGGATGGGCGACATCATCTCGATCGCGGACCTCGGCATCATCGAAGAGAACGACGGCGCGACGCTCTACGACATGGGAGATGGTGTAGGACTCGTCGAGTTCCACACCAAGATGAACTCGATCGACGCGCAGATCATCGAGATACTCGACAAGGCCGTGGAGAAGGTGGACGGCGGAGAGCTGGTCGGGCTGGTGGTCGGGAGCGAAGCCGCCAACTTCTCCGTCGGGGCCAACATCGGCCTGGTTGGCATGCTGGTCATGTCCAACATGTGGGACGAGCTCGGTGGAGCTATCGCGGGTATCCAGAACGCCTACATGAGGATGAAGTACTGCAAGGGGCCGGTTGTCGTGGCGCCGCGAGGGATGGCACTCGGCGGCGGCTGCGAGGCGGTGCTGCACGGTGATCGTGTTCGAGCGTCTGCAGAGACATACATGGGGCTGGTCGAGCTGGGCGTCGGACTGATTCCGGCCGGTGGCGGATGCAAAGAGATGGCGTTTCGTCACTACGGCAGCGTGCCGGCCGGCGTCAACGCCAATCTGTTCCCGTTCATGGAGAAGATCTTCAGGACAATCGGACTGGGAACCGTGTCGACGAGCGCAGAAGAAGCCAGGGATCTCGGGTACCTGCGACCAACCGACATGGTCCACCTCAACCCGGATACCCTTCTGGCGGCCGCCAAGAAAGACGTGCTCGCCCTCGTCGAAGGCGGGTACAAACCGCCGAGGCCAGGCTCGGTGAAGGTGCCTGGGAGGGACGGCGCCGCGGCGGTCAAGATCGCGGCGCACGGCATGCGGGGCGGCGGGTACATCAGTGAGTACGACCAGCACCTCGCCAACAAGCTCGGGTATGTGATCTGTGGAGGCGACGTTGCTCAGGGCACCGAACGGACCGAGCAAGAGATGCTCGACCTGGAGCGTGAGGTGTTCCTCGAGCTATGTCACGAGGAGAAGACGATCGAACGAATCCAGCACATGCTGGCAACCGGCAAACCGTTGAGGAACTGAGGAAGCGAGAAGCACATGAGCGTTGTCGTCACCCATGCCTACCGGACAGCGGTCGGCAAAGCGTACAAGGGATCCCTACGAGAGACTCGACCCGATGAGCTTCTTGCGCTGTTGATCCAGGGGTTCCTGGAGCGGACCCCTGAACTCGACCCGGCGTCGATCGACGACGTCATCATCGGCTGTGCAATGCCGGAAGGCGAGCAAGGAATGAACGTTGGCCGGATCTCCGCCCTACGAGCAGGCCTCCCACTCGAGACGCCGGCGATGACGATGAACCGCTTCTGCAGCTCCGGGCTGCAGACCCTCGCAACGGGTGCCGCGCACATCTCAGCCGGCTTCTCCGACATCATCCTGACGGGCGGGGTCGAGTCGATGACGATGATTCCCATGGGCGGTAGCAAGCCGGCGCCGAACCCGTGGCTTGCTGAGCACATGCCCACAGCGTACGAGTCGATGGGGATGACGAGCGAGAACGTGGCCGAACGCTTCGGGGTCGACCGCGGAGAACAGGATCGTTTCGCGCTCGAATCGCAACGACGAGCGGTTGCGGCGCAGAGAGCAGGCAAGTTCGCCGACGAGATCATTCCCGTCGCCGTAAGCGCCGACGGCAAGGGGTTCACGTTCGACACCGACGATGGGCCCCGGGAGAGCACCCTCGAAGGACTTGCCAAGCTGAGGCCGGCGTTCAAGATCAACGGAACTTCGACCGCCGGCAACTCGTCGCAGATGTCCGACGGAGCCGCTGTCGAGCTGCTCATGACAAAGGAGCGCGCTGCGGATCTGGGCTTCGAGCCACTCGCCGAACTCGTCACCTATCAGGTAGCGGGTGTCGATCCGGCGATTATGGGCATCGGACCGTCGGTCGCCATCCCGAAAGCTTTGAAGGCCGCAGGTTTGAGCCTTGATGACATCGGCTTGATCGAGTTGAACGAGGCGTTCGCGAGCCAGGCGGTCTACTGCGTGCGCGAGCTTGGCATCGATCCGGAGAAGGTGAACGTCAACGGCGGCGCGATCGCACTTGGCCATCCGCTGGGGTGCACCGGCGCCAAGCTCACGGCGACACTGTTGCACGAGATGAAGCGCCGTGACGTCGGGTACGGCATCGTGAGTATGTGCATCGGTGGCGGTATGGGAGCCGCAGCGATCTTCAAGAAGAGCTGACAGCGGAGTGGTTGGCCCATGGACCAACCACGTAAGGGGCATCTAGTACCTCGTATGGGCCCGGCCGCCCCGCGGTCGAAGAGCGGGTCGCGAATGTGGTACGAGGTACGGCTCACAACGTGAGCCTGTCGCCTCTTCCTGCCGAGATGCCTGCGGCGATCACCAACGCCACACCCACCCACGACCACACGTCGCCAGGCTCGGAGAGGAACACCGCGGCCCATATCACCGCGGAGGCCGGCTCGATGTAGGAGGCGATCGCGATGGTCGTGACGGGCAGGATGCTGATCAGCGACCAGTAGATGGTCAGGCCTAATCCGGTGAGGCCGATCCCGAGGAGGGAGATCTGCCACCAGTGGGCCGGTATCTCATGAAGGGCGGACACCGCCCAGGGGGTCGAGACAACCGCGGCGACCGCCATTTGCAGTCCTGCCAGCTTCAACCCGCCCACGGCCTGAGCCGCCGGCTTGCCTATCAGAACCATCACCGCGAACGTCGCAGCAGCGATCAGGGCTGCGACGACTCCTTCGACAGTTGCTCCCCCGTGTGGGCGGGCCACCAAGATCACGCCACCGAGAGCGACGGCCAGACTCACGACCGAGCCGGCACTGAGGGGCTCTCCGAGGATCCTCGGAGAGAGGGTGGCGATCGCCACCGGACCCAGATAGACGACAACGATGGCGACGGCGACGGTGGTCGTGTCGATCGCCCAGAAGAAAGCCGCCCAATGGATCGCCAAGAGCACACCCAGGCCGGCGATGCGCGCGAGGGGGTCGGTGCGGCGCAGCCGCAGGCCCCCGCGGATGGCGAGAACGCCCAGCACCGTTAGCGCACCGAACCAGAGGCGAAGCGCTGCGAGTTGCTGAGAGGAGAGGGGTACGGATCGGACGATCAGAGGGATGGTTCCCCATGCTGCGGCCAGAGCCGCCATGACGGCGACCAGCACAGGGCGGGATCGGTTCATCCGGTCAGCAGATTCGATCTGCTGGCAGGCTCGGCCTGTTGCGGATGTGGTCGTTCTCCGGGGCGAACGCGAACTCCCAGAACGCGGCCTGCGATCGCGTCGCCGGCCGGTCGGTGTCGCGTGCCAGATACAACGTGGTGGTCAGCTCCATGTCCTCGACAGACACGGGAACGACCGTACCCACCTTGGCCGCCTCACACGCGACAGAGGTCGAGACGAACGCAACGCCGATCTTCTCCTGTACCGCTGCACAGATCGCCTCCGAGTTGCCGAGCACCATGACGCGTTCGAGGTCGTCCAGGGACATGTCGTGCCACGACAGACCTTCCGCTACGGCCGATCGGGTTCCCGACATGGACTCACGGAGGATGAACTGACCCGACAGCAGTTCCTTCGGTTTCAGCGGTCGGTCGAGCGCTGCCCACGGATGATCCGGAGGGACGATCAGCACGATGCGGTCGGTCAGGAAGGGCCGGTACTCGATACCCTTGTATGGCTCCCGCAGGCTCGTCATCGCGAGGAGCACATCTCCATCGCGCAGCGATTGGAGTGCCTCGCGTCGACCCGTGACATCACACACCAACCCAACCTTCGGGTAGCGGGTGTGAAAGCCCGCCATCAATCGAGGAACCACGTACTTGCCGGCCGCCGTGCTGCAACCGAGCTTGAGGATCCCGACCACATCGCCTTGGAGTGATGCCATGGCCTCTTCCAGCCGGATCGTGTGGTCGATGACGTCACGTGCCATGGGCACCAGCACCCGACCGGAGTCGGTCAGGCTGACCTGCCTGCCCGTTCGGGTGAAGAGGGGGAGGTTCAGCTTCTCCTCGAGCGATCTGATCTGCATCGAGATGGCCGGTTGGGAGATGTTGAGTCGACGTGCAGCCTCCGAGAAGTTCTCGGTTTCTGCGGCGGCAAGGAATATCTGGAGTTCTCTCGGGTTGAGCATAACCAAACTGTATCAGAACGTTCCATGATGGCGCCACTCACTTCTGAGAGAGAGAGGGATTCGCAGGCATAAGTATCTGCTCGGTCAGAAGCATTGTCGTAATAAGCCCGTCGTGATAAAGTTGAAGCATCTCCGGATAACCCCGGCGAGTTCGAACGCAAGCACCCTCGGCCACTCCCTCCCGGCTGGGGGTGCTTCGTATACGCCTCAAGTTGTGGCGATTCCCTGCCGATATGAACGACGGCAGCGTCCTCGAAGAGAGCACTACGGAGTCCCCCTTCCTCCAACTCGCCGAGGACTGCAGGAACCCCCGGGATACCGGGGGTTCCTGCCGTTCCGGGTACCCTCTCCGGCGATGGGGTACCTCCTGGTGACCAACGACGATGGTGTCGACTCTCCCGCGCTGCTTCCGTTTGTCCGGGCGTTGCAGGACATCGAGGAGGTGAAAGTGGTGGTGCCCGACCGGGAACGAAGCTGGATCGGGAAGGCCATTACCCGTTTCGGGGAGATCAACGTTACGAGGATCGTGCGTGACGGGGTCGAGATAGCGGTCGCCGATGGGTTCCCTGCCGACTGCACCCAGCTCGGTGTGCACTCCCTGTTCGGGGAGCCGCCGGAGATGGTCGTCTCGGGAATCAACATCGGTCTCAACGACAGCCTTGCCTTCTTCCTTTCGAGCGGGACCGCGGGGGCTGCTGCTGAGGGTTGGATCGCCGGTATTCCTGCGATTGCCTTTTCTACAGGCGTGGCACATGATCATCGGAGTTGGGCGAAGCGCGTGTGGGCGGGCGAGGAGCCTGAGCAATGGGTTCGCGCAGCCGCGGTGAGCGCGGATATCGTTGCGACAACTCGGCGAGATGGCTTCCCTGGAGCGGATCTCTTGAACGTGAACTTCGACACGAACGCCACGATCGACACGCCCCGGGTGTTCACCGACCTCGCCAAAGTCGGATACGACCGGATCTTCAGGGAGGTGCGGCCCGGCGTCTTCATCCACGACTTCTCGACCGGATTACGGGTGCAAGGTGACCTGTCGGGAACGGATGTCGAGGCCGTCGGAAACGGGCTCGTGTCGATCACACCGGTTCGCCTCGCCCACGCGGTGAGGCTCACTCCGTGAGCCGGTTTTCGGTTCTCAGTTTCCGGTAGGACGCCCATTCTGCTTGTTCCCCGGCCGCGTGCTCACCGAAGACCGATGACTGACAAGAACCGCGAGCGAAGCAAGCACTCGCCCCGCGGTCTTGCGTTGTTCTGCGTCGCGTTCCACCTGATGACTGAAGATTGAGGGCTTGAGGCTCTCAGAGCGAGTCGGGCCATTCCGCGAGACCTTCGGCTCCCGGTTCGCCGTTCTCGGTTGCCGGTTCCGGGTTCTCGGTAAGACACTCGCCCTACGGTCTCGTGTTCTTCTGCGTCGCGTTCTCACCGATGACTGAAGACTGAGGACTGAAGACTGTTCTTCAGAAATCCAGATGGATTCTGCTGGGGGTTGGTCCTCGCTGGCCCTGGTACTTGCCGACGTCCCCGTAAGGGTGTTCGGCCGGTGTTGTCAGCTCGTAGAACGAGATCTGCCCGATCTTCATGCCCGGATAGATCGCGATCGGCAGCTTGGCGACGTTCGACAGCTCGAGGGTGAGGTAGCCGTCGAAGCCAGGATCGACGAACCCGGCGGTCGAGTGGATCAGCAGGCCCAACCTGCCGAGACTCGACTTGCCTTCAAGGCGTGCCACGACATCGTTGCCCAGGCGAACGCGTTCGAGGGTCGATCCGAGTACGAACTCGCCTGGATGGAGGATGAACGGCTCGTTCTCCGAAGTCTCCACCAACGTGGTCAGATCGTCCTGCAGCTGTTTGGGATCGATCTGGGGGTATCGGTGATTCTCGAAGACGCGAAAGAAACGGTCGACTCGGAGGTCAACGCTCGACGGTTGTACGAAAGACTCGTCGAAGGGATCGATGAGAATCCGGCCGGCCTTGAGTGCTTCCTTGATGGTTCGGTCCGAGAAAATCACGTGGCCCTCCTCCGTAGGATGGTAGATCACCGGCAGGACGGGCGCATCGGCGGCTGCGGTCGGCGCGGTAGGGTTGTCTGTCGTCGAATCGGGAGGATGTGGTGGACTTCGATGCGGTTTCAGTCGAGATCGGCGAAGATGCCGTCGGGGTCGTGACGCTCAACCGTCCTGACAAGCTCAACACCTTCAACACACCGCTCGCTACGCAGTTCGACGCTGCCCTGAGACGCCTCGACGAGGACGGGCGCGTGCATGTGATCATCCTTCGGGGAGCCGGCAGGGTGTTCTGCGCCGGTATCGATCTCAACGAGTTCCCGGGCAAGTCGGAGCAGGAATACAGGGCTTGGACCGATCTGATGGAGCGCCCGCTCGCCACGATGATGGACATCTCCAAGCCGATCATCGCCCAGGTGCATGGCGTAGCGGTCGCCAATGGGGCAGGCACGGTTGCAGCTGCCGATCTGGCGATCGCAGCGGAAAGCGCCCGTTTCGGCCTGACGGCGATCAACGTCGGACTCAACTGCGTGGGTCCGGTCATTCCGGTCTCCAGATCGGTTGGACGCAAGAAGGCGCTCGAGTTGCTCTATTTCGGCGAGCTGATCTCTTCGGCTACCGCTGCCGAGATCGGGTTGATCAACCGGGTCGTTCCTGATGACGCTCTCGAAGAAGAGACCCGATCATGGGCGAGGAAGCTCGCCGAGAAGAGCCCTCTCGCGCTGCGATCCGCAAAGACGTCCTTCTATGCGTCGGCCGATCTCGCCTTCGGAAGGGCGATGTCGTACATGAACGGCGCGTTCGCCGCCCTCTGCAGCACCGACGACGCGGCTGAGGGCATCGCCGCTTTCAAAGAGAAGCGACCGCCGGTGTGGCAAGGTTCCTAGCGGACCGAAACCGGCTCCGCTGGAAACCGTATCTCGTACCTTGTACCTCGTATGGTTGGCGGCAGTGGGGGAACGCGCACGATGGCGCGTGCGGGAAGCCGTCAGCTGTGCATTGACGGCTATCCAGGCGGGAACAGGACCTGTGCGGAGGTGTCGACCATCCACTGATCTCCGGTCTGGGTATCGACGACGAAACGGCGACCTATGTCCGGGTTCTGCACGTAGGGCTCATCGTCCACCGGCACCATGAGATCGGCGACGACGTAGCGGCCATCGAACGAGAGCGCAGAGTGGGTTGGCGACCCTATGCGGGCATCCGCGAGGATGGACCACCGATCGATCTCGCTCCCGTCGGCGGCCGACGCCAGGACGACGGTCTGCGGGCTGTGGAGTGAGACTTCCGCCGAGTAGACGAACACCGACCCGTCCGGGGCGAGTACCCCGCAACCGGAGGCCTTGTCGGGCTCGAACTGAGCGATCCGCGTGCCGTCGGCGAACGAGTAGAGGTCGTAGAACGTCGAGTCGCCGATGCCGCTCGTCACCAGGATCGAATCACCACCTACCGATGAGCAGTAGATGGTTGTCTCTTGGTCACTCGCATCGACGATCGTACGAAGGGTCTGATCGGAGATGCGGTAGGCGACGAGACGCGCTCCGTCTGTCACGACACCGACGGGTTCGCCCTGATCGAGCAGGACGCCCGCCACCGTCCATGGGGCTGCACCGATGACCGCCTGCACATCGACTGTCCCGTCGCCGAGTGTCGCCAGTTCGGCTCCTGCTGTCCCATCGAACAGCACGGCATCACCAACGATCTCGACGTTGCGGGCAGAGCGGACTGCCGGCCACGCGTACCAACTGTCGCTCTGAAGCGAGCCGTATCGAAGAAGCGCAACAGGCCCATCGTGGCCGTCGGGGAACAGGAGATCCTCCAGGGAGGGCGACTGCTCAGCCGGCGTTCCATCAGGCGGAAGCGCCTGAACGGTGAGCCGAGCATCGAACATGGAGACCGGCATGTCAACAGTGACGGGCCCGACACTGCTCGCGAAGCGCACTGTGTAGGTTCGTGCGGACTCCGAACTGGGCACGCTATCGAGGATCTCGTAGGAAGCGCCACAGAGTGCGGTCTGACAGAACAGGCCCAGAACATCGCTCGCGGAAGAGTCATGCAGATCCGGCAGGCGCTGCTCGACCTCGTCGGTGGTACCTCCGTTGATCAGGAGGCTCTTGGCGACGTCCCAGGCTCCGTCAGCGAGTGCGTCGAGGAAGTCGGCGAGCGTCTGGCGACCGGTGACCTCATCGACAGAGGATATAGGTTCGACAGTCACAGCACCGATCAGCACGTGGCGTTGATCGCCGGGTCCTCTGACGGTCTGTACGGTGTAGACCTCGCGCATCGTCTCGCGCAGCGTTTCTCCGATCTGATACTCCACCAGAACCTCTCTAACGGGGCCGAGGGCGGTTTCCCCTCCAGAAGAGATCACCGGCCCATCGGGTAGCTCGAGAACGGCCAGGTCGGTGCAGGTGTACAGGCACGTCGGGAAGGTGGGTGAAGCGTACGTTTGGGCCGCTTCATCGGTCAGACAGCCCTCCGCTCCTTCGCCGGAGCGTCGGTCTGCAATGAAACGGTTGACGATTTCGTCAGCGAGCTGAGTGCTGGGGATGCGCTCATCGGTGAGCATTGGCTGGCCGCACTCACCGGGCCCGGCAGGCAGCGTGATTGTGGTCGTGGTGACGGGAGGCGGTAGGGAGCTCGTCGTATCTATCGGAGCGGACGTGCATGCCGCAGCGAAAAGGAGGATTGCGAGAGTCGTCCGCCGCATGACCATGACACTAGGCGAGAACCAACCAGTCCGGGCCACAGCTAGGAGGACCAGGGAACGGAGCGGGTGAGGGGAATCGAACCCCCGCTACAAGCTTGGGAAGCTCGTGTTCTACCACTGAACCACACCCGCATGATTGACATTCTACCTGGGACGGTGGATCAGCTTCGATGCTTGCGTCGCAGTTTCGTCAGTGGTTTTCGGACGAGATCGTCGCAATCGAAATGTGGCTGAAGATCTGGCCGGGTTCCTGGCGACCAAGAGCCCTCTGCGATGCAGGGGCATGTTCCTGTAGCCTGAGTTGCAGGTCCGACTTCTGTACAGGGAGGCGCGGTGAGTGTTGAAGGCCTCGACACATTCTCTGGGGTGGTGGAGTCCGAAGGCGGGTCTCCGATCGACAGCGCTGCCGAGATTTCTGGGATGTCGATTCCGCGTCTGATTCTCCTGCATCTCGTTCCGGGGGCACTGGCGACGATCCTGTTCGTGTTCATCGCTCCACCACTGGAGACCGCCGGCTATCCACCGGCGCTGGCGTTCTTCATTGCAGTGGCGCTGGTCATCATCCCATGGGAACTCGGGTTCATACTGTGGGCAGGACGCCGAGCAGGAGGTGGCCTGCTCGCCGCGATCGGTTTCCGCCAACCGCTTGCAAGACGCTCATGGGTGACCGTGTTCCCGGCTGTGTTCGCGGTCTCTTTGATCGGTTTTCTGACTTTCTCGTTGCTCGAGCCCACCATCCTGGACACAATCTTCGGTTGGCTGCCCTCCTGGTTCGTCAACCTCGTCCCCACCGACGCCGTGGCCGCCTACTCCCCCGGTGCGTGGACGATCACCTTGGTTGTCTACGCACTCATGAACATTTTCGTTGGGCCAGGTGTGGAAGAGCTCTACTTCCGGGGATACCTCCTGCCCCGCATGTCACAGATGGGAAAATGGGCACCCTTCGTCAACTCTGTGCTCTTCTCCCTCTACCATTTCTGGAGCCCCTGGAGCTTGCTGACGCGAATCGTTGGCGTGACACCCTTCGCCTACGCGGTCTGGTGGAAGCGCAACATATACCTCGGAATGGCAGTGCACATGCTGCTCAACGGCCTCAGCACGACGTTCCTCATTGTGACCGTCGTGGGGAAACTCGCCTAGCGCGGAGCGAAACCGGCTGCGAACAGAACCGAGAGCGTGAAACGTCTGCTCGATCCTCCGTCGTGAGGCCGGCCAGCGCCGGCTGGGAAGAAGTCCGATCCCGTGACCGTCGTCGACAACTCTGACGGCTCGTACACGGCGGCGGCGCAAGATGCGCCTCGGTCAACGGAAGATGGGCATTTCGCTCGGCGGAGTGATAGCATCTGGTACTGCTACGTGGGCTACCGCCTGCGCAGCGAGCATCCAGGGTGTTGCTCCAGGGACGAGGGACACGACTCGCGAGGGCCGTGTCCCTTTCTTTACCGGGACAGGCTGACGATCGACCACGCAGTGATGACGATCCCGGTGAGCATGAGGAACCATGCTCTCCCCACATAGAGGTGCTCCGGCTCATGGCGCCTACCGCGTACGAGTGCGACCAGGTTTCCAAGGATCATCGCTGTGCCAATGGCGAGTACCAGAAGCGCGACGGTCTCATTGAGGCTGAGTAGTCCCTCCATGTCGGCGCCACGCTACTACCCGGGCCACTCGATGATCGGACCGTGTGAGAACCTGCGGCCGTACAATGCCGGCATGGCTGACTCACGATCGGCGGTCATCGCCGCGCTGCTCGGCAACACGGCGATCGCCGTTGCGAAGTTCGCCGCGGCGTTGATCACGGGCAGCGCCGGGATGCTCGCGGAGGCGTTCCACTCCGTTGCCGACACCGGCAACCAGCTGCTGCTCATGCGAGGGATGGCCGTCGCCAGAAGGGGACGATCGGTACAGCACCCGTTCGGCAGAGGCAAAGAGGTGTACTTCTGGGGCTTCATGGTCGCGGTCATGCTGTTTGTCGGTGGTGGCGTTCTTGCCGTGCAGCGAGGGATCGACGCATTACATCATCCGCACGAGGTCACCGACTTCGGCGTGAACTTCGTGGTCTTGGGTGTCGCCGTCGTGATCGAGTCGTTGTCGTTTCGAGTTGCGAGGCGTGAGTTCAATCGAGAGCGCGGGTCGAGGAGACTGTGGCGTTCCCTCCGTGCCACGAAGGACACCTCAGTTCTGGTCGTCTTGCTCGAAGACAGCGCGGCAATCGTCGGCCTTGTCATCGCCGCCACCGGCTTGGCGCTGACGATCGTCACGGGCTCGGCGGTGTGGGACGGCGTGGCATCGATCTTCATTGGAGCGCTCCTTTGCCTCGTCGCCGTGCTGCTGGCATCGGAGACCAAGGAGTTGTTGGTCGGTGAAGCGGCAACCCGGGCCGACCGAGCGGCAATCCGTGCTGCGGTGCTCTCGGTCGGCGATGTCGAGTCGGTCGGACGACTCCTGACGATGCACCTGGGACCGGATGAGGTGCTGGTCAACGTCGAGGTAAGTCTGCAGGACGGCTTCACCGGTGACGGGGCCGCGTCCGTCGTCCGGAAGATCGAAGAGGCGATCAGGGGCGTGCTTCCCGGGGCCGGCGACATCTTCGTGGAGTCGGTGAATGTCTGAAGCATCCGCTCCCGCGTCGTCGGCCAATCTGGGCCCCGGGTTCGATACGCTTGCGATGGCACTCGACCTTCGATGTAGCGTCACAGCGGTTCGTTCCGAAGAGTGGGCTGTGCGCCATGTCGGACCTGAGATTCCCGAAGGGGCGGACGCCGTACTCGCGGCTGCGATGGCCGCTACCGATGAGCCGCTCTCACTCACAGTTCGCAACGACATCCCCATCGGCCGCGGGCTGGGATCGTCTGCCGCGGCAACGGCTGCGGGGGCCGCCGCGGCGATGCTGGCCGTGGGGAGTGCTGTCACACGAGCTCGTATCTTCGAGATCGTTACGAACGCAGAGGGTCACCCCGACAACGCTGCAGCCACCGTGTTCGGCGGTCTCGTATCGGTCACAACGGGTGGCGAGGTGGTTTCGCTCGACCTCTCTTCGGACATAGAGGTCGTGATCGCCGTTCCGGACCAGAAGCTCTCGACGGAGCTCGCTCGGAGGGTTCTCCCGGACAGGATCGATCGAGGGGTTGCCGTCCGCACGCTTCAGCGGTTGGCGGTCCTGATCGAAGGCTTGAGGACAGGAGACGCACGGATTCTCGAATCTGCGGGTGGTGACGAACTCCATGAAGCTCCCCGGGCGCATCTCAATTCGTATGCCGAGCCGCTGATGACGGCTGCTCGCGCAGCGGGAGCGCTTCACGTCTGCTGGAGCGGCGCGGGTCCATCCATCCTTGCCTTGACGGATTCGGCAACCAGGGAGTCGGTCGCCACGGCGATGGGCAGCGCGCTTGGCGGCATGGGCGTCGTCTCGAGGCCACGCGTCGACCTGCAAGGGCTGGTCCTTTGAACGTTTTCGGCTTGCGAACCGGGGCCCGACCGGGCAAGCTGGTGACCTCAACCCCGAAGTAGAGGTGTGGATGGGTTCCCTCATCAAGAAGCGACGCAAGAAGATGTCCAAGCACAAGTACCGCAAGCGTCGCAAGGCCAACCGCCATAAGAAGAAGTAGGACCCGGAGGTCTCGGGAGGTCCGGCTTGGCCGGACCTCCTTTGCGTTGTGCTACTCGAAGGTGGCCCCGTTGCGGAAGGCGGAAACGAGGGCGGCTCCGAAGAACAGGATCCCGATGACCGCCAGAATGATACCGATCAGTGAGACGATGCCGGTGATCAGGAAGTAGGTCTTCAGCTTGTCTTGTGACTTCAGGAAGCTGGCAGCGTCGCCGGTCTCGTGTGCCGACTCAACGGCGTTGCCCGATTGCCACAGGAGGACGCCGAGCCAGATCGGAAGCCATGCGAAGACGATTCCCACGATCGAAATGGCGGCCAGTGCGCCGCTCACGATCGAGACCACTCCGAGAAGCTTTATCCAGGTCTTCGACTCGTACAGCGGACGCGCCGCCTGGCCTACGGATATCGAGTCGGTCGGCGCGCTCGGTGGCGGGCCAAATCCTTCCGGATAGCTCATGATCACTCCCTCTCTCGCGCCGACACGCCCATTACCTGGAAGTTCCGCAGTCGTAACGAGTTGGTGACCACCGACACGCTGGACGTGGCCATGGCCGCTGCGGCGAGCATCGGGCTGATGATCCCGAGCGCGGCGAGAGGAATCATCGCCGCGTTGTAGGCGAACGCCCAGAACAGGTTCTGCTTGATCGTTCGGAACGTTGCCCTTGCGAGTTTCAACGCAACAGTCACGAGAGCAGGGTCGCCGGACATCAAGATCACGTCTCCGGCCTCGATCGCTACGTCCGTCCCCGTACCGATCGCGATTCCCAAGTCTGCCTGCGTCAGAGCGGGAGCATCATTGATGCCATCACCGACGAACGCGACCACCGTACCGTCTCCTTGAAACCGTCGAACCTGCTGGGCCTTCTCACCGGGAAGCACGTTCGCAACGACATCGTCGATGTTGAGAACAGACGCGATGGCCTTGGCGGTCTCCTCGTTGTCTCCGGTGATCATGCCGACGCGGACCCCCATTGCCACGAGGTCAGAAACTGCACCGATGGCGTGGCTGCGGAGCGTGTCGGCAACGGCGATCACGCCCTGCGCCCGACCGTCCCAGCCGACCAGGAACGCCGTCTTGCCAGACTGCTCGAACCGCGATGCAGCGTCCGCGCACTCGGGTGGGATGATGAGGCCGGCACGCTCGAAGAGGGTTGCTCGGCCAACATACACCTCCCGGCCGTCAACCACCCCATGGACACCTGATCCGGAGAGACTCTCGAACGACGTGGGACGGACAACGTCGAGATCCCGCGTCTCCGCGGCGAGCACCACCGCGCGCCCGATCGGGTGCTCCGATGACGATTCGACGGACCCGGCAAGCTGAAGAAGCATCGACTCGTCCCCGACCGCCGCTACATCGGTGACCTGCATGAGGCCGTTTGTCAGGGTGCCGGTCTTGTCGAAGAGAACCATTCCAACTGCTCGTGATCGCTCGAACAGCTCGGCGCCCTTGAAAACCACCCCGAGGCGGGCTCCCCGTCCGCTCCCGACCATGATCGCGGTCGGCGTAGCAAGGCCAAGCGCACAAGGGCATGCGACCACGAGTACCGCGACACCGGTGGTCAGCGCGCGGGCGAGGTCTCCGCTCGACACGAAGTACCACACGACGGACGTCAGCACAGCGATACCGATCACGATCGGGACGAAGATGCCCGCGACCCTGTCGGCGAGTTTCTGCACCGGTGCCTTCGTCGCCTGTGCCTCCTCGACCAGGTGCACGATCTGCGCGAGCGCAGTCTCGTTGCCGATTCGGGTTGTCCTGATGAGGAGGTTGCCCTGCTGGTTGATCGTTGCCCCGAACACACCGTCGCCGGCGCCCTTGTCGACCGGCACGGACTCGCCAGTCAGCATGCTCTCGTCCAGGGAGGAGGATCCTTCGATGATCGTCCCATCGGTCGGGACCTTCTCTCCGGGGCGAACGATCATCAGATCTCCCCGGCGCAGCTCCGCTATCGGGAGCATCACCTCTGCACCGTCCCGCTGGACCCTTGCCTCTTTCGCTCCGAGCTCCATGAGCGTGCTGATCGCCTGAGAAGCGCGACCCTTCGCTCTGGCCTCGAAGAACCTGCCGAGGAGGATGAACGTGACGATTGCCCCCGCCGTGTCGAAGAACAGCGGCTTGCCGTCGAAGAACGCCCAGACCGAGTAGCCGTACGCGGCGAGGGTGCCCACCGAAACGAGCGTGTCCATGGTCGCGTCGAACGAGCGGAGCCGTTTGAAGGTGATGCGGTGGAACTGGAAACCGAACAGGAACTCGACGGGGGTGACGAGGATCCACTGAAGCACCCTGGACGTGTTGCCCTTCGCCGCCATCGCGAGAATCACGACGGGAATCGTGAACAATGCCGCACCGATGAAGTTGCGGAGTTGGGTCCGTTCCTCCTCGTTGAAGCGTTCGGTGACGTCGATGCGTTCTTGGTCGGGCAGGACCTCGTGCATGTCGTAGCCGATCTTCCGCACGGCGTCGATCAGGTGGTCCACGTCGATCTCCGGTGCAGCGACGACGCGCGCCTCCGAGCCGGCGAAATTGACGATTGCCTGGTCGACTCCGTCCTGCTTCGAGAGGATGCGTTCGATGCGGATCGCGCACGACGCGCAGGTCATCCCCTCGACGTCGAACGTTCGGTCGAGTGTGTCAGTGTCCATCGACCTCATAGCCCTGGTCCTCGATCGCGTCCACAATCGCAGCCAGTTCGAGTGACGCGTCGTCCCAGGTGACGTCGACGGTCTTTGCTTCAATATGAACTTCCACGGAGTCGACACCTTCGAGCGGCCGAACCGCGCCTTCGATGGACATCTTGCAGTGAGCGCAGGAGATGTCGGGAATGGAGAGGGTCATGGTGCTCATTCGACCTCCAAGTCGATCCTTGGCGCCGGTCCCGTGACCGCCGCCGTGTACTTCATCGTTTCCATCAGCTCGTCGACGATCTCTGCCGCCCGGTTGTCGTGGATGGCTTCGGCGACGCACGTTTCGAGGTGGTTCTGCAGCACGATCCTGTTCACCCGTTCGAGGGAGGCCTGCAGTGCCGATACCTGCTTCATCACGTCAGGGCAGTATCGGTCGGCCTCGACCATGGAGATCACTCCATCGAGATGGCCTCGAATCGTCTTGAGGCGGATCAGTGCGCGTTGTTTGTGCTCATCCTTCATGAGGTTCTACAGCTTACCCCACCCGGGGTGGGGTGGGGAAAACGACCATGAGTGAGGCCCCGGAGGAGGGGACTTCCGGGGCCTCGAACCGGCGCCTGGGTGGAGGGGGGAACTGGGGCGCCGAGATGTGGTCTTGTCTCACGTGCCTTCGGGGACGACCCTGCCGCGCACACGAGGAAAACGAACTGGAGCGTGGGTGTAGCAGTACTCACGCCGGTTGTACATCGAGAGACGGGTGTCGCAACCCTTCTCGGCACACACTCTGTCTTCACCGTACTTGCGGGACGGCCGTAGACCGCCTTTGAGTCGTGCGCCTTTCAGTGTGTCAGCCATGTTGCCCTCTGTCTCGTGGGAGGAGTGCCGGATACGCTACCCGACCCTCTTTGGGATTGCACCTATATCGACGTTCTGAATGGTGTTTTTATTCCGCGATCACGATTCTGTCAAGCAAAGTGTGCGCGATGAAGGTGAACAGGGCGTGAACGCCCCCTAAAGAAATCGTGAGAATTGGCGGGCTCCGCCCGCAGTCTTCAGTCTTCAGTCCTCAGTAGGGAGCACGACCTGGAGCAACGCGAGATTGAGGGGCGTTCCTCTTCGGATAGCTGACAGCCGAGAACTCACGACCAGCTCACGAAGCGAGCCTCCCACCGAAAACCGAGAACCGAAAACCGAGAACCCCCGAGCCGCTACCGTGCGGCCCATGGAAACAGGGCTTCGAGGGCATGGTGTGCTGGTGACCGGTGGTGCCGGGGGCATCGGAACGGCGGTCGTGAGAGCGTTTGCGGATGAGGGAGCGAGGGTGGCGATTCACTACCTGTCCTCCGAGATGCCGGCGAGGCAACTCGCCGATGAGGTGAGCGGAGTCGCGCTACGGGCCGATCTGACGGTCGAGGAAGAAGCCGACGGGCTGATCCCGGAGGCAGCGCGGGAGTTGGGCCGACTCGACGTGTGCGTCGCCAACGCGGGGGCATGGCCGTCAGAGGATCTGCCAATGTGGGATCTTCCGCTCGATCGATGGAACCGGACGCTCGGCGCGAACCTCACTGCGACGTTTCTCACGATGCGAGGGTTCCTCCGTCATGCGGCAACAACGGGGTCGGGGAGTCTCGTCCTGGTCGGATCAACGGCAGGGGTGTTCGGTGAGGCCGGACATGCCGACTACGCAGCGGCGAAGGGCGGGATCCTCACGGGGCTGTTGCTGAGTGCCAAGAACGAGGCGGCGAGGATCGGCGTCAGGGTCAACGCCGTCGCTCCAGGATGGACGGTGACGCCGATGACAACCGACGCCAGGAAGGATCCGTCGCTGGAACGGCGCGTCACCGCCACGATGGCGTTGAAGAAGCTCGGGAGTCCTGAGGATGTCGCACGACAGATCGTGACGCTCTCCTCGGATCGCCTGTCCGGTCACGTGACGGGCCAGGTGGTGGTGGTTGCCGGCGGCATGGAGGGGCGCCTCCTTCAGGAGTGATAGACCTCCTGTCCGGCAACCCACGTGGACATCACGCGCGTACCGCGAAGCGACTCTGGTGATGCGATCACAGGGTCACGATCGACAACGGCGAAATCGGCAGGCGAGCCGGCCGAGAGGGGCGACGGCTCGCCGAGGGACTCGGCCGCGTTCGAGGTGAACAGGGCGAAGGCCTGCTCGGCCGAAAGCGACTCAGGTTGAACGTCCGCCCGGTCGCGCGCCGCTGCCATGCCTGCGAATGGGTCGGGGGATTCCACCGGGGCATCGGAGCCACCACACATCGGGATGCCGGCAGCGTGCATCGTCGCGAATCGATAGGTGTGTGCGGCCCGAGCGGGTCCGAGCCTCCACGGGAGCCATGGGCTATCGGAAGGCACGAAGGAGGGCTGCACACAGGCCGTGACGCCGAGGTCGGCCATTCGGCGGACCTGGTTGTCATGAGTGAGCGATGCGTGCTCGACGCGAAGGAGGTGTGGGGGCGCCCCCTTCTCAATGAGTGCCTCGAAGCAGTCCAGCACTTCGTCGACTGCGAGATCTCCAATGGCGTGCACGGCGACCAGCCCGCCGGCGTCCAATGCCACTCGGGCTCGGGACATGACATCGGCACGGTTCAAGCGAAGCAGGCCCGCAGTAGTGGGATCGTCGCTGTATGGCTCTCGGAGCGCCGCCGTCCTTCCGCCAAGGCTGCCGTCTGCGAATGCCTTGACACCTCCGAATGTCAAGAGGGGGTAGTCGAGCGCTCGGATCGTGGGCCGATCGAGTGCCTCGACAATGGCGTGGACTCGGAGAGGAAGGATTTCCGCGAGATCGATGAGTGGCTCGATTTGTTCCGACCAGACCGACGTGATCACGGCACCAATCGACGTGATCCCCAGCCGGACGAGGCCGTGAAGCGTTGCGAGGAGCTGCTGAGGTGTCACCGGGGTCGTCTCGAGTCGGGAAGCAACCAGCGAGACGGCAGTCTCTCGCAGAATGCCAGTGGGGACACCGTCGGGGTCTCGGTCCAGGGCGCCCCCCACAGGATCGGGAGTGGCCGGGCCCACTCCTGCCGTGTCGAGCGCGGCGGTGTTGGCGATGGCGATGTGCCCACAGACCCGGTACAGCAGGACAGGCCACTCGATGGCGTCGAGATCGTGCCGAGTCGGAAGTCGACCTTCGGATAGGGCGTGTTCGTCGAGGCCACCTCCGACGACGGATCTTTCGCTCTGAGCGATCATTCCCAGGAGTTCGCCGATGTTCGTGGCACGACTGAGATCCAACCCTGAAGTCAGGCCCATGGGGTGGAGGTGCGCGTCACGAAGTCCCGGGATGACAACCGCGCCGGGGAAGTGGACTTCCGGCGTCCCGTGTGATCGAAGGGTGCCGGCGTCGTCAACCGCAATCACATGTTCACCGTCGATGAGCAGTCCGGTGGCTGAGGATTCCGACGGTGTACGAATCGAGTCGGCGACGATCAGTCGTCTCAACCGGGAAACTCCCAGATGAGCTCGTCGAGGGGCTTGCGCCCTCCGTACGGGCGCTGCGTGCGAGCTGCTTCCTCCGCTTCGACGTCTGGGTAGCCGAACGCGATCGCATAGCGACACGTGTGACCATCCGGGAGGCGAAGCGTTTGGCGTGCGCACTCGCTGTCGTGGAGCGTGACGGGGCACGAACCGATCCCGAGTGCCGATGCGGCGAGCATCATGTTCTGGGCAACGCGACCGATGTCGAATTCATAGCCGTCCGGAAGTCGCACGAGCGCAACCCCGAGTGTGGCTTTTCGCATCGGCAGGGTGAAGGACCCACACGTGGCGAGCGCCGCTCTCGATGCTGGATCACGGAGCGGGATGAACGCCCAGCGCTGGGTGTTCTTTGAGCTGCCTGTCCATCGCCCGGCCTCGAGGATACGAGTGACGTCCTCGTCGAGAAGGGGCTCTGGTGTGAAGTTTCGGGTGACGCGCAGGCCTTTGATGAGTTCGTAGGGTTCCATAGGCCTCTCAGATCATAGAAGGGGCTACAAGGGTGCGGAATGCCTCGTGAGCGACGCCGTTTGACACGACGAAGTCCGAGTCGAAAGGCGTAGCCGGCGATCCATCCGGGCACGAGACGACCCCCCCTGCCTCCCGAACCAGCAGGATGCCGGCGGCGACATCCCATGGGCACAGCTCGACTTCCCAGTACACGTCGAAGCGACCGGCGGCCACCCACGCGAGATCGAGCGACGCGGTGCCCATCCTTCGAAGTCCTTGAACTCGAGATAGAACATTGCCGACGGTCGCACCAAGTGCTCCGGCCCGTTCACGACGATCGTACGGAAACCCGGTAGCGGAGAGGGACGAATCCAGATCCAAGCTCGAAACTCGGAGCTGTCGACCGGCGAGCCATGCTCCAAAGCCAGCGACCGCGAGGAACTCTTCCTCACGAAACACATCGATCACGACACCGACCAGAGGATTGCTGTCTTCGTACAGGGCGATCGACACGCCAACATGGGGTATCCCGTGGACGAAGTTGACGGTTCCGTCGAGGGGATCGACCAGCCACAAGCGTCCGTCGGTTCTTGCGCCACCGGCCTGCTCTTCCGCCAGGATGGCGTCATCGGGGCGGTGCTCCGACAAGACGGCAAGGATCTGTTCCTGAGACGCCGTGTCGATGTCTGTGACCGGGTTCACCGACCCTTTGAAGGACACGGTCTGCAGAGGCAACGAACGGACGACTTGGGCCCCCCGGCGCGCTGCCTCACGTGCGAGATCCAGATCGTTCACGTTGGATGACTCTAGGTCATCTTCTACAAAGGGAGGAGGCCACCCGTAGGGTGACCTCCTCGGCCGGCCCGGAGACGAGTCTCCGCCAGGGACGGCCGGCCTACTTGCGGCTTTCGTACGCCTCGAGTCCAACCTCGATTGTATCGATCGCCGAATCCAGTTCCACGAGGCTCGTGATGAGCGGCGGGATGAATCGGATGATGTTCCCATCAGGACCGCAGGAGATGATGATCAGTTCGTGCTTCAATCCAAAATCGGCGAGGAACTGCATTGCATGGGGATCAGGCGCTCTCGTCGCTAGATCCTGTACCAACTCTACACCGATCATCAATCCGAGGCCCCGAACGTCGCCGACTGTCGGGTGGTCGATCTGGAGTTTCCGGAATCGTTCGAACGCGTGGGCGGACAGCTCCCGAGCGTGGGGAAGGAGCCCCTCCATGACGCCGAGTCCGGCCACAGCTGCGGCGCAGGCGACCGGATTCCCGCCGTAGGTCGTTCCATGGGAGCCGACCGGCCACGCCCCCATGACCTCTGACGATGCCCCATACGCCGAAAGGGGCATACCGTTGGCGATCCCCTTGCCGAGCACGATGATGTCGGGATCGACACCGTAGTGGTCGGACGCGAACCACTCGGCTGTTCTGCCGAAGCCCGTCTGTACCTCGTCGAATACGAGCATGATGCCGTGCTCATCGGCGATCTCGCGGAGGGCCTCGAGGAATGGCGCAGGTGCCGGGTAGTAGCCACCCTCACCTTGAACCGGCTCGATCAGGAACGCCGCGACGGTCTTCGGGAGTACCTCGTGCTTGAAGATGCGGCGGAGCCCGTCCAGCGCGAATTGTGTGGCATCCTCGTCACTCATGCCCCAGCGATAGGGGTGAGGGAACGGTGCCACCCACACGGAGCCGAGGATAGGGTGGTAGCCATCCCGGTACTTGGCGTTCGAAGTGGTGTAGGAGACCGATCCCATGGTCCTGCCATGGAAGCCGCCTCGGAACACGACGACTCCCTGTCGCTTCGTCGTGTACTTGGCGAGCTTGACGCCCGCCTCAACGGCCTCCGCTCCGGAGTTCGCAAACCCGAACATGTCGATTCCGTCCGGGGTGATGGCGCGCAGGCGCTCTGCGACCTCGACGATGGAGTCGTATCGGAAGACGCATCCTGCGTGGGTGAGCTTGCCGAGTTGTCTTCGTGCTGCCTCGACCACCGCCGGGTGACTGTGCCCCAGATTGACGACGGCCGTACCACACGCGAAGTCTGCGTAGCGCTTTCCGTCGAAGTCGTACACCCAGAGGCCCTCGGCGCGAGCTGCATGGATATCGGTGTCGAACGCGAGCACCGGAGCGACGGATGCTTCGAATCGGTTGAGAAAGTCGTTCATGTTGTGTTCCCTTCGGCTAGCGGTGTGAGTCTGGTGCACTCGGCCGCAAGGGAATGGCGTACAGCGCCGCCCTCGCGTAGCGAGGAAGGCGCGCTCGACACGTCACCGTTGCCATATCCGCATTGTGCCACACCAGGAGGGGGCCTGGGTCAGGGAATCCAGGTGACCTCGTCAGGCGGGGCCTCGTCGAACCGTACGGACCCTCTGCCCTTGGTGGAAAGGGCGTAGTACTCCCCGTCGATATCGGCGAGGAGCCACGCACCGTCCGGAGAGAACCCGAGCGGCCTTCCTTCAAAGGAGAAGTGCTGGCAGACGACCTGGCCTCCGCATGTCGACTGTCCAGGGTTGGGGTCGGTCATGACCACTGTCTCGATCCCATCCGTATAGCGGAGTGCCAAGGCGAACGTCTGCCCGTCCTCGGCCGGCACGATCCAACCGGTTTCGAAGGTTCTGTTGTTGGTAGGCGTGTACACGAGCGAGAAGGGTGTTGGGTTGGGGAGGGGCGAGTTGGGGAGGATTGCCGTTCCGAACAGCGTGGAGTCACCGGGGACCCAGTACACGCCGGCGGTTCCCACCAGCGATCGGGTGAGGATGACCATCTCCGATCTGATGCCCACGGCGTCGAGGATGTCGGCCGTTCCAGCGAGGCCGGTGGCGCCGAGCAGTGTCTCCGGCTCTCCACCGTCTCGAGGTAGTCGTTCGATGGACGTGCTCGTTACCGCAAATGGGACCGTCCCGATGATCCCGGGGGACCAGCCTTCCATGACCGGGTCCAACGTCTGTTCCGGTCCCAGGCGGAACACGCCGTCCGGATCGGCGGCGAGGAATTCGCCGTAGCCGGGAGCGTTCAATACCGAGGTCACCGGGCCGTACCCTGAGAGATCGCCGACGAGTTGTTCGATCAGGCCGGTAGTGGTGAGCTGGAGCGCGAGCGTGCCGTCACCCTCGTACTCGACAGTCCTCAGGAGAGGAAGATCGGGGTTGAGCGACGTGGAATCGACGATCGAAGTGGTAGTTCCGCCCGAGTGGGGATCCAGCACGGCGAGGCCGCTTGGTGAGCGGTGTTCGATCTGGCCGTCGCGAAGCTCGAAGAGGTCGCTCGAGCGGACGAGAAGACTCGGTGCAGCGACGAGGGCTGGATCGTAGACACGAAGGCGATCACCGAGGTGCAGCTTCTGATTGCTGACTGACGCGACTCGATAACCGGAACTGATTGGGAACGCAAAGGTGCCGGTGGTGTCGGTCCAGTAGAGGGCGGACCCGTCGCCGGACCAGGTAAACACGGAGCCTGAGGGGGCCACGAGGTCCTGGCGAGGATCGTTGAGGTCGATAACCCACACTCCCTGCCCCTGCCCGGCGATGGTTGCATCTATCGCGAGGTAGCGACCGGTCGGATCGAATGCGCCCGCTTGGATCTCGGAGATCGTGGACCGCGTGTTTCCGAGTTCGACGGTGCCGAGGCCAAGGCCGGTGATGCTGTTGGTCAGGTTGAGGCCATCGGAGACAGCCAGCGCCATGTGGGTGGATCCCACGGCGACGAGACGGCCAGGGAGGGGCCCTGCAAGGAGGGTGCCATCATTGAGCCACTCGAAGCTTTGTTCGCCTCCGGCGTCGAGCCCGAGCATGACCGAGTTGGGTGCCCAGTAGATGTGCCCGTCCGCGAGAGCGTCTACGACGGGGACCGCTTCCATCTCGATCGCCTCATTGGTAGTGAGATCCCAGACGGTCACGGTGGCGCGAGTGTCGACGGTGGCGAGCGACCGCCCGTCGGGCGAGAGGGCGACGTCGACAAAACGTGCCGGTGATCCCATTGGCAGGTCCGTGTGGAGACCGTCGGGGGTGACTCTGACGTAGCTATCGCTTGTGTGGATCAGCAGAGAGCCGTCGTACATGACGTCATCGGCAGGTTCGAGGAAGGGGAACGTGGCGGTGAGGGTCTTCGGGGGTACTTCAGTCCCGATGAGCCCGAGCCAGGTCCCCTTGGGCAAGGGGTATGTGGGGAGCGAGGCGCCCGGACGGGGGATGGTCGTGCTGGTGGTTGTTGTGACAGGAGGGGGGGTTGGTGTGGTCACCTGCTGGAACCCGGAAGGGACCGTGAGGATGGAGAGGACCAAACCGACGACAACGACAGTACCTGCGATCATCCACGGCTTCGGTCTCCATGGAACGTTGGGCGACTCGGGGGGAGTTGGGGTGATCGCGAGGTCGGCGATTGTCTGATCGGTGGTGTCGCCATGCCATGCCGACCGGCCGCACGTCGGACAGGTGTCTCCGTCGACGGTCTGATCGCAGTAGAAGCAGTACCCCATCGGCATCAGAGTACGGCGCCAGTCCGCGGTCTGCAGATCAGGGGTCGATCAGCGGATGAATGTGTCCCACCAAGAGCGCAGCCGGTTGGCGTGGTGGCCTTTGATCGCGACGATGTGATTGCCGAGTGGGCCGTTCAGCAGGTCCTGCACCGATCCCTCGGAGAGGTGCACGTCGATCTGGGTGCGACAGAGTCCCTCCAATGGGGTTCGCTCGTGAATCTGCCCTTCGGCGAGCCATACACGATCCATGGCGACTCCACCGATTCGTAGCAGGGTTACGGGACCCGGAGGAATTGTTCCCTGAATGCCAACGCTGCTGCTCGACTCGAAGTGAGAACGGAGGGCGTAGGAGTCCACCAGGCTCTTCGGAACCGTGCAGTGGGCGAGAAGGATGGTGTTGCCGTCGACGTCGACCTGGGCCGGGTTGGCCATCCAGGGCATCTCGCCTGTGAGTTCACGAGCCCAGAGAATGCCCACCGTCGAGACGACGTCGCCCTCACACCCGGCGACGATGCCCTCGTCGTTGAGTTCTGAAAGCGCGACGCAACCGCTGGTGGCGATGTCACCGAGCAGATCGAAGCACCTGACGGCAACGGCGGTGAGCGTGTTGGTCTCGACGAATTCCTCGAGAGCAGTGGTCAACCGAGTAGCGGCCTGAATCTCCTCCATGGATGGCTCTCCGACGTGATGGGCGTGGTCGTGCAGTTCCGCGGCTCCGACCGGTTCGGCCAGTTCGAAGACTTCGTAGATGCTGTCGAGGGCCACGTCGACCACCGTCGGGCCCCATGTGGACGCGACCGTGTCGGGACTCGGGCTGGATGCGACCAGCCAATCGGAAGGAAGGCCGGCGCGGCCGATGCGCGCTTCGCCAAGGGTCTCCCAGACATCAAGGTCGTGAACGGCCGCTTCGATGGCTCCGAGACCAGCGGTGTCGTCGGGGCCCCGGAGGTAGAGAATCCGTCCTCGTGCGCCGAGCTGGTGGAGACGGGCCAGCGCTTCGAGGGACGCCGGGAGCGAATTGTGACCTGGGTGGGCGATCATGAAGACCGGCCTGGTCGCCTTCTGCTCCCACCAATCGAGCAGAAGGCCCTCGGTACCGCCGGTGGCCACCAGTACGAGGGACTCGTTTCTTCCGTCTCTCATACCGCCGATGGTCTCGAGTGCCGTCACAAATGGAGCGATCACCCTGTCGAGATGCTCGTGGAGGCCGGAGGAGATGACTCGATAAGAGAACGACATGGACTCATCCCTTCCTTTCGAAGTGGACGTGGCGGCTCTCGGCGGGGTTGTGATGGGGGTCGTCATGGAGTACCTGCCCCTCGCCGGTGGTAGACATTGGGTGACTGTACGCGTCGCTGAGAGTGTCTGCCGTCAGGACCTGGTCCGGGGGCCCTGACGCCACTATTCGGCCGGCGAGGAGCAGCACATGATCGGCCATCCGGGCCTCTTCGAGCGAGTGAGTGGTGCCGACAATGGTGACACCGGCCGCCTTCTCCTCTTGGATGACCCGGAGGATGTACTCCCGGGAGACCAAGTCGAGGCCGGTGATTGGCTCATCGAGCAGAAGCAACGATGCCTCTTGTGCGATGCCTTGAGCGACGAACACTCGCTGGCGCTGTCCTCCGGACAGCTCCGGCAGATGCCGTGCGCCGAGGTCTTCGATGCCGAGCCGGGCCATGGCCCTCGTGCAGGCCTCATGATCGCCCGGCCCAAACCTCTTGAAGAAGCCGAGGCGCGCGTACCGGCCCATTCGGACGGCCTCCAGAACAGTGATCGGCGTCATCTCGTTCAGCTTCGTGGCTTGGAGCACGTAGGCGACGCGCTTGTCGAACGGCACGGACAGGACTCCGGAGGCCGGCTCGACGAGTCCCGCGATCGCATGCAGCAGGGTCGATTTGCCTGCGCCGTTCGGTCCGATGATTGCGGTGATCGCGCCTGTTGGAATCTCGAACGTCGACGGTGCAAGTGCGATGCGGTCGCCATAGGCGAGCACCAGGTTTTGTGCACGGATCATGCCTGGCATGCCTTGCAGACTCCTTCCAGCTCGAGCCGATGATCGGTGATCTCATATGCTCGTCCTTCGCCGATGGTGTCGATCAGACGCGTGATGGCATCCTCCAGCCTCTCGGGAATGGCGACTTCGTCCGTGCGGCCACATCGCGTGCACACGAAGTGATGATGGTGGTCACCTGTGACGCGCTCGGACAGCTCGTACTTGGCGACTCCGTCGCTATCTCGGTACTTCGCGAGGAGACCGGAATCCTCGAGGAGCAGCAGTGTTCGATAGATGGAGGAGAGTGGGACATTCCTTCGCATGGCGACATCGAGTTCGGCCGCCGACCGGGGCCCTGGATGGTCGACGAGTGAGCGGATTACGAGGCGGCGCGCATTCGTGAGCCGCACTCCATGATCGAGGAGGTAGCGCGTTGCCCTGTCAACGAGTTCCGCTTGCGCCATCGTGGGAAGACGATACCATGGAAACATGAAAATGAGAATCGTTCTTATTCTAGCTGTGGCACTGGTTGCGTCCTCGTGCAGTGCCGGCCCGGTCGCCTCTGGCGGGCCGACAATCGTTGTGACGACCAACGTGCTGGGCGATTTCATCCGGCAGATCGCTGGAGATGCGGTGACTGTCGAGGTCCTCATGCCTGTCGGCGCAGATCCCCACGAGTTCGAGGCATCAGCCCAGCAGGTGGCAGCGATGGAGAAGGCAACGCTGGTCGTCGCGAACGGACTGGGTTTGGAGGAGGGAATGGCGTCGGTGCTCAACGCCGTCGAGTTCGACGGTGTCCCTGTTCTCAAGGTCGGCGAACTCGAGACGCCTCGCTACTTCTCAGACGGAAGTCCCGACCCGCATGTGTGGTTCGATCCATTGCGTATGGCGAATGCCGCGACTGCGGTGGCGGCGAAACTCGCCGAGGTCGCTCCAGATGTGGCCGACTGGACCGCGAGGGGGGAGGCGTACGCGCAGGAGATTCGGGCGACAGAGGAAACGATGCGAGGCCTCTTCGATCAGATACCGGTGGACCGACGCAAGCTGGTGACGGGCCACATGGCATTCGGCTACCTTGCGGACAGGTTCGGGCTCGAGATCGTCGGAGTCGTGGTTCCCGGTGGGGGGACGATGGGTGCACCGAGCGCCAGAGACTTGGCGGCGTTGGCACAGACGATCGTCGATGAGGATGTTCCGGCGATCTTTACGGAGTCGACCGAATCTCCTGCACTCGCCGACGCGCTTGCCAGGGAGGTCGGTCGAGACGTGAAGGTCGTTAGCCTGTACACGGGATCGCTCAGTGCGCCGGGATCGGGTGCGGACACGTATCTCGGTCTCCTCCTCACGGACGCCAATCGAATCGTCGACGCAGAGAAGTAGCAGATGAACTGGCTCGTCGAACCGTTCAGTTTCGACTTCATGCAGCGGGCGCTGCTCGCGGGAATTCTCGTTGCCGCCGTCACGTCGATCGTGGGGACCTGGGTGGTGCTTCGGGGGTTGAGCTTCATTGGCGACGCCCTCGCTCACGGTGTGCTGCCGGGGATCGCACTGGGTGTCTTGTTCGGCTTCAGCCAACTCATCGGTGCGGTCGCCTCGGGCCTCGTCATGGTGTGGGGTATAGGAACGATCCACCGGAAGGCCAAGCTCTCCGAGGACACCGGCATTGGGCTGCTGTTCGTTGGGATGCTCGGCCTTGGAGTGGTGATCATCTCGAGGACGTCCTCGTATGCAGGGAGCTTGGCCGGGATCCTGTTCGGCGATGCGCTGGGCGTCGACACGGGCGACCTCAGGATCCTCGCCGCCGGCCTCGTCGTGACGATCCTGGTAGCACTTGTGTTCTACCGCCCGTTCCTCGCGCTTTCGTTCAATGAGGACAAGGCGAAGCTGTTGGGGATGCGGCCGCGGTTGGCGCGAGCGGCCATGTTGGGACTCGTGACACTCGCGGTCGTCATCGCCTTCAAGACTGTGGGCACACTGCTGGTGTTTGGGCTGCTGATCGCTCCGCCGGCGACAGCGTCGCTGGTCACCAGGCGGGTGCCGACCATGATGCTGGTAGCGGTGGCGATGGGTGCCTTGGCCGTGGTCGGCGGCCTGTATGTGAGCTATTACGCGGGCACCGCCGCAGGGGCGACGATGGCAACGCTGTCGGTGGTCCTGTTCTTCGTAGTCCTTGCAGTGAGAGGGCTGGTGACCGAATAGGGCGTTTCTGGCAGAGGTCCTTCTAGGATCGATCCCGTGGCGAAACACCGGGCGCCTTCGAGTTTGTCGATGCCGGTCAGGGCACTGGCCGTCGCCGGGGTGCTCATCGTGCTCGTCGTGCTCGGCTTCGTGACGTCGATTGGGGTGCGCGCCCTTCAGGCCTATCGGAGTGTCGAGCGGGAGCCGTTCGCGTCGGCCGCCGAAGTGCGCCAGAGGATCCTGGAGCGGACCACGACTTCGACGACCGAGACGACCCTGGTCATTTCGGACACGTCGGGGGAGGTCGTCCCACCGTTGATCGACAGGGATGTGCTCGCGCTCGCCATAGCCAACCGAAATGATCGCGCGTCGATGCCTTCGTTCTACGTTCCGGAGGCCACCAGCCCTCCGCTGCCCGACGACATGTTCACCTCGTATTTGCTCGTGGGTCAGGAGGGATACAGGGCGGACGCCATGCTTCTCGTGTTGCTGCCATCCGACAGGTCGGCGCCGATCATTGCGTCGCTGCCCCGGGACACCTTCGTCCTGAATCCATGCAAGGGCGAGTTCGCCCGTTTGAACACCGGACTCGGCGGCTGCAAAGGCGTCGCTGGCGGTGCGGAGCTGTTGTCGTTGATGGTGTACGACTACACGGGAATCGAGGTCGATCATTTCGCCCGCATCGACTTCTCTGGGTTCGTGGACATCATCGACGCACTCGGTGGCATCGACATCTGCGTGGACAATCCGGTGAGGGACTCACAGTCACTGCTGGATCTCCCTGCCGGGTGCAGTCACGTCGGTGGCACCCAGTCTCTTGCGTGGGTGCGGTCCCGGCACACAGAGCAGTTCGTCGACGGGGAGTGGAAGCCGGTTCCGGGAGCAAGCGACTTCGCACGGCAGCGCCGCGAGCAAGAGGTCCTGTTCAAGATCGCCGGCCGACTGACGTCATACAGTTCTCTGTCTGCGTTCTCTTCGGTCGCTCAGCAGGTGGCGGGTGTCATTCGTCTCGACGCCCACTTCGCGTTCGGCGATGCGGTGAAGCTGGCGTGGCAGTTCAGGGGGATCACGCAGTCGCAGGTGCGTCGCGTCCGAGTGTCCGTGGAGAACTTCAGGGCCCCGAACGGCGCTCTGGTGCTCGTTCCGACGGCGACGTTCAACTCCGACCTGGCGAAGGTGTACCCGGCAGCAGCGAGGTAGGTGCTCCGCAGTCTTCAGTGACAATAACCTTCGTGGCAACTCCGGGGGGACCGTCCACCCTCCTTCTTCGTTTCTCTCACAGTGCTGCTCGACTCGCTTGGAACGATGTGGTGATTGACTTGGAGCGGACATCGGGTGACTGTCTTACCGACAACTGACAACCGAGAACCGAAGACCGTCGGCGTCAGCCGACCACTTCCACCGTTGTCTCCACCGGCACATTCCCGCGGATGGCCTGCGAGACCGAGCACATCTCCTCGTGACTCCGGTGCACCGCCTCGGCGAGTTCCCGTTCGGTGAGGTCGGGCCCGGCGGCCCTGTAGTGCACCCGGAAACGCTGGAACCGCCATGGAGGGTCGGGTTCCTTGGTGTAGCGGATGGTGATCTCCATCCAGGTGAGTCGCTCAGCACCGATCTGGTTCACGACGTCGACGCCGGAGCAACCTGCCAGTGCCATAGGCAGAAGATCCGAGGGGCGAACGCCTACCGATGCTCCACCATCGATGTCGACGGGCATGCCGTCGCGGTCGACTGCGTCGAACCGGTGATCGCCTTCCCACGTGAGCGCAACGGAGGCCACCGTCACTCCTTTCTGCAGTTCCCGCGAGTGTACGACCAGCTAGGAACTGGCAGAATCAGGCCTCTCTCGTTGTTCCAACTGCGGATCGGGACTAACTTGAGTGTGCTCGACGTGAGTCGAGCCACACCAATTAGAGGAGAGAGAATGAGACGTCGATTTTGGGTCGTCGCCCTCATCGCCGCTTTTGCGTTGATCGCAGCGGCATGCGGGGGAACTGCGACGACAACGACGGAGGCCACGACAACGACGGCCGCTACTACGACGACGGCCGGTTCCGGCACGACCGCGGCCACGACTACGACCGAGGCGATGGGTCCGAAGACGATCATCATCGGTACCACCGACACGATCGCCAGCCTCGATCCGGCGGACGCCTACGCGACGCGGGACTGGGAGCTGATCAAGAACACTGGTGAGGGGTTGTACAAGTGGGCCCCAGGGTCCGCCTCGGACCTCCAGCCAGGACTTGCGACCGACTTCCCGGTGGTTTCGGATGACGGGCTGACCTATACGGTCACGTTGAAGGACGGGATCAAGTTCGGTGACGGCA
>CAZWHZ010000003.1:0-65560 GCA_964633745.1 uncultured Acidimicrobiia bacterium
GGGTGAACCGACGGTTGTTGGTCTTCGGTTGTCGGTTCTCGGTAGGAGTCGTGCTGCGGTCGCATGCTGGCAGCTGGCGGCTGGTTGTCGTTGAGTTGCGGGCCGTTAGCCGTCAGGGAGCCAGCTTGGCAGGGGGCGACGGAGCTATGTCTGCCAGCTCGGTGGGTGTCGCTCCCAACGCTCGCAACCCTCGATAGGCGATGGCAGCGGCCGCCAGCGTCGCCACTCCGCCGAGCCCCAGGCCATAGCGTGGGCCGATGTGCTCACCGACCCACCCGACGATCGGACCGCCGATCGGTGTTGAGCCCAGGAACGCGACGGCCCAAAGGCCCATCACTCTGCCGCGCATCTCCGGAGTCGACCGAAGTTGAAGGGTCGCATTGCCCAGAGCCAAGAAGCTGATGCTCGCCGCTCCGACCACAGCCATTGCCGCATACTCGACGGTCAGGGTGGGAGCGAAGGACGCGAGGACCTGTGTGATCCCGAACAGGGCTCCCGTCCTCGCAAGGGCGACCGCGGGACGCGCCTTCCTGGAGGCCGTGAAGAGCCCACCGGCGACGGCGCCACCGCCCATGAACGCAGTCATCGTGGCGAACGTGCCGGCGTCTCCTCCGAACGTGAACTTTGCGATCAGCGGCAGGATCACCTGGAACTCGTAGGCAAGCATCCCGACAACAGCCATCATCAGCAACGGAGTCCTGAGTTCAGGCGTCGCCCACACGTACCGCAGGCCCTCGCGCAGCTGCCCGGCCCTTCTGCTCTGAGGGGGCACGGCGTAGAGGTCTCCATGGTGCATGAGCGCCAGAGCGGTGATCACTGCCAGGTAGGTAGCCGCATTCACGAGGAAACAGGGGCCAAGTCCGACGGTAACGATGAGTGCACCGGCGGCCGCCGGACCAAGCACTCGCGCCAGATTCACGAGTACCGAGTTGAGACTGACCGCGCTCGTGAGTTTCTCCCGTCCGACCATCTCGAGAACGAACGTCTGGCGTGTCGGGTTGTCGATGCTCGCCACGAGGCCGAGGGCACCGGCGAGGGCGTAGACCATCCACAGCCTCACGACGTCGGCCACGACGAGGATGCCGAGGATCGCTGCAAGGAGAGCTGCGAGGCTCTGAGTCGCGAACAGCAGACGCCGCTTGTCGAAGCGGTCGGCGATCACCCCGCCGAGTGGTGCCAAGAAGAGCAATGGGAGGAATTGAACGGCGGTCACCAGACCGATCGCCGTCCCGCTTCCGGTCAGCTCGAGCACCAGCCACGACTGAGCGATACGTTGCATCCACGTGCCGGAGACCGAAAGGGTCTGGCCGATGAAGTAGAGGCGGAAGTTGCGGACAGCCAGGGGAGAGAAGGCGCGAGACGCCCACGCAGGTGTGGTCACGCGTCCTCCGTGATTCTGTTGAGCAGGTCGATGGCCTGGGAGAGGATCAGGATATCTTCGTCGGTCATGGTCGCGAGTCGTGTGGCGAGAAACGCGGTCCGTCGTTGTCGGATGGCGGCCAGTAGAACCCGGGCCTCGTTGGTTGCGCAGACCACGGTGGAGCGGGCATCGCGGGGGTTCGGCTCGCGAGCGACGAGACCACGCTGCTCCAGCCGTCCGACGATCCCTGTGATGCTAGGTGCACTGATGCGTTCGAGTTCGGCAAGCTGACCCATGCGAAGAGGGCCTTGCCGGTCGAGCGTCGCGAGGACGGAGCGTTGGGATGGTGTGAGATCGCCGAGCGACTCCTGGCGGAGCCGGCGAGCGAGGCGACCCACCGAGAGGCGGAGAGGTACCGCGAGATCCTGTCGGTCGAGCATGTGATCCTCTGGCAGATGCTTAGCCAGGCTAATCAAGGTGGGCCGCCACCTCGAATCCAGGTTCGGCGCAACCCACAGGCCCGCTCAGCCCGGGGTTCGCAGGGGGTGGCGCTTTCCGGCACTACGATTCCGGCGATGACCGCATATGAGTTCACGGACGGCGCCACGGCAATCGTTCGAGGCGCCCTGGACGCAGGGTGCGACTTCTTCGCCGGGTACCCGATCACCCCGGCATCACAGATCCTCATGATGATGATGGCGGAGCTCCCAAAGGTGGGCGGTATCGCAATGCAGGGGGAGGACGAGATCGCGTCGATCGGGATGTGCATCGGTGCCACGATGGCCGGTGCACGTTCGATGACCGCGACCTCGGGCCCCGGCATCAGCTTGTATTCGGAGAACATCGGCATGGCGATCATGGGCGAGGTCCCCCTGGTGATCGTCGACGTGCAACGTCTTGGCCCCAGCACTGGAGGAGCGACAACGGCTGCCCAGGGCGACGTGCAGTTCGTCAGATGGGGGACCGGTGGCGGGTACCCGATCATCGCCCTCGCTCCCTCGACGATCGCCGAGTGCTACACGCTGACCATGAAGGCGTTCGATCTCTCAGAAAGGTTTCGGTGTCCCGTCTTTCTCCTGACAGACAAGGAGCTGAATCTGACACGCAACACCGTTGCCACGGATGCCTATGTCGAGGTTCCTGTTCGAGAGAGAGAGCTCACTGGCGAGGGTGCGCCGTACCGGTTCGGCGGCGACGCGGCACCGATGGAGCTGTACGGCGCCGGGGTCGTGCGCTTCACCGGTTCCAGCCACGATGAAGAGGCCATCATCTCCAAGGACCCGGCCGTTGTGGGAAGGTTGAACAGGCACCTTCGAGACAAGATCATGTCCCACCGAGAGGAGATCGAGTTGATGCAGATCGACCGGGACCCCGAGGCGACGACCCTGTTCGTCTCCTATGGGATCACGGCAGGTGCGATGCGAGACGCCGTTGCGATGGCCAGGGTGAAAGGGGCGCACGTTTCGTCCGTTACCGTGCAGAGCCTCTGGCCCATCCCGGAAACCGGTCTGCGCTCCGCATTCGAGAGCATCGGCCGGATTGTCGTTGGAGAACTCAACCCGGGCTTGTATCTGAGAGAGATCGAACGCATCGCGGAGGACCGGGAGGTACTTGGTCTCAATAGAATCGACGGCGAGCTGATCTCGCCGGTGCAGTTCCTGGAGTTCCTGCCATGACCGTCGACACGTACCGCAACGACAGCGCATACCCCTTCTGTCCCGGCTGTGGGCACGGCTCGATCTTGGACGCGCTCAACGAGGCCCTGCTCATGCAACAGATCAACCCGGCGAAACTCGTGATCGTCAGCGACATCGGGTGCTCTGGCCTGTCGGACCAGTACTTCGGAACGAGCGCGTTCCACGGGCTGCATGGCCGGAGCCTCACCTACGCGACCGGCATCAAACTTGCAAGGCCGGACCTTCACGTCGTGGTCATCATGGGGGATGGTGGCACCGGCATCGGCGGGGCTCACCTGCTCAACGCCGCCCGCCGGAACATCGGCCTCACGCTGCTCGTGTTCAACAACATGAACTACGGGATGACCGGTGGGCAGCATTCGACGACCACGCCGTTCGGTTCGATCACCTCGACCACTCCGGGTGGGAATCTGGAACACCCGTTGGACATCTGCGCCACCGTCGGAGTGAACGGTGCCGCGTACGTCTACCGGGGAACCAACTTCGACAAGGATCTTCCGGAACGGATCGTCGAGGGCATGCAGACTCCGGGGTTCGCAGTGCTGGACATCTGGGATCTATGCACCGCCTACTTCGTGCCCAACAACACCTTCGGCAAGCGTTCGCTCATCGCCGCACAAGAAGAGCTCGGCCTTCCCGCCGGTGTGCTCTACCAGCGAGAAGCGGACGAGTATGCAGCTGCCTATCGTTCCGCAGCCGAGCGGCTCCGGAACGATAGGCCGCGCAAGACGAGGGCGCTGGTCCCGGAGTTGACGTCGTCTCTCGACAGAACGGTCAACCTCATGGTGGCCGGCTCCGCCGGTGGGAAGGTGCGATCAGCAGCCAAGATGATCGCCGAAGCGGCTATTCGCTCGAACCTGTATGCCGCGCAACGTGACGACTACCCGATCACCGTGAAGACGGGCCACTCGGTTTCGCAGGTGGTCCTGAGCCCTCACCCGATCGACTTCCCGGGCATGGACGAGCCTGATGTGCTCGTCATCCTCTCCTCGGAGGGGCTGCGCAAGGCGGCCCGGTACCTGGGCGGCATGAAGGGATCCGTGTTCGTGGTGCCGGAGTTCGCGGGGGTGGAGACCGGCGGGACGGTCACCGTTCTCGACCCGAAGTCAGGACCGGGTCGAGTCGCGAAGTCGGAACTCGCGCTTGCCGTGCTCGCCGGCGCCGTCGTCCACGAACGACTGCTCGAGGTCGAGGCGCTTCGGAAGGCGGTCGGGGCCTACCCGGCCTTCGCCGAGAAGAACCTCGCGGCGATTGAAGCCGGCCTGGCGATGGCGGGAGTGAGCTAGGACTCGCGGGGCGACTCCTAGCTCGTATCTCGTATCGTGTACCTCGTACCCGGCCGCAGGGTGGAAGAACGCCTTCGGTCTCCGTCAGGACAGGGGCTGTCAGGTTTCCAGCCTGGACTCCACCATTGCGGTGATCTCGGCGGCCACGCTGCGACAGATCTCGAGGGCGGTGGCGCGCCGCTGCTCCAACTCGTCATAGCCGCTCAGTGAGGAGAGGTTGACGCGCACGTTGAGGGATGCCCCCTCGGCGGCGGCCAGCGCACACAGACCGGCGACGGCGGCGTCGGTGACGGCGCTCATGTTGCCGCCGGCCGCCACCTGGAGGGCGATCTGGAGCGCATCGACGCTCTGCTCGAGTACCTCCAGGGGTACGAGCGTCGCGCCGACCGTCGCTTTCTCGATCGCTACCGACCGTGTCGGATCAGCACGCGGAACTCGAAACGCCGCGATCAGCGTGTCGAACGATTCGGCGTCGCGATCGACAGCCTCGAGGAACCAATCCTTGAGTTCCTGCGTCCTGCGCCCAGCGGCATCCATCTCCGGTGCCCTCGACTTGGAGAACGTGAGCGCCGCAACCATCGACGACAGCGAGGCGGAAAGGGCAGCGACGAGGGCCGCTGTGCTCCCGCCTCCGGGCGTAGGGGTGCCTCCGGAGAGCGTGTCCGCGAAGGCGTGGACAGACATCGCGACGAGCCCCGATGGTGCTCCTCTGTAGCGGTACTCGATCACCTTCTGGGAGGGGTCGAATGGACCGACGTCATCCAAGCCGAGACTCATGGCCGCGATGTGGATGCGCTCCACCTCGGGGACCCCGGTGGTCATCCCTTGGGCACGCAGGTAGTGATCGGCGGCGTCGAGCATCGCGTTCCGAGGAACCAACCCGACGATCTCGCTTCCCGTGACGCGCAAGCCGAGACGTGCGGCCTCCTCGCAAGCTGCGTCGAAGACGACATGCAGGGGTGTGACAGAGGGATCGGTGAGGTTGAAGGACACCTGGGCGCGGCCGTACTCCTCGATGTACCAGCCGACTCCTCGGAGTTCCGTGAACCGCCCGGGGACACGCACGGCCGCACCGGTGTCGTCTCGAACGATCGTGCCCTTCTCATCTCTCTTGACCCTGCCGCTCTCGCGAAGCTCCCCGGCGATCTTGCCGGCAGCGGATCGATCACGGGTGTTCAGGTTCACGTTGTAGGCGATAAGAAAGTTCCTCGCTCCGATGGCCGTCGCACCGGAACGGGCATTGAAGTCGTCGGGACCGAAGTCGGGAGAGTCGCCCCGATCGGAGAGCCCTTCGTACTCTCCACGTCTGACGTTCGCCAGCGACCGACGCTCGGGCGCGGTCGCCGCCTCTCCATACAGGTAGACGGGGACGCCCAACTCGCTGCCGACCCTCGCCCCGACCCTCCGCGCCAAATCGGCGCAGTCTTGCATCGTCGCACCATCGAGCGGCACGAACGGGCAAACATCCGTTGCGCCCATCCGGGGGTGTTCCCCATGGTGGAGGCGCATGTCGATGAGGTCGGCGGCGCGCTCGATTGCGCGAAACGCCGCTTCTTCGACAGCAGCCAGCTCCCCGACGAACGTCATGACGGTGCGGTTCGTCGCAACACCGGGATCGATGTCGAGTAGCTCTGCACCACCCACCGCGGAGATCGCGGCGGCAATCGCATCGACTACCGCAGGATCGCGGCCCTCACTGAAGTTGGGAACACACTCGACGAGTTTCATCACGCCTCCAGTTCGAAGAGGGTCTCGAGCGGCTCGCGGCCCATGTAGTGCGAAGCCATCAACTCCTCCCACTCCGCATATCGTTCCTCACAGCGCAGCGAGCAGAACTCGGACCTCCTACGCCTGGTGGCGCCGTCCCACAAGCACGTCGCATGCAGACGCCGCAACCACAGAGGGTCGAAGAGCGGATACCGACCCAAGGGCTCGTGCGTGGGTTCCATCCTCTCCTCACTGCTCCTCCCCAGGCTAGAGGGGTTGCGGATGCTCGTCCCAGCCCGAAACATCTTCAGAATACGTGGTGGGGTGCCGATGCCTGAAGCTGAATGCAACAAGGCCTGACATTCAAGTGCACGCGGTGTCGTGCCAAGCCTGCGGTAGTGAAGAAGGGACGCAAGACGTTTCTCTGCGCCAGCTGCGCATCGGACCTCATGTGGCAGGACATCGTGGGCTGGATCTCCGACCCGGTCGGAGAAGATGACGCGCCGGACGCGGGCTCCGTATAGCCTGGGGATGTGTACAGGCGAAGCGGCACCTACGTTCTGCTCGCAGGGGCCTTTCTAGCCCTGCTGCTGCTCTGGCTGCCCGTTCGCTACTTCACCGGGTACTCGATCGGGAGAGATCACGTCAGCAAGATCTACCTTCCATGCGGAACGGCATTGGGGATACTCACCGATCAGTTCGACCCCGCCGTGACGCGACCCGGCGAACGGAACGAGTGCACCAAACGGGCGCGAGGTCGCATCGTCTATGTGGTGGTATTCGTCGGTCCGCTTCTGGTGCTTGGCATGTACGGGGTCCTCCGCGGTCCCCACCCTTACCTTCCGCTTCGCCAGTAGGAAGCGACCCTCGGGATCCCTCCCGGCAGCCTGGCAGTATGTACCGGACATCCGGCACGCCGTGCTGGTGGCGGTGGCTCACCATCATGCCGCTGACCCTCCCACATGCATGATGAACGGGTGAACGATCGGGATCTTCACCGCCTACTACGACCTGGTTCTCATGCCTCCGGAGTCGAGCACAGTGCGTGGAGTGGGCACGAGGCAGGATCACGATCAGCGTCACGCTGGACCTTCCCTTGGGGATCTTCGGGATGCCGCCGCAGGGGTCAGGCGCTCAGCCGGCGGACCGATGCCTGACGGCTCGCTCTGCTCGCGACGGGAGAAGATCGCGCGCACCGAGCGCTATCGCTCAGCCCTCGAGGCGAGGTACGCGCCACCGAGCACCATCGTGGTGCCGAGGATGGATATGCCGGCCACGTGCTCGCCATGGAACAGCACGCCGAGCAGGATCGCAACGATCGGCAGGAAGTAGATCGCTATGGACGCTCGCGTTGCTCCGACACGACCAGCCAGCACCGACATCGCGAGCTGCGCGACTCCCGTCCCGAGTACGCCAAGTGCCGCGACCGCGGCCAACGGTCCCCACGCGAATGTGACCTTGGACAGCTGTGTCAAGCCGATCGGTACCACGATCACGATGGCTGACAGCTGCGCACGGAACACGACAGGGAACGCGCCGTACCGCTGCTGGAGTGGTACCGCCAGATTCACGGCCAGGCCATAGGAGAGTGCTGCTGCCACCACCATCAGGGACCCGTAGACGGCGGCAGTTCCACCTCCCAGCGATGGCAGACCTATCGCGACGATGCCGGCCAAACCAAGAGACAACCCAAGCAGCTGAGGGCGTCCCGGCGCCTTCCGAAGGAGGAACGCTGCGATCACCGCCGAGAAGATGGGCATCGACCCGTTGAGCATTCCTGCCAACGATGAAGAGATCCACTGCTCTGCGATCGGGAACATCAACATAGGGAATGCCATCCACACGACGCCGAGCAGCGCAAGCCTCGGCAGATCCGCTCGATCCACGTGGTGGCGCGATGCAGGAACGAGTGAGAGCGTTGCCGCACCGACCAGGAGGCGCAGCGACGTGACCACCGGAGGTGGGAAGGCCTCCAATCCGAACGCGATCAGCAGGAACGACGATCCCCAGATGAGCGAGATGGCGCCGAGAAGCCCCCAGTCGGCAACCGAGTAGGCAGCACGCCTGGTGCCGGGTGCCGTGAACAGGATGGTCGGTCGCCGCATCGCTGCGAGGCTAGCCGCGCGGCTGTTCGTACTCGGAAGTGTTCTGCGCCTTCCACACAACGGTGAATGCGAGGTATATGGCAAACAGGATGATCGCAATCGGACCGATACGAACGATCTTCAACAGGCCGATCCTATCGGCGAGCGCTGTCCCGAATAGGGCGCCGAATGGCACCGTGCTCCACGCGAGGGCTCTCCCGGCGGCACTCACCCTCCCGAGGAGATGCGGCGGCGTATAGAGCTGCCGCATGGTCAGGAGACTGATGTTCGTCCAGACCAGTCCTGTGAACGCAACGGCGAGCACACTGGTCACGATGGCCAGGTTGTGCGACCACGTGAGACCGAAGATGCCGAAGCCGAGCACCGCGAACCCGAACACGTAGCTGCGTCCCAGGCCGACGAGATCGATGACCTTCGCAGCGGTGAGAGCGCCGATAATGCCGCCGGCACCCATGCCGACGAAGAAGACTCCGAGCTTGGCCGGATCGTTGGTGCCAAGAATCTCGGCCCCGATGAGAACCAGGGTGGCCTCGATGAAACCTCCGGTGATGAAGTTGGCGAGTCCCCCTCCCAGCGTGGTCAGCCGGATCCGCGGTTCCCGCCAGAGATGCTGCCAGCCCTCCTTGAGTGTCTCTACGAAGTGACCATTGGTTTCGAGTGTTCGTTGCGGGACTCGAGCCAGGAGAGTGAACGACAGCGCCGATACAAGGAACGTGAGGCCGTCGAACGCGAAGGCCGAAGCAAATCCGGCCTTCTTGACGATGAAACCTCCGATGAGTGGCCCAATGAGAAAGGCTGCCTGCTGCGAGAGCGAGAGACGGCTGTTCGCTCTCGCCAATGAGGTACCCGACGCGAGTGAAGGGATGAACGCCTGAAGTGAGGCAAAGAAGGAAGCGGCGAGGGTGCCCGAGACGAACGCGAGCGCGAACAACCCGAGTGTGGTGATCCCGGACGTACGCGATACGACGGCGAGCACGATGAATGCAGCAGCACGAAGGAGTTCGTTGAGGACGAGCAACGGTCGGAGGCGGTAGCGATCGAGAAGTGTCCCACCCAGGAAACCGAAGATCAGGGTGGGGACGTTCTCGGCGGCGGAGAGTATGCCGAAGTCGAAGGCCCGTTCCGTGAGTCCTGCGAGGTAGAGGGGGACGGTGAAGTAGGCCACGTAGTCGCCAAGCAGCGAAATCGACTGCCCAACCCACACGACGGAGAAGTTGTGGAGCGGGTGCGCTCGTCGATGGCTGCCGCGAGTCACGGCGGGTAGCCTAGCCGTGTGCTGGCAGGGATTTCATAGGACCTCGATCGAGATTCGCCGATGTGATCTGCGCTCGGGTAGCCTCAACGTTGTCATGGGTGATCTACGCGAGTTACCAGAGCAGGTCAGCGAGCTGATCGATCTCTCCAAGGAGTACCTGCGTCAGGAGACGATCGAACCTGTCAAGAGGCTCGGACGAGTGTTCGGCATGGGTTTCGCCGCGTCCGTTCTTTTCTCGATCGGAGCGCTCCTCCTGTCGGTCGCCGGTATGCGGCTGATGGTGCGGGTCCTCCCGGAGGGGCAGCTCTGGAGCGCGCTTGGCGTATTCATCTCATTCGTCGTGCTTGCCGGGGTAGCGGGCCTGATCATGTGGAGGGCGAGTCGCGATGGTTGAACGGGCCGATATCGAAGCCAAGGCACGCGAGATCGAACAGACGCTCAATGAAACGAAGGAGAGCGTCCAGGACAAGGGCGTGATGATCGCGATCGCAGTGATCGCAGTGATCGGTATCGCGTTTCTGTTGGGCCGGCGTCGCGGCAAGCAGGCCAGGGCCGTTGTGAAGGTCTACCGGTCCTGACTCTCGAGTCCGATTCGGATGGTCTCGCCAGGCCTCAGTCGCTTCTGGTAGACAACCTTTGAAGGGCGAGGTTTTCGAAGAAACCCGAACGCGAGGATCGCTGCACCAACCACCACCAGTTTCGCGTCGCCTGTTCGTAGGCCACGAAAGAGATTCCTCGTTCCCAGTCCATCGAGCTGCATACGATCAGGGTAGCTGCAGGTCGAGCTGCACTCGACGTCGTGGGCTGTGAGTTGCGAGTTCTAGAGCCACTCGCCCGGAGGTCTCTCGGCGTCGACTGCCGCGTTCCCACCGACAACCCGAATATCAGAACTCAGAACGAGTGGGCGAAGCCCGCCCCTAAAATACCTGCCATGCTCAACGAAACCATGAAGAGAGTCGTCATCTGGATCATCGTGCTGGGAATGGTGCTGTCGCTCACCGTCGGGCTCCTTTCCCTGGTCTTCTCGTCGTGAAGGTCATTCTTCGGCATCCACGCCGGGAGGTCACGGTTGGTGCTCCCACCACCGTCGACCGGATGCTGAAGACCCTCGACATCGTGCCCGAGACGGTGCTGGTCATTCGTGGATCGGACCTCCTGACCAGAGATTCACTCCTCGCTGTCGACGACACCGTCGAGGTGCGTCCCGTGATCTCGGGGGGCTGATGCGCTGCAGGGTCTGCACGTCCAGGGCCGCCGTGGAGGTTCGACGACACAACGCGGCGTTCTGCCGGGATCACTTCATCGATCATGTGGTCAGGCAGGTGGAGCGGACCATCCACGAATTCGACATGTTCGATCACACAGATCGTCTGGTCATCGGCGTTTCGGGCGGCAAGGACAGCCTTGCCCTCTGGGACATTCTCCACCGTCTCGGATATCGCTGTGAGGGCATCTACCTCGACCTTGGCATCGACGCCTACTCGACCGAGAGCGGTGAGTACATCGAGCGATTCGTGAAGGAACGGGACTTGATCCTGCGTGTCGTGGACCTCCAGGACGCGTACGGCTTCACGATCCCACAAGCGGCAGAGTCGACACGGCGCAGCCCGTGTTCCGCGTGCGGCCTTTCCAAACGCTACATCCTGAACGAGGAGGCGCTCAAAGGTGGGTACGACGCACTGGTGATGGGGCACAACCTCGATGATGAAGCCGCGACCTTGTTCTCCAACGTTCTCAACTGGAGTGTCGAGTACCTCGCGAGGCAGAAGGTGGTCCTGCCTGCATCGGACGGCCTGGTAAAGAAGGTGAAACCTCTGGTGCGTGTGGCCGAACGGGAGACCGCTGCGTACGCGGTGCTTTCCGGTATCGACTACGAGGTCGAAGAGTGCCCGATGGTCGCGGGCAACACGGTCAACCGCATGAAGGAGTGGATGGCGTTGCTCGAGCACCGGTCCCCTGGAGTGACCCAGCACTTTCTCGGTGGCTTCTACAAAGTGGGCAGCTTCGACGCGGCCCCACCGGTCCTTAGATCGTGCGAATCGTGCGGCCGGCCGACAACCGGTGAGCGATGCGCGTTCTGCAGGCTGCAAGAGTTGGCTACTCGATCATGATCTTTCGAGCCGGCGATCGCTGTCTGCTGGTGGACCTCCGGGGACGTAGGTACCTGGTCACCCTGAAGGAAGGGGGGGAGTTCCACTCTCACCTCGGGGCCCTGTCCCATGACGACCTGATCGGAGAGGAGGAAGGCACCCTGATGCCAACCAGCAGTGGCAGCCGGCTCCTCGCGATCCGACCCCGCTATGTCGACTACGTTCTCAAGATGCGCCGTGGCGCACAGATCGTCTACCCGAAGGATGTCGGACCGATCCTCATCTACGGTGACATCGGCCCGGGGGAGAAGGTGCTCGAAGCCGGCACAGGCTCAGGAGCACTGACGATCGCGCTGGTCAGGGCCGTCGGCTCCACGGGGAGCGTGGTCAGTGTCGAAGCCCGAGAGGACCATGCTGCGCACGCTCGGAGGATGATCGAGGCGTTCTTCGGGGCGATTCCGGAGAACCTCGACCTTCGTGTCGGCGCCGTTGAGGATGTGGGTACCTCTGTGTCGCCCAGTCGCATCGTGCTCGATCTTCCCGAGCCATGGCACGTTGCCGAGAACGGCGGTGGCCTGCAACCGGGCGGTGTGTTCGTCTCCTATCTGCCGACGGTTCCCCAGGTGCAGACACTCGTGGAGACGATGCACGCGTCGGGGGCGTACCAGATGATCGAGACGTTCGAAACCATGCACCGAACCTGGAAGGTCGAGGGGAGATCGGTCCGTCCCGATCACCGTATGGTCGGTCACACAGGGTTCGTCACAGTCGGACGCAGGACGCGATGAGAGGACCCCGCAGGGCCCTCCCACCTGTTGACCGGATCGCTACGGCTCGATGAAGATGCACTCGCCCGGGCACTCTTCGGCCGATTCGATCACCATGTCCTCTTGGCCGTCGGGAACCACAGCCAGGCCCTGAGCACCTTCGGGGTTGCCCTCGGACGCGGCGAAGATCTTCTCGCCTTCCTTGACGTAGGCCAGACCGTCGTCCAGCAGGACGAATACGTCGGGTGCGATCTCCTCGCACAGGCCGTCGCCCGTGCAGAGATCCTGGTCGATCCAAACCTTCATTGTGTAGAAGTCTCCTTATCGGAACGGAGGCATGATACCCGCATTCGGGTTTGTGGGAGTCTCACCGGCAATTGCGGGCCGGTCGTATACTGCGCGCGGTCATGAACGAGGTGACCCGGCTCCAAGCGACGATCGCGGAACTCGAGTCGCAGGTCGAGGGCCTGCAGACGTCCGCTGGACGCGCGCATGCGCTGGAACGGCAACTCTCCGAAGTCCGTCTCCAGCTGGATGACGCCATCTCGAGAAACAGCAGGTTGGCAGCAGTCCTCTCCGAAGCTCGGGAGCAGCTGGCGCTCCTTCGGGAGGAGATCGAGAAGCTCTCCGCACCGCCCAACCAATTCGGCACGGTCGTGCAGGTCAACCAGGACGGCACCGTGGACGTGATGACCGGCGGCAGGAAGCTCCGGGTGACGGCCCAACCGTCCATCGAGGTGAAGCAACTCGCTCGGGGCCAAGACGTGCTCCTCAACGAGGCGATGAACATCGTCGACGTTCGGGAGTTTGCACGATTGGGAGAAGTCGTCACCGTGAAGGAACGCCTCGAAGCCGGACGCCTCCTGGTGCTCGCGCGTGGAGACGAGGAACGGGTCGTCGAGATCGCCGAACCTCTCGAGAGCAAGCCCCTTCGGGCAGGCGACGCCGTGCGCCTCGACGGGAGGACAGGCCTCGTATTCGAAAAGCTGCAGCGCCCCGAGATCCAGGAGCTGATCCTCGAGGAGATCCCCGACGTCACCTACGAGCAGGTGGGAGGTCTGCGCGAGCAGATCGCAGCGATCCGTGACGCCGTCGAGCTTCCCTACGTCCACAAGGAGCTGTTCGAGACTTACGGGCTTGAAGCCCCGAAAGGCGTGCTGCTCTACGGTCCGCCGGGTTGTGGCAAGACGCTCATCGCCAAGGCGGTCGCGAACAGCCTCGCGCAAGCCGTCACGGAACGGACGGGACAGACCGATGTCAAGTCCTATTTCCTCAACGTGAAAGGCCCAGAGCTCCTCAACAAGTACGTCGGCGAAACGGAGCGGCAGATCCGCTTGATTTTCGCCAGAGCCAAGGAGAAGTCGGACCAGGGCGTGCCCGTGATCGTCTTCTTCGACGAGATGGACTCGCTGTTCCGGACGAGAGGCACAGGCGTTTCATCCGACATGGAATCGACGGTCGTCCCACAGTTGCTCTCCGAACTCGACGGTGTCGAGAGCCTGAAGAACGTCATCGTGATCGGCGCTTCGAACCGGGAGGATCTCATCGACCCGGCGATTCTGCGGCCCGGTCGCCTGGACGTGAAGATCAAGATCGATCGACCCGATGAAGACTCCGCCCGACAGATCTTTCGTATCTACCTCGGAGATGTGCCCATCAACAGGGACGAACTGGAAGCGTCCGGAGGGGACAGGGATGCCGTCGTGACATCGATGATCGAGCGCACCGTTGAACTGATGTACTCGAAGGACGACGAGAACAAGTTCCTCGAGGTGACCTACGCCAACGGTGATCGGGAGTTGCTGTACTTCAAGGACTTCTCGAGTGGCGCGATGATTCAGAACATCGTCAGCCGAGCGAAGAAAGAAGCCATCAAGCGCGAGATCGATGGCGGCAGTCGCGGCATCCAGACCGGAGACCTCCTCGAAGCGATTCGAAACGAGTTCACCGAGCACGAGGACCTCCCGAACACAACCAACCCGGACGACTGGGCGAAGGTCTCGGGCAAGAAGGGCGAGCGCATCGTCTACGTGCGGACGTTGGTTCGTGGCGAGGACAAGTCGAAGAAGATCGAAGCCGTCACAACCGGACAGTACCTCTGAGGTTCGCATGAGTCCCGGTCGCACCAGCGGGCACCCGACGGTGCTCGGCACCGAAACCGAGTTTGGCATCAGCATCACAGGGCGCACTCAGGACAGTGCGGTACTTTCGTCCGGATTGGTCGTCCAATCCTCACCTGACGGAACCCCCGTCCGGTGGTCTCTCGGTGAGGAGTCTCCAGGCCGGGATGCTCGCGGGAGGCGCTACACCGTCCCGGTCGACGTGGACCCGGACGCACTCAACGCACTCCTACCGAACGGAGCCCGACTCTACGTCGACCATGCACATCCCGAGTACTCCACGCCCGAATGCCTCGGTGCGCGCCAAGCGGCCCTCTACGACAAGGTGGGGGAGCTGGCTCTCGGCCGCGCAGCTCGTAACACACAGCGTCTCCTGTCGGGTGAGGAGAGGGTGTCGATCTACAAGAACAACAGCGATGGGAAGGGGAACTCGTACGGTGCCCACGAGAACTACCTGATCGACCGTTCGGTCCCGTTCGGTGACATCGTCGACTACCTCACAACGTTTCTCGTGACCCGGCAGATCTTCACCGGCTCGGGGAAGGTCGGCGCCGAGAACGGTCGACCCGCAGTCTCCTATCAGATCAGCCAACGTGCCGACTTCTTCGAGACGCGGGTGGGGCTCGAGACAACGATTCGCCGGCCGATCATCAACACGCGAGACGAGCCGCACAGCGATCCCGATCGGTTCCGCCGCCTTCACGTCATCATTGGAGACGCGAACCGTTCAGAGCTTCAGACGTTCCTCAAGCTTGGAGCCACCGCCATGCTGCTCGCAGCTATCGAGGATGAGGTCTTGCCCGACAAGCTCGAACTGGCCGATCCGGTGGAGGCGACGTGGGGGGTGAGTCATGACCCGGACCTCACAACGCGACTCAGGCTCGTGGATGGTTCATCGGCGTCAGCGCTCGAACTCCAGTGGCAGTACCTCGACTGGCTGACGAAGTACTCGGAGGCTGCCTCACGTCCCGACGAGGGGGTTCTCGACCTTTGGAGAGGCGTGCTGGAGGATCTCGAAGTCGACCCTCTCCGGACGGCCGACCGGCTCGATTGGACAGCGAAACTGCGCATGATGCGGGCGTACCAGGCTCGGGAGGGCATCGATTGGGATCACGCGAAGGTGCGAGCCCTCGATCTCCAGTACCACGACGTCGACCCTGCACGAGGACTCTACGATCGCCTGGTGGCGAGAGGGTCCATGCAGCGACTCTTCAACGACGATGAGGTTGCGGCAGCACTGGGGGATCCACCGCGGGAGACGAGGGCGTACTTCCGAGGTAGATGCGTCGAGAAGTTCGGGTCGTCGATCATGTCCGCCAACTGGGATTCGCTCGTCTTCGACACCGGTGAAGCCACCTACAAGCGGGTGCCTATGATGGATCCCCTGAGAGGCAGTGCTGAGCGAGTCAAGAGGGTGCTCGACACTTCGACGGACGTCGCATCCCTGATCAGAGCGCTAGGAAGCGAAGAATGAAAGAACAGAGCCGTAAGCAGCATCCCGAGGAAGACCAACCACGAGAGCAGGAGGTTCCTACGGTCCCGGAGGCCGCAACCGCCGACGATCTCGAGGACCTCCTGGATGAGATCGACGAGGTCCTCGAAGAGAACGCAGAAGAGTTCGTGAGGAACTACGTGCAGAAGGGCGGAGAGTGATCGATCGTCCGACTTCCAGTTTCACCGACCTGCTCGGATCGCTCGGCCTGGAACCCACATGGAACTTCCCCGAGGCCGGTCGGGCGGTCGACGTTCCGGTAGCGACCACGGTCCTGGCGCTTCGGTTCACCGACGGCGTGGTGATGGTGGGTGACAGGCAGGCAACCGAAGGCCACCTCGTCGCGCATAGACACATTCGGAAGGTGTTCGAGGCCGACCGATTCTCGGCGGTCGCGATTTCCGGGACCGCAGGCATCGCCATCGACCTGGTCCGTCTCTTCCAAACGGAACTGGAGCACTACGAGAAGCTCGAAGACACTCGCCTGAGCCTGGAAGGCAAGGCGACCTACCTTGGCCGCATGGTGCGACAGCAGCTTTCACTGGTCTTCCAGGGTCTCGTGGTCGTCCCGCTGTTCGCCGGCTACGACGAGGGCGAGGGGGTCGGTCGCCTCTACACATTCGATGTTGTCGGCGGTAGGTACGAAGAACGCGAGTATGGAGCGACCGGCTCGGGTTCCAGGGACGCGAAGGCGTACCTACGGTCGGCGTTCGCTGCGGATCTGGACGAGGGGGCGGCACTCGAACTCGGTGTGCGAGCGCTCGTCTCCGCCGCAGAGGTCGACACGGCGACGGGCGGACCCGACCTCGCACGGGGGATCCTGCCCAACGTCGTGACCGTCACGGAGCGGGGATTCGAAGAGATCGACGAGGAGCGGGTTCACGAACTCGCGGCTGCAGCACTGGACGCGATCCGATGAGCCTCCCCTTCTACGTCCCTCCAGAGCAGCTCGTCAAGGACCGCGCGGAGTTCGCGAGGAAAGGGATCGCTCGTGGCCGTGCGATCGTCGCAATCGAGTACGACCAAGGGATCCTGGTCCTTGCCGAGAACCCCAGCGACACGTTGCACAAGATCAGTGAGATCTACGACAGAGTCGCGTTCGCCGGCGTTGGCAAGTTCAACGAGTTCGAAAGCCTTCGGGTTGCAGGCACGCGACATGCGGATCTGAGGGGATACCTCTATAGCCGGTCCGATGTGAACGCGAAGAGTCTGGCCAACGCGTTCTCCCAGACACTCGGCAACATTTTCACCCACGAGGTGAAGCCGTACGAGGTGGAGATCCTCGTGGCCGAACTCGGCCTGAACGGTGACCCGAACCATCTGTACCGGGTCACGTACGACGGGACCCTCTCCGACGAACGGTATGTGTGCGCCATCGGGGGCCAGGCAGAAGCGCTCGATGAGTCCCTTCGTGGCTCGTCCTTCTCACCACAGCCACTGGCGGCGACCGTTCGCCGCGCGGCAGGCGCGTTCACCCAGGTGCTCGACCGGGACGTCGACGGGTGGGAAGCCGCCGTGCTCGACGCCACGGAGCGACGCCGGACATTCCGGCGGCTCTCCGAACCGGACGTCACTGCTGCACTCTCCTGACCGACCCGGCGTACGCTGAGGCGATGCAACGCCGCATCTACGGACTCGAAACCGAGTATGGGGTCACGTGCACCCTGAGGGGACAGCGCAGGTTGAGTCCTGATGAGGCGGCCCGATACCTGTTCCGCCGCGTGGTGAGCTGGGGGAGATCCTCGAACGTCTTCTTGGAGAACGGCGCCCGCCTCTACCTGGACGTTGGCAGCCATCCCGAGTACGCAACCCCGGAGTGTGACACCATTGGTGATTTGGTGGCAGCCGACAAAGCGGGCGAACGCATTCTTCACGAACTGGTTGGCGAAGCTCAGGTGCGGCTCGGTGAAGAGGGGATCAGAGGTGAGATTCACCTGTTCAAGAACAACACCGACTCGGCCGGCAACTCATATGGCTGCCACGAGAACTACCTGGTGAAGAGGGAGGCGAACTTCGCAGCGACGATCGATGCGTTACTTCCGTTTCTCGTGACACGACAGATCTATGCAGGTGCCGGCAAGCTCCTGCGTACCGCCCGCGGGGTTCGATACACGATCTCCCAGCGCGCAGAGCATGTGTGGGAAGGAGTGTCGTCGGCGACGACCCGCAGCAGGCCGATCGTCAACACCCGCGACGAACCCCACGCAGACGCTGCCATGTACCGGCGGCTCCACGTGATCGTGGGAGATTCGAACATGTCCGAACTCGTCACCTTCGCGAAGGTCGGGATCGTCGGAGCGCTGCTCCAGATGCTCGAAGACGGCAAGACATTCCGTTCCCTCGATCTGGAGAATCCAATCAGGGCCATCAGGGAGATCAGCGCCGACCCGACGTGCAAGCGACGGGTGCGACTCGCCAACGGCCGGGAGATGTCGGCCCTCGACATCCAATGGGAGTACCTCGACGAGATATCCCGGTACGGTCGGATGCACGGCTTCCCGCCTGCTATCGACACGGCAATCCGATACTGGGAGCAGATGCTGACCGGCATCGAGCAGGATCCGATGTCACTTGCCGATCAACTCGATTGGGTGGCGAAGTGGCGACTGATCGAGGCGTATCGGGCTCGTCACGATCTGTCATTGTCCGATCCGAAGCTCACGATGATGGATCTCGCCTACCACGACATCCATCCCGGTAGGGGTCTGCACCACCTCCTCGTGCGGAAGGGACGAATGCAGCGAGCGGTGGCCGACGAGGCGATCGAACGCGCTCGATCCGAGCCGCCGGCCACGACCCGGGCCCGGCTCCGAGGGAGCTTCATCAGGGCTGCGAAGGCCGCAGGGCGCGACTTCACGGTGGATTGGGTTCATCTGAAGCTCAACGACCAGGCCAAACGCACGATCCTCTGCAAAGACCCGTTCGTACACACGGATAGGCGGGTAGATCGGCTGATCGAAGGCCTCTAGGGTGCTTCAAAGCGGTTCAGCGACCTCCTACAGTTGGCCTCGGCATGCGACGCGTCATCGAACGACTCCTGAACCTTCTCGCTTTCCTGCTGACCGCAGAGCGACCAGTCACCGCGGAGGAAATCCGTAGGACGGTCGCTGGGTACGCGAAAGAGTCTGATGAGGCGTTCCACCGGATGTTCGAGCGGGACAAGGCGTTGCTACGACGAATGGGCATCCCGCTCGAGTTGAAAGCGACGGATGCCTGGGAGGTCGAGTTCGGCTACACCCTCCGGCCCGACGAGTACCAGCTGCCAGACCCCGATCTCAACGATGAAGAACGGGCCGCCCTATGGCTCGCAGCGCAGGTTGTACGGCTCGGAGGACAACCTGCGGGACCAGATGCGCTCCTGAAGCTCGGTGGTCTGACAATGGCCGGTGGCGGTGAACCACTTGCCGCCGAGCTGGGATTGGAGACGGGCGACCTCGAAGCCGCCTTCCAGGCGTCAACGGAACGCAGAGAACTGTCGTTCCAGTACCACGGACGTATCCGGACGGTGCAACCCATGGGCATCCTTCATCAGAGGGGACACTGGTACCTGATCGCGTTCGAACAAGGCGAGCAGCGATCCTTCAGAGTCGACAAAGCCGCACGAATGACCATGGGTGAGCGGCCCGAAGCGTTTGCCCGGCCACGAGGGTTCAGTCTTCGAGACGCCCTGCCGGTCGAGCCCTGGGCGATCGGAGATGCGGATCTCGTCGCGAAGGTCGTCTTCGACGCCGACACTGCCTGGTGGGCGCGTCGGCAGCTGGCAGGGGAGATCACCGAACTCGACGACGGTTCCCTCGAAGCAGTCGTATCGGTCGCCAACCCGGATGCGTTCATCGGATGGATGCTGAGCTTCGAGGACAGGGCAGAGATCGTCGAGCCGGAGGAGCTCCGGGCGGCGCTGGTTGAGCGGGTACGGCAATGAGTAGAACCGCACAGCGGCTGACGAGGATTCTCTCGATGGTCCCGTGGGTGATCGCCCACCCAGGGGCCACCGTCGCCGAGGTGTGCGACCGGTTCGGCTATACGAGGGGCGAGCTGATCACCGATCTCAATCTCGTGTTCGTATGCGGACTGCCGGGGTACGGACCGGGGGATCTGATGGTCGCGTACGTCGACGACGAAGAGGTCGTCATCGACATGGCAGACTACTTCTCACGAGCGTTGCGACTGAGCATGGCTGAAGCGCTCGCACTGCTTGCCTCAGCGGAGACGCTCATAGCGACCGATCAGGCCCCACCGGCCCTCAGGACGGCGGTGGAGAAGCTGACCAGGGCGCTCGGCATCGAGGCCGATGAGACCCTCGCGATCGAGATCGACAGCGAGAGCACGAACGTGACGATGTTGCGCAACGCTGCGGTTGAGGGGCGTCTCATCGATCTCATATACACCTCGCTCGGCAAAGGCAAGACCACCCGGAGGCTCATCGAACCGTGGTCGGTCTTCACAACACTGGGCAACTGGTACGTCTCGGCCTACTGCAGGACTGCCAAAGCCGAGCGCGTGTTTCGTATCGACCGAATACGGGGGATGGAAGTGACGGGCGAGCGATTCACTCCCAACGCGAATCCGCCGGCTCCCGAGGTCCGCTACACACCATCGGAAGACGACGTGCAAGCAACCATCAAGCTCCATCCGCGCGCCGCGTGGGTCGCCGACTACTACCCGGTCGACGTCATCGAAACCGACCCTCTCACCGTCCGGTTCTCTACGTCCGATGCCGGCGTCGCGGCCAGACTGCTCGTTCGGCTCGGAGTCGATGCCGAACTCCTCGACGGCACCGAGGTTGCCGACGCCACCGCGTCTCTGCGGCAACGCATACTCACTAGATACCTGTGACCATTTCGCATTAGTCACTACAGGGCACCCCGAGAAGGGCCGATACACGAGGCATGAACGGTGAGCGGAGCGCCGAATGACCACGATAAAGACAACTTGCCAACACTGCGGAGACATCGAACTCCACCCTGCCGATCTAGCACTCGAGCTGGATCCGATGGGCGACCAGGGGAGCTACCTGTTCGTGTGCCCAGGGTGCGGCGACCTACAGCGTCGGCCGGCAAACAACAGAGTTGTCAACGTCCTGCTCGCAACTGGCGTCAGCTACGACGTGGTCGTGCCGGAGCCCGGGCCGATCACCGAAGAAGAGGTCGCCCAGTTCGTCGAAGCCCTCGATCGTGAAGAAGAGTTCTGGAGGATGCTCGCCTGAGCAGTCGCTTGGGCAGCACCAATCTCTAACATGAGAGCCTTGTGCTCTTCGATGTCAGCCCTTCCGAACTGATCGTCATCCTCCTCGTTGCGCTGATCGTATTCGGACCGAAGCGCCTCCCTGAGATGGCGAAGAAGCTCTCGTCGATCGTGCGTGACATCCAGGCGACCGCCGGAGAGCTGCAACGTGGGCTCGAGAAGGAAGTCCGCGAACTGACCGAGCCCATCAAGGACGCGACGAAACCCTTGAGAGAGCTCTCCACCGAGCCGATCGCCGACGCGCAGAAACGCGCGGAGCCGAAGGACACACCCCCTCGAGATGAGTGAGGACACACCCCGGTCGGTGGTCGAACACCTCGAAGAACTCCGATGGAGGCTCGTCAAGAGCGCGATCGCCGTCGTCATCGGCGCGATTGTCGCATTCGTCTTTCGTGGGTGGATCTTCGAGGCTCTTGCCCGCCCGTATCGCCTTGCGCTACCCGGACAGGCTCTGAACCAGTTCGAAGTGACAGAGGGGTTCTCGGTCGCGATGCGACTGTCGATGTTCGGGGGTCTCTTTCTCGCCAGTCCTGTGCTCTTCTATCAGATGTGGGCGTTCATCAATCCTGCCCTCACGAAGCGAGAACGCAAATGGACCATCCCGATTGTTGCAGCACTCGTCGTGCTGTTCTCGGGTGGTGTCGCCTTTGGCTACTTCATCCTTCCGAGGGGGCTGGTGTTCCTCCTTGGTGTCCAGCCGGGACTCAACGCGGTGATCGGAGCATCGGACTACTTCGGTCTGGCACTCAGGTTCTTGTTGGTGTTCGGCGTCGCATTCGAGTTCCCTGTCTTCATCTTCGCCGCTGCCGCTGCGGGCCTGGTGTCGTCTGAGAAACTCGGCCAGGGTCGGCGTTGGGCCGTGCTCATCATCGTTGTCGTCGGCGCCGTGGTGACCCCGACGGGTGACCCATTGACGTTGACGGCACTGTCGGTCCCGCTGTACCTGTTGTACGAGGCGACTATCTGGCTCGTCAAGCTCACACTCCACAAATGACCGGGTTCGAGCTGGATCCCTTCCAGCGGGAAGCGGCCGATGCGATCGAGTCGGGGGAATCCGTGGTCGTGACCGCCCCAACCGGTTCCGGGAAGACCCTCGTCGCCGAACTCGCCATCCGCGGAGCGCTCTCCCGGGGCAGCAAGGCGTTCTATACCACACCGCTGAAGGCACTCTCCAACCAGAAGTTCAACGACTTCAGGCGAGCCTATGGGGACGTGGGGCTGTTGACGGGTGACAACACGATCAACGGGGACGCGCCGCTCGTCGTGATGACGACGGAGGTGCTCCGCAACATGATCTACGCGGGCTCTTCCGCACTCGAACGACTCGAGGTCGTGGTCCTGGACGAAGTGCACTACCTCCAGGATCCCTCCAGGGGAGCAGTGTGGGAAGAGATCATCGTTCACGCGCCACCTGTGCAGCTCGTCTGCCTGTCGGCGACCGTCTCCAACGCTGATGTCTTCGCAGCCTGGGTGCAGAGCAGGAGGGGTCCGACGAGGCTCATACAAGAGGACCGTCGCCCGGTGCCCCTCGTGAACCTGTACGCGCTGAAGGACCGCTGGGACGACAATGTGCTGCTGGAGCACATGTTCACTGAACGGGAGGCGAACAGGACGATCGAGTCCTGGCTCAGAGGAAGGAAGGCCCGGCGATACGGAACTCCGAGGCGCAACGAGACCATCTCGGCCCTGGCCGCCCGAGAGATGCTGCCGACCATCTACTTCATCTTTTCTCGGGCGGGATGCGACGACGCGGCCCGCAGACTCGTCCGCGCCGGAGCACGGTTCATCGAGCCAGAGGAGGTTGAGGAGGTACGGGAGGCCGCCGAGCGTCGAACCGGCCACATCGACCCGAGCGACCTCGACGTGCTCGGCTACGACGACTGGTTGTACGGCCTCGAAGCCGGAGTCGCACCACACCACGCCGGAATGGTGCCCGCGTTCAAAGAGACCGTCGAGGAGTTGTTTGCGCGGGGTCTCGTGAAGGTGGTGTTCGCCACAGAGACGCTGTCACTCGGCATCAACATGCCCGCACGGACCGTTGTTCTCGAGAGTCTGAGCAGGTTCACCGGGGAGACCCACGAGTTGCTTCGGCCAGGCGACTACACCCAGCTAACCGGACGTGCAGGGAGGCGCGGGATCGACGAGCTTGGTTACGGAGTGGTGCTGCACTCGAGCTACGTGCCGTTCGCGAGGGTGGTGGAACTCGCGCGCGCCGGGTCACATGCGCTTTCGTCCAGCTTCAGACCGTCCTACAACATGGCCGTCAATCTGATCGCGAACCATCCTCGTGAACGGGCCGAGCGCCTTCTCAATGCCTCCTTCGGGCAGTTCCTCGCATCGAGAGGAGTTGCCGCCAGACAACGGCTTCTCGAGCGGCAAGAACGAGAACTCGCAGATGCACGCACCCAAGCAGTGTGTGAGCGAGGAGACGTCGGGGAGTACATCCGGCATACAGGACGTTCGCGGTCGCGCGATGTCGGCGACATTCTCGACACGAGGTTGGGTCGCGGCGTCGTTGTGAAACGTAGGCGGGGGAAACGAGTCGAACTCATTGTGGTAACCGAGGACGGAAGACTGACGACGCTGGCGCCGAGCGTGATTCGGGGCGCCCGCAAGGTCGGGTGGATGCGAGTCGACGACGTTCGCAGGGTTACCAAGGACGCAGCCTTTCGAAAGCACGTCGGCGTCAGTATCGCCGGACACACGAGGCCGCACCCGGTCGCGTCCTGCCCTGATCGCGAAGCTCATGTCGGCGCCTACGGGAGGGTCCCCAAGCTTCAGCGCCGGGTCGATGGACTCCGGGCCGATCTCGATCGAGCTCAGCGGGGTCTGGTCGAGGAACTCGACCGAATCCTCACCCTGCTGGAGAGGCGAGGCTATGTGAAGGGATGGAATCTGACCGAATCGGGAGAACGTCTCCGATCGATCTACTCGGACACCGACCTGCTGCTGTTCGAGGCCGTGTCCGGCGGACTCTTCGACGACTTGGAACCGGCCGAGGCGGCATCGCTGGTGGCGATGACCGTGTATGAGCCTCGGCGGTCGGATGCGCCGTTGGACAGATGGCCCACACTTCGGCTCGCGAGTCGAGGCGAGCAGTTGGAGACGCTGTGGGAGGGACTTGCCGAAGGAGAGAGGGAACTCGGACTTCCAGGCACGCGACCCCCGGAACGCGGTTTCATGGATGCGGCGTACGGCTGGGCGTCCGGTGTCGACCTGGATGAGCTTCCGACTACGACCGACCCTGGCGATTTCGTTCGGACCTCCCGCCAGCTTCTCGACGTGCTCCGCCAGATCAGGGATGCGGTCCCAAGCCTCAGAAACACAATGGCCCAGGCCATCAGAGCAATCGACCGCGGCGTGGTCGCCGCCCCGAGGTTCGAACATGAATGAGTGGCTGGTTCTCGTGAATCCCATGGCCGGAAGGGGCAGCCATGCTGCAGAGCGGACGCGACGGGCACTGACTTCGCGCGGCATCGCCGCGGAGATCCGGGTCCCCACGACACCGGCAGCGATGCGTACCGCGGTGGACGCCGGAGTTGGTGAGGGGCGGACGCGCTTCGTGGCCGTGGGTGGCGACGGTACTGCGAATCTGATGGTCGATCAGCTCCTTGCGCACCCATGGTCGACGCCGCCGGTGTTGGGTCTGCTTCCTGGAGGTTCGGGCTCGGATCTCGCAAGGTCATTCGACATCCCTCAGCGCATCGAGGACGCTGCCGAGGTGCTCCGCGGAGAAGCCACAACCACGACAGACGTAGGCGTCCTGGAAGGAACATGGGGGTCGAAACGGTTCGTGAACTGCGCAGAGTCAGGTCTCACCGCGGCGGTACTGCACCGCTCGTTGGGACTCCCCAGGTGGCTCGGATCCGTCAAATACCACCTGGCGCTCGGTCTGGTGTACCCCAGGGTGCAGCTTGCCACGATGACGATTCAGGCGGGGGACAACGAGTTCAAAGGACGTTCACTCCTCGCGGTGTTCGCCAATGCCCGCTATTTCGCAGGCGGCTGGAAGATCGCACCGGAGGCGTCCGTCTCGGACGGCCTGTTCGACATCCAGGTGTTCGAAGCTACGAAACGAGACATCCCACGATTGTGGTGGCTCGCGAAGTCGGGGGCCCATGTGACCGAGCCCACCATTCGTCACTTCACCGCTCCGACCTTCACCCTGGAGGTTGCAGATGGCTGGCCGGTGGAGGCCGACGGCGAGTACTTCGGCGAAGGGTCGATGCGAGGCAGCATGATCCGATCGGCCCTCTCCATCAAGATATCCGACCGGTAGAGGCTCGCCCGTCGAACAGTCCACCACACTTCGACAGCAGTGGGTATATACTCTCGCCGCCCCGGCGGAGGGGCGGAGTGATTCCGGAGACAGGGAGCTCGAGATGGATCGTGACACCATGAGCGACATGGACGACGATCTCGAATTGGATGACGTCGATGCACCCGACGACCTCGAGGAGCTTGAAGACGAGGACGCCGGCGAAGTCGACGCGTTCGATGATCAAGATGATGACAACGGAGTCGACCTCGACCTGGATGACCTTGGTCTCAACATCGACGAAGGTTTCGGCGACGCGGGCACCGGCGGCGACATCGATGAGGTTGAGGACGCGGACGGCGAGGACGGCGACGGAGAAGACGAGGCGGCCGCCGAGGAGAACGAAGAGGCGCTGGAAGAGCTCGAAGCCGAGGAGCTCGAGCTTCTGGACGACGAGGTAGCGGAAACGCTTCTCCTGGACGAGGCCGCGGAGCTGCGTGCGATCAGACGCGCCGAGCTGACGCTTGATGCCGACGCCGAGAGCGTCAGGGGGGACGAGTTCGTGTGCCAGTCGTGCTTCTTGGTGAAACGCACCAGCCAGCTCGCCAACAAGCGGAAGCTAATCTGCAAGGACTGTGCCAGCTGATCCCTCGTCTGTCGCCGTTGTCATCCCAACGTACAACGAGCGAGAGAACCTCGAAGAGTTCGTCAACGCCGTACGGCGCCACGGCTACCGCGTGCTCGTAGTCGACGACAACTCACCCGACGGCACCGGGGAACTGGCCGACCTCCTCGCATCGAAGGACGACCTGGTCGGGGTGGTGCACAGGACATCCAAACAGGGTCTCGGGCCCGCCTACGCACACGGTTTTCGCGAAGCAACAGCCGATGGAGCGGCCATCCTGTGCGAGATCGACGCGGACTTTTCCCACGATCCCGCTGCACTCCCGGCGCTCATCGCTGCCATCGATCGCGGAGCGGACCTCGCAATCGGGAGTAGGTACGTCGACGGTGGCTCAACCCCCGGCTGGCCACTTCACCGCAGGATGCTCTCGAAGGGAGCAAATGCGTACGTGAAGCTGATGCTGCGATTGAGCGTCAACGACTCAACTGCCGGCTTCAGAGCCTTTCGGAGCGAAGCGCTCGGCCGTCTGCACCCGGAGACCTGTCTTGCATCCGGGTACGCCTTTCAAGTGGAGATGACGTGGAGGGCGGTACGCGAAGGTTTGCGCATCGAAGAGGTGCCAATCACGTTTCGAGACCGCAGGGCCGGAACATCGAAGATGGGGCTGCCTATCGTTGTCGAGGCGATGTGGTTGGTCACGAAGTGGGGCCTGACCCGGAGCCGGCCCCGATGACCGGCCCTTCGGCGCGGCGCGGCGTCCCCGACGATATCGATGACCTGGTAGCACTCTACGACCTCCTCGCGGCCGAGATGTTGGATCTGCGACCAGACTGGGCGGCGACCAGCGGGTTGAGGGAACCTGTAGACGACGCAGTGCGCGCCATGTTGGAGGGCACCATCGTCGGCTTGTTCGACGATGTTCCGGTTGGCTTCCTCTTCTCGACTCTCGCACCGCCGACATGCACGATCTCGTACGTGTACACGCGTCCCGAAGTTCGAGGGGTGGGTGTCGGCGAGGCAATGGTGGACCTGCTTCGGGGAGAGGCCGGCGCGCTCGGCATCAAGACCTTCGACGTTCCCGTGCTCCCTGGACATCGCGCCGCGAAGAACTTTTTCGAGGGTGAAGGCTTCAAAGCCAGGCAGATCATCATGCGCCACAATGTCTGACCGGCGTCCCGTGCCCGGTGTGGGTGCCGTCGTCATTCGAGATGGGGCACTCCTCCTCATCCGGCGGGGGAGAGGAGCCTACGAGGGTCTCTGGGCGGTACCGGGCGGCAAGGTCGAGTATGGAGAGACACTCCGAGGTGCCGCCGCACGAGAGACGCTCGAGGAAACGGGATACGTCGTCAGTGTCGGTGACATCGCATGGGTGGGAGAAACGATCGGCCCCGGAGCGCCCCCGGAGTGGCACTACACACTGATCGACTTCCACGCGACCGTGATCGGAGGCGAACTCACCATTGGAGATGACGCCGCAGATGCCGAATGGGTGCCGCTGAGTGAAGTGCTTCAGCGACCGGTTACCCCGACCATGGTCGATCTCATGCAGGTGCTTGGTCGTCGAACGACCTGAAGACGAGACCGGCGAGCGGTTTCGGCATGAACAGGGTCGTCTTGCGTGGAAAGCGCAGCCGATTGTCCGCCGCCTCCGAGACTGCCTCGTCCGGGACAGCAGCCATCAGCATCACGGCACCATCAGGATGGTTGTGGAGGCGGCGGAGAAGGAGATCGGGGTCGCCATGGAACTCCGCATCGGCTTCTTGGACGCGGAGGGCCGGGTACAGCAACTCGCGCGCGACCGCGGTGCTTGCGAACCGCCAGGGCCGAGGAAGGCGCTCCAGGGCGTTCAACTTCGGAGTCAGGAGCCATGACCGGCCGGCGAGCGCGACAGTGATCGAGCCGGGGGCGTCGGGCACCTCTGCGGGTCCTGGCTGCACATTGAAGGAATCCTCAGGAGGATTCCAAGAGACGGAAGAAAAGATGCGATGGATGGGGCGGATGTCCAGCCCGCTTCCCTCGGCAGGGGCAACGAATGCCATGATCGAGTCCCACGGGCCGGGAACGCCTCGAGAGCTCTGGTACTCGAGGGCAGCCGTGTATCGGTGGTGACCATCTGCGATCGCCAGCGGATGTGCGTCGATGGCGGCGGCGACCGCTGGATCGTGAAGGTCATACACGGAGTGGCATACCCCGTCACGCTCGACAACCCAGCGCGCAGATTCCGCTGGTTGCAGGATGTTGGGCAGCGAGTGGGAAGGCGACAGCGCAATGATCAGATCGAGGTTCGCGCGGGTTGCTGCGAGGAGCTGCCGTCGATCGGTTCCCGTATGGCTCATGGTTTCCTCGTGGGCGAGGACGCGAGGGCCGAACGCCTCGACTCCCATCGCACCAATGACGCCCCGTGCTTCCCTGGTGGCCCCATCGGAAGCGCGGAACTGCATCGTGTAGAGGTAGAAGCGGGGGGTGGGGTCCGTCTCAACCACCCCGGTGTCTCTCCATGCAGTGAGCAGGCGGAGCGCCTCGGGGTGGGAGTCGGGGAGGAGGACGTTGGCGATATTGTGCGGTGACAATTCCCGAAAACGGGCGGAGTCGTCGATCATGTCGTACGGGGGACTGGTCGACGCTGCCACGTCGTCAACGAAGTACGTGCCTCGGAAGGGTGTGAACATGGCCGAAGTTGTAGCTGGCGGGCGCAGGCAAGGCAATGTGGTGTGTGATATCGACGGCGTGATCTACCGAGGTTCGACACCGATCGAAGGGGCAGGAGACGCGTTGCGCAGGCTCGAGGCGATGGGCTTTGCGATTCTGTTTGTGACCAACAATTCCACCACGACCCCGCATCTCGTGGCTCAGAGGATCTCGCAGATGAGCGGGTATGAGGCGTTGGCCGAGCAGGTTCTGGGATCGGCTGAGGCCGCGGCCACGATCCTCGAGTCGGACAAGCCCGAGACGATGGTCGTCGGGGGAGCCGGGATCGAGGAAGCGCTCTTGGCGCGTTCCATCCCTATGACGGATGATCCGTCGGTTGCAGGAGCCGTCGTCGTCGGGCTCGATCGAGCGTTCTCCTACGCGAAGCTCGATGCGGCCGCTACGGCCATCCGCAACGGGGCCCGATTCATCGCCACGAATACCGACATCACGTTCCCTGGGGCAGACGGGATCCATCCTGGCGCCGGCGCGATCGTCGCTGCGATCGAGGCTGCGTCGGGTGTGCACCCCGTGGTCGCCGGCAAACCCCACTCGGCCATCCGCGCACTCATCCGACAGCGGCTCCGGCCGGGGCCAGTGTGGGTAGTAGGGGATCGTCCTGACACCGATCTCGCCCTTGCCCGGGCCGAACGGTGGCACGCCGCACTCGTGCTGACCGGGATCGCATCGAGTGAGGATGATGTGCCGAAGGGCCTCGAACCCGACCTGATCGTCGAGTCGATCGCTAGCCTGCCTGAGCGAATCGACCCGGCGTGAGCCGGCGCCGGTGTGCGAGGAGAGCGGGGCGAAACAGCATCGCCACCACGGCTCCGAACAGGAAGCCTCCGAGGTGTGCTTGCCAGGCGACGCCAGTTCCGCTCACGAAGAACTGACCGACCAACCAGACGCCGAGGAACAGGGCGGCGGGCAGCGCGATCGGGAGAAAGAAGAAGATCGGAAACACCGAAACGATCCGGGCCCGGGGATAGAGAACGAGGTATGCGCCCATCACGCCGGCGATCGCCCCTGAGGCGCCCACCAGAGGAGTCGTGGCATCGGGCGTGGACAGGACGAAGGCCGCGGTGGCCACAACACCAGAGAGCAGGTAGAAGAGCAGGTATCCGAGCTTGCCGAACGCGTCCTCAACGTTGTTGCCGAAGATCCACAGGACCCACAGGTTCCCGGCGAGGTGCCAGAAGCTTGCATGCAGGAACATCGAAACGATGACGCTTTGCCACAGGTTCTTCTCCGGAAACAACGGGGGTGGGGTCGCGACGTCCGAGCATCCGTTGACGTCGCCGTGGTCGAGAAGTGCACCGGTGGACAGCTCGCACGGGATCGCGGCATGCCCCAAATCGAACTCGTAGGCCGCCTGTTCCGTGTGGGGTTGCACGAAGAAGAACACGAACGCTGCCGCGGCGATGATCAGCCATGTGATCAGCGGACGGGTGACGCCAGGATTCGCGTCCCGTATCGGAATCAAAAGACCCCTCCTGTCGTGGTGGTCTGTGATAATGCCCGCGATGGATGATACGCACGTGGCCGAGCTTCTCGCCGAACTTCAGGATGCCGACCCTGCAGAGGCTGCCGAGATCGCAGAACGGCTCGCCCAACTGCTCGCAAATCACCTGGAGATGGACGAGGAGCCGTCCACCTGACACGTCGACGCCTTGATGTAGAGCTGGTTCGACGCGGAGTGGCCGAGAGCCGATCCGCAGCGAAAGACATGATCGAACGCGGGCTGGTGTTGATCGCCGGCATTCCCGCAAGCAAGGCGAACACGCTCGTAGACGATCAGGTATCGATCACCACCGAAGACTCCGTTCGTCCTTTCGTATCGCGCGGTGGTGAGAAGCTTGCAGGCGCCCTGGTGGTGTTCGGTGTCGACGTAGAAGGCTCGATGTGCCTCGACGTGGGGGCGTCCACGGGCGGCTTCACCGACTGCCTGCTTCAGGCGGGTGCAGCATCCGTTACAGCGGTAGATGTCGGGTATGGGCAGCTTGCGTGGCGTCTCCAAACGGATCCGCGCGTCCGGGTAGTCGAACGGACGAACATCCGCTATGCCGAACCGGAGGCGCTCGGTGCACCGTTTGATGTGGTGGTTGCCGATCTCTCATTCATCTCGCTGTGCACGGTCGCGCCGGTTCTCGCCGAGTGTGGCAGCACCGACACCGACTACATCGTGCTCGTGAAACCGCAGTTCGAGGCGGGTAGGGGACAGGTCGGCAAGGGGGGAATCATTCGCGACGCCTCGGTGCGCCTCGGCACCGTCGACAAGGTGATCGGGTGTCTTGCCGATGTGGGCCTGGGTACCAGGGGCGTGATGCGTTCGCCATTGCAGGGTACTGATGGGAACCTCGAATTCCTCCTGTGGGCGCGGCGCGGAGAGGGAAGCGTTCACGCTGCAACGCCGGATCTGGACGAGGGGGTATCGTACGTTGCGGATCCATAGCATGATGGTCGGTCAGGTGGTGAGTACGTGAGATTGGCACTGGTGGTGCACGAGGATCGCCCGCAGGCGGGCGCCGTCGCAGAACGTCTTCGTGAGGAGTGCCATCGGCACGGGATCGAGATCGTCGACACGAGCGACGAGATCGATGCGGTCGTCGCGGTAGGGGGAGACGGCACGGTGCTGCGGGCAGCGCGAGTGGCGCTTCGTGCCGGCGCGGCACTCCTCGGCGTCAATGTTGGACGGAAAGGTTTCTTGGCCGACGCTGAACCCGCACAGCTCGAAGAGGCCATCGATGTTCTCGCATCCGGCGCATGGCAGGAGTCATCCAGGATGACGATCCAGGCAAGCATGAACGGGGAGCCGGGGACCGAGGGCATCAACGATGTCGTCATAGAGAAGACCGGAGGACATTCGATCATCTCCATCGAAGTGGAGGTCGACGGGGAACGCTTCATCGACTACCACGCCGACGGGCTCGTCTTCGCAACGCCGAGCGGTTCCACCGCGTACAACCTGTCGGCGGGTGGACCGCTCGTTGCTCCCGAGGTGGAGGCACTCATCATCTCTCCGGTCGCTGCCCACTCGTTGTTCTCCAAAAGTCTGCTCCTGCATCCGGACGCGAGACTCCGGTGCACAATGGTCGCGGATCGGCCGGCATCCGTCAGCGTGGATGGGCGATCGCTTGGAACGGCCGTTACCGGTGACGTGATCACGATTGAGCGTGGAGCACATCGCGTTCGGTTCATCCAGGTGTCCGGAACGTCGTTTCCGACACGAGTCAAGGAGAAGTTCCACCTCAACGAGGACCGAAGGTCGGTGGGTGGCTGAACGTGCTCGATGAACTGAGGGTCGTCAACCTCGGGATCCTCGAGGACATCAGGATCGAGCCGGGCCAAGGTCTCACCGTTGTGAGTGGAGAGACCGGCGCCGGCAAGACGATGCTCCTCGGGGCGCTGAGACTGCTGACCGGCCAGCGGGCACCGTCTGACGTCATAGGTCCTCACGGAGACCAGACGCTGGTCGAGGGCCGGCTCGTCCTCGACGAAGGAGACATGGTGCTCACCCGCAGGATCAACGCCCGTGGGAGCCGCGCCTACCTCGATGGTGAGATGGTCCCCAACCGAGTTCTCGACGAACGAACAGACGACCTCATCGAGATCGTCGGTCAGAACGACCGCTTCCACCTCCTCAAACCGTCGGCGATGCGCTCGCTCGTCGATACCACGCTGGATGATGCCACGACGCTCGATCGATATCGCCAGGCGTGGGCCGAGGCGCAGAGGCTCGAGGCAGATCTCGCGTTGCTGGGAGGCGATCGGGAGGCTCTGGAGCGCGAACGCGACATCTTGCGGTACCAGATCGACGACATTGGCTCCGCAGGATTCAAGCCTGGCGATGACGTTGCCCTCACCGGACAAGCTGCCCGGTTGCGGAGCGCCGGGGAGCTGACCGAACGACTCGACCGTGCCCGAGCCGCACTCGACACCGTCAGTGATGCCGCCGGAGATCTCATTGGGGAACTGCGCGGAGTCTCCAAAGTCGACCCCACCAGTGGGGACCTCGTTGAAGCCTCCGAGACGCTCGCGGTGCTCACGACCGACCTGGCCGGACGGGTACGCGACACGGCGGAGTCCATCGACCACGACCCGGCAACCCTCGAAGGTCTCGAACTCCGGCTCGGCCGGCTGGCCGAACTTCGACGCAAGTACGGCTCCACGCTGGACGAAGTCCTGTTGTTCGCGACTTCAAGCGAAGCTCGGTTGCACGAACTGGACGGTCTCCTCGATCGCGCCGACACGTTGGGAGAGGAGCTGCAGGTGGCACGTGAGGAGCTCGCCAACACCGGAACTTCTCTCCTTGAAGCGCGTCGTCGAGCGGCCGGCCTGATCGAGGAGGCCGTCTCAACGCAGCTCTCGGATCTCGGACTCGGGGGTGCATCGATCTCGATGTCCGTCGAGCCGTCAACAGCCGGCCCGGATGGAGCCGACACCGTGAAGGTGGCTTTCTCTTCTGACCCGCGAATGACTCCCGGACCACTGGAGCGCATTGCGTCCGGGGGAGAGCTCAGCAGAGTTGTCTTGGCACTTCGCCTCGCAACGGACGCCGGTGACGCCCCGATCCTCGCATTCGACGAGATCGACGCGGGTGTTGGGGGCGAGACGGCGCTCGCGCTTGGCCGGAAGCTCTCCAAGCTTGCAGAGGGCCGACAGGTGCTGTGTGTCACCCATCTCCCACAGGTTGCAGCTTTCGCCGATAGGCACCTCGTCGTCACCAGGAATGGCACATCGGCGGTCGTTGAGCGAGTCGAGGGCGAGGCCAGACTGCGGGAGCTGTCGAGGATGCTCGCCGGCCTCCCGGAGTCGGTACAAGGTCGCCTGCACGCTCAGGAGCTACTCGCCGCTGCCCGCTCCGGGTGAGATCCCCGCAGCCCACCTCAGGGCTGCTACGATGACGTCCCGTGGCGAAATACGTGTTCGTAACGGGCGGCGTGGTCTCCAGCCTTGGCAAGGGGATCACTGCATCCTCACTGGGAAGACTCCTCAAAGCTCGCGGCCTCCGCGTCGTCAACCAGAAGCTCGACCCGTACATCAACGTCGATCCCGGAACCATGAATCCGTTCCAACACGGCGAGGTCTTCGTCACCGACGACGGAGGCGAAACCGATCTGGACCTCGGGCACTACGAACGCTTCACCGGTGTCAACCTCCGACGCGATTCGAACGTCACAACCGGTTCCGTGTATCTGTCGGTGATCCAGAAAGAACGAAGGGGCGACTACCTCGGTGGCACCGTGCAGGTGATCCCGCACATCACGAATGAGATCAAGTCGAGGGTTCGCAGAATCGGGGATAGGGATGACATCGACGTCGTGATCACCGAAGTTGGCGGGACAGTCGGAGACATCGAGAGTCTGCCCTTCCTCGAAGCGATACGTCAGCTTCGCAACGACCTCGGTCCGAACAACACGGCCTTCGTCCACGTGACACTCGTGCCGTACATCGCTGCATCGGAGGAGCTGAAGACAAAACCGACGCAGCACTCCGTTGCCGAGCTTCGCAGCCGCGGCATTCATCCCGACGTCATCGTTGTCCGATCCGATAGACCGGTCGGGGAGGACGCCATTCAGAAGATCTCGCTGTTCTGTGACGTTGACAAGGACGCCGTCGTCAACGCCTTGGATGCCGACAACATCTACGAGGTGCCCCTTGAACTTCACGATGCCGGGCTGGACACGGTCATCACCAGGCGGCTGCATCTCGACACTCCGCCACCCGACTTGAGATCGTGGCGGGCAATGGTCGAACGGGCTCGTCGAGCAACCCGACCGGTCACCGTCGGTCTCGTCGGAAAATATGTCGATCTGCCCGATGCCTATCTATCGGTCGTGGAGGCACTGCGTCACGCGGCCACCTCCTCGGATGCGGTACTCGACTTGCGATGGATCCCGAGCGATGACATGGGGGGGCTCCTGGCGAGCGAGCATTTGGCCGGCGTGGACGGCATCGTCGTTCCGGGAGGGTTTGGAATCCGGGGTATCGAAGGCAAGATCTCCGCGATCCGCCACGCACGGGAGAACAGGATTCCTTTCCTGGGTCTCTGTCTCGGCCTCCAATGTGCAGTCATCGAGTTTGCACGTTCCATCCTCGGCCTGAGCGATGCGGACAGCGCGGAGTTCAATCCGACGACTCCCCATCCGGTGATCGACCTCATGGAGAGCCAGCAGGACGTGGACGAGATGGGTGGAACCATGCGCCTCGGTCTCTACCCGGCGAAACTCGCCGAGGGGTCGCTGGCACGTTCCCTCTACGGTCAGGAACTGATCTACGAACGTCACCGGCATCGGTACGAGGTGAACAACCGTTACCGCAAGGATCTCGAACAAGCGGGTCTGCGCCTCTCTGGCACGTCCCCGAACGACTCGCTCGTCGAAGTGATCGAGCTTCCCAGCCACCCCTATTTCATCGGTACGCAGTTCCATCCGGAGTTCCGGTCTCGCCCAGACGATCCTCACCCGCTGTTTCTGGGGCTGGTGCGGGCGGCGCTCAATCATCGAGCCCAGCTAGCGGGAAGTACCGATATGCTCGACCTTCGGGAATCTCAGACGCGGTGACCACACTCGGCAAACGTTTCCTTCCAGGGGGCACCTTTCTCGAAATCGAGCGAGTGCACTTCCTCGTCGACGGGAAGAATCTGATGCGCGTCGTCGTTCGCCATCCTGGGGCCGTCGCCGTGGTGCCGGTCATAGGTGAGGACGTGATCCTCATCGAGCAGGAGCGGATGCCGGTGGGGGAGCGAGTGCTCGAGATTCCCGCAGGTAAGAGAGATATCGAAGGGGAGTCTCCAGAGGTAACTGCCATTCGGGAGTGTGAGGAGGAGGTCGGGTGGAGACCGGGCAGACTCACCAGTCTCGGCAGCATCTACACCACGCCCGGTTTCAGCGACGAACGAATATGGCTGTTCATCGGCTGGGACCTCGAACCGGTGCCGACCAATCCTCAGGGGCATGAGGAGGAACAGGCCGCGGTGATCAGGATGCCGATTGCCGACGCGCTGCGTAGGGTTGATGAGAGAAGGATTGTGGATGCGAAGACCGTCATCGGGCTTCAGGCGTTGAGAAGGGAGTTCGAATCGTGATCATTGGAGTCCCCAGGGAGATCAAGCCGGGCGAACACCGTGTGGCGATCACGCCTGTTGGTGTCAGAGAACTGGTGGATAGGGGTCATCGGGTCGTGATCGAGACCAGTGCTGGAGAGGGATCGACCATCCACGACGCAGAGTACGAGGCACAAGGTGCTCGGATCCTCACCTCCGCAGGCGACGTATTCGATACGGCCGACATGGTTCTGAAGGTCAAGGAACCACAGCCGCCTGAAGTCGCCATGCTCCATGAAGGGCAAGTGCTCTTCACGTACCTGCACCTCGCAGCGCATCCCGCGTTGACGGAGGCGATGCTCGAACGCAACGCCATCGCAATCGCCTACGAGACGGTGGAACTGCCGAGCGGAGAGCTCCCTCTGCTCGCCCCGATGTCAGAGGTGGCAGGGAGGATGGGGACGCAAGCCGGCGCCTATTTCCTCGAGAAGGCTCACGGTGGGAGGGGAATCCTCCTCGGCGGAGTACCCGGGGTGATGCCGGCCAAGGTGGTCGTCATCGGAGCAGGGATGGCCGGAGCGAACGCAGCCATGATGGCGGCCGGACTGGGTGCGCAGGTCGTGGTTCTCGACACCGACGCGAGGAAGCTCCAGTCTCTCGATGCTCTCTACCGGGGCAGGATTCTGACGCTCTCCTCCAACCTGCTGACCATCGAGGAGCAGGTGCGCGATGCCGATCTGGTGATTGGCGCAGTGCTGCTCCCCGGAGCCTCGGCCCCGAAGCTCGTGACCGAGGCGACCGTCAAGGAGATGAAGCGCGGTTCCGTTCTCGTCGACATAGCCATCGATCAAGGCGGCTGTTTCGAAACGAGCAAGGAGACCACCCACCAGGATCCCACGTACCTGCTCCACGAAGTCGTTCATTACGCAGTGGGCAACATCCCGGGAGCTGTCCCGCACACCTCCACCTACGCACTCACGAACGCGACGCTTCCCTACGTGCTGGCACTCGCCGACGACGGGGTTTCGGGGGCGGTCGCGCTGCGTCCGGAGTTGCTCCTCGGATTGAACGTGATCGGCGAGCACGTGGTGCACAGGGCCGTCGCACAGAGCCTTGGACTGACCTACACCAACCCGACGGAACTTCTCACCCAGCTGCCAGCGTGACGACGGAAGAAGCGGTAGAGGAGTACCTATCTTCCCTCGCGGTCGAGCGGGGGCTCTCGGCGAACACGCTCGCGGCCTATCGACGCGATCTCGCCCAGTACGTGACGTTTCTGGAGGGGCGCGAACCCACGGCGGGGCTGGTCGTCGAGTACGTGGCCACGTTGCACGGGTCGTCACTCGCCCCATCCACCATCGCCAGGAAGATAGCGTCGCTTCGTGGGCTTCACCGTTTTCTCGTTGGAGAAGGGCTCGCGCATGTCGATCCGACCGCGCTCGTCGAGACACCCCGACTGCCCCGTCGTCTCCCGAAGGCGCTCAGCGTGGATGAGCTCTTCCGGATCCTCGACAGCCCGGACGCGGCCACACCACTCGGTAGACGTGACCGCGCGCTCCTCGAGTTCATGTACGCAACCGGCGCCCGGGTGTCGGAAACCGTCGGCCTCGATCTGGAAGCGATCGATCTGGAGGAGCGAACAGCCATTGTCACCGGCAAGGGTTCTCATCAGAGGATGGTGCCCATCGGTGGACATGCCGTCTCGGCGATCACCGCGTACCTCCCGGACAGGATGCGCCTCAAGGGGACTCGCCCCGATCCCGGGGCGCTGTTCTTGAGTTCGCGGGGACGGCGGCTGAGTCGACAGGGAGTCTGGGTGATCGTGAAGCGCAACGCCGAAAGCGCCGGGATCGACCGGGATCGCATCTCGCCACACGTCCTTCGACATTCGGCGGCGACGCACATGGTTGAAGGGGGAGCTGACCTGAGAACCGTCCAGGAGATGCTGGGACACGCTAATATCTCGACGACTCAGGTGTACACCAAGGTGTCGCCCCAGCATCTATACGAGGTGTACGTTTTGTCGCATCCGCGGAGCAGGTGAACTAACAATGGACTCCATCCGTTCAGCGCTCGAGTCCGAGCGAGAGGAACTGGTTCGACAACTCGATGAGCTTGGCGCGACCGACCAAGGGAATCTGCGCTCGGACGTCGAATTCCCTGGCTCGTTCGCGGATGCAGGTGCTGCCGCTGCGGAACGAAGCGAGGTGATCGGACTCGTTCAGAGCCTCGCACGCCGCGTGGGCATGGTTGATCGTGCCTTGACGAAGATCCAGGAAGGCACCTACGGGGTATGCGATCGCTGCGGGAACCCGATCTCGAGCGCTCGACTCGAAGCACGACCTGATTCGGTGTTGTGCCTCGACTGCAAATCACGCTCTTGAGCAACCTCAGTCAGAATCTCCTCTTCATCGCCGTGCTCATCCCGTCGGTGATCCTCCACGAGGTGTCCCACGGGTGGATCGCCGAACGGTTCGGTGACACAACTGCCCGCGACGCCGGGCGTATCACGCTGAACCCACTGGTCCATATCGACCCGGTTGGCACACTCCTCGTTCCGGCTGTGCTCGCGTTCACCGGAGCGCCGGTGTTCGGGTGGGCGAAACCCGTGCCTGTCGTGCCGGGCCGCCTCCGACACCCGACCAGAGACATGGCTCTCGTAGGTATTGCCGGGCCGCTCACCAACGTTGCGCTCGCGCTGATCGGCGGCAGGGTGTTCTTGCCGTTCACCAGCGGCATCGGGGCGTATGTCGTTTTCTACTTCGCCTACATCAACGTCGTCCTGGCGATCTTCAACCTCCTGCCCGTTCCCCCGCTCGACGGCAGTCGGCTCCTGCCACTCGCCCTCGGGCCTCGCGGCCGGCGCGTGTGGTCATCGATCGAGCCTTTCGGGCTCCTGATCATCTTCGCGTTGTTGTGGATTCCGCAGTTCTCGGTGGTACTGACCGTGCCGATCCGAGCGCTGGCCGGGGTCGTGGGGTTGACGTGAGCAGACTCGGCGGGTGGTGGCACCTCGCCAGGCGATTCCTGGAGGTGCTCTTCGCGAAGCCCCTGACGGATGCTCAGAGAGCTGAGGTTCGGGCGCTGCTCCGCTCCGACGGAGAGGCTGCGCTGTTCTTCACTCAGCCGGCCGCCGACCAGCAGCACGGGCTCGCTGCAGCCCGCTACGCGCCGCCGACCCTTCGCCGTGCAGCGCTTCTGCACGATGTCGGCAAGCAGGCCTCCGGAATGGGGGTCTGGGGGCGATCCCTCGCGAGCGTGGCAGCGAAGTTTCACATCCCTGTGCGAGGCCGGCTCGCTCGATATCTCGAGCACGGCCCGATCGGCGCGGACATGCTGGAACGCGAAGGGGGCGAGCCGATCGTTGTCGAGTACGCCAGACACCACCACGGCCAAAGGCCGCCGGGCGTGTTGCTCGAGGACTGGGTGCTGCTGGTGGAAGCGGATCGAAAGGCGCGCCCGAACAACGTCCCGCCAATACGATGATGGGCGCCGTGAAGACGCACGAAGTCAAAACAGCCGTGTTCGAAGGTCCACTGGATCTTCTGCTTCAACTGATCACGAGTCACCAGCTCGAGATCACCGCGGTCAGCCTGGTCGATCTGGTGAACGAGTACCTCGCGGTGATCGAAGAGCTGGAGCGTCTCGACCTTGAAGTCACCAGCGAGTTCGTACTGATCGCGTCGACGCTCATTCAACTGAAGGCTCGCCGCCTTCTTCCGACTTCGGATGGACTCGATCTCGACGAGGAGCTGGAACTCATCGAAGAGCGGGATCGGCTCCTCGCACGACTCCTTGCGTGTGTCACGTTCAAGGACGTCGCCGCCGTGATCGGCCACAGAATGGAGCAGGCGGACCGGTTCATGTCACGCCCGTGGGGAATCGATTTCCCTCTGCCCCCGCGGCCGGACGCGCTGCCACCGATCGATGGGAACCGGTTGGCTCGACTCGCGACAGAGCTCTTCGAAACGACGATTGCCGAACCGGACCTCGACCATCTCGATCTCGACCTGCCGTCGGTCGCGGATGCGATGGCGGATCTCCGCAGGCGCGTCACCATGGACACTGAAGCAGACTTCTCTGACCTCGTTGGACACACAGAACGCCCGGTAGAGGTCATCGCCTACTTCCTCGCCCTTCTGGAGCTTGCCCGCTGGGGGATCGTCGAAGTCACCCAAAGCGGCTGGCTTGCGGAGATTCGTGTGAAAGCCGCCGTGGTGGACCTGACGATCGAGAGCGAGTGGGAGTGAGCCGTGAGTGACATTGAACTCGCCAGAGTCATCGAGGCGATCCTGTTCGTCGCCGAGGAGCCGGTGTCGCAGGACGTACTGGTGGAGGTACTGGAGGCGAGGGTGGAGGATATCCAAGAAGGCCTGACCACACTCCAGCACACTCTCGACGAGCGAGGATCAGGACTGATCGTCAGAGAGACGGCCGGCGGATGGCGTCTCTACACGCGGCCCGCGACGCGTCCATTCCTGGAACGGTTCACGGTCTCGGCATCTTTGGCTCGGCTCTCGAATGCGGCGATGGAGGTGCTCTCGATCATCGCCTACCAGCAACCTGTCTCAAAGGGGCAGATCACAGAGATTCGGGGTGTCGATTCCGGGTCCGCCGTGCGGACACTCGAACGGCGAGGCTTGATTCAGGAACGAGAACGGCTCTCGACACCGGGAAATCCCGCTCTCTTCGAGACATCCCGCCTGTTCCTCGAGAAGGTCGGCATCAACTCGCTCGACGAACTGCCACCACTCGCCGACCACGTGCCTCCATCAACGGTCGTGGAGTCGTTGGAGGAGAGCTTCCGCTCCGAATGATCGAACGTCTCCAGAAGCTCATGGCACACTCCGGTCTCACGTCGCGTCGCGGCGCCGAGGAGATGATTGCCGGAGGCCGGGTGACCGTTGATGGCATCGCCGCCCATCTCGGCCAGAAGATCGATCCTGAGACTGCCCATGTCGAAATCGATGGGGTTCCTCTGCCGGTCGCTCCTGGGCTCGTCTACTTCCTGCTCAACAAACCGCTCGGCGTCATCAGCACCGCGGAGGACACCCACGGCCGGCCAACCGTGGTCGACCTGGTTCCCTCCGAGACTCGCGTCTACCCGGTGGGTCGCCTCGACGGGGATTCGGAAGGGCTCATCCTGCTGACGAACGATGGGACCCTCACCGAACGCCTCACTCACCCCAGGTATGGAGTCCGGAGAACGTATCTGGTGCGGGTCAGAGGAGACGCTACGAGTGCGCGGGTTCGTCGGTTGAAGGAAGGAGTCGAACTCGAGGACGGTCCTGCACGCCCCGTGTCGGTACGAGTCGTCGACCGTCTGGGAGAAGAGGCCCTCCTGGAGATCGTTCTGAGCGAGGGTCGGAAGCGGGAAGTACGGAGGATGTGCGATGCGGTGGACCTCCCTGTGGTGCGGCTCGTTCGCACGGCGATCGGTCCCCTCAGCGACCACACTCTCAAGCCGGGCGAGAGCAGGGCGCTAGGGATTGAGGAAGTGCGGAGCCTCTACGCTGCAACAGAGCAATGACGCGTCGCATCAGATCTTGCCGAACCTACGGCACGATGAGTGTTCCCGGCTCACGCAGTATCACGGCCAGAGCACTCGTGGTCGCCGCCCTCTCCGGCGGTGTGAGCCGCCTCCGCGGTGCGGCATCGTGCGACGACTCGGAGGCGATGATCGGCGGGCTCCGAGCCCTTGGTGTCCGGATTCGTGAGGAGCATGGCGATCTGGTCGTCGACTCCGCCAACGATCTCACCGGGGGAAGCATCTGGGCAGCAGCTTCTGGGACGACGGCACGGTTCCTGACCGCGGTAGCTGCCCTGTGTCGCACGGAGGTGCGAATCGACGGTGAAGCCCGCCTCAGGGAGCGACCCCTCGCACCGTTGATCCACGCGCTACGAGCATTGGGTGCCCACATCGATGGGGACGCCCTCCCGATCGTGGTCGACGGAGCATCGCTGACGGGCGGTGAAGTGTTTGTCGACGCGTCGGCATCTAGCCAGTTCGTCTCTGCAGTCGCGATGATCGCTCCCAACCTCGACGGGCTCCTCGTTTTCTGGGACGAGCTGGCGTCGGGACCGTTCGTCGAGGCGACCGTTGAGGTCATGCGGGCATTCGGCGCGATCTCGCACCTTGGCTCCGGCGCAGTCGATGTGCCCCCTGGAGAACGGTACGCCCCTGCCAACTTCTCGGTGCCTCCGGACGCCGGTCTGGCCGTGTACCCGGCGCTCGCTGCTGCCATCACCGGTGGCAAGGTCACGATCAGCGACGTCGAGCGTGATCCTCTTCAACCCGATCTGGCGGTGTTCGACGTGCTGAAGCGGATGGGGTGCGGCGTCGACTGGTCGAAGGGTGGCGTTACCGTTGAGGGCCCGCAGGAGTTGCGACCGGTTGAAGAGAACATGGGGGGCGCACCGGATGGCGCCTTGGTCGTCGCCGTGGCCGCGGGCTTTGCAGAAGGCACCTCACGACTCGCGGGACTCGGCACCCTCGCTCACAAGGAGAGCGACCGCCTCTCCGGCATCGTGAACGGACTACGCAGGCTTGGAGCGACCGTCGATCAACGTGGCGACGAGTTGACGGTATCGGGTCGTGTCCATCACGGCGGCACTCTCGACGCACACGAAGACCATCGGATGGCGATGGTCTTCTCGGTCGCAGGTCTTGCTCAGGAAGGTGTGACTGTCAGAGGGGACGAGAGCGTCACAAAGACGTGGCCGGGTTTCTACAGGGACATGGCGCGCATCGGAGGAGACGGCTGGGCGATTGAGGTGAGAGAGCAGGGGGCTAGGGTGTCGGGCGCCATGAACGTGATCGCGATCGATGGGCCCGGTGGATCCGGGAAGACCACTGTGAGCAGAGCGCTTGCGGCCGCTCTTGGCATGGCGCATCTGGACACCGGTGCGTTCTACCGGGCGATCACATTGGAGGCGCTGCGACGAGGTGTCGAAGGGCAGGCGCTCGGCGAACTGGCGCGCGTCGTGGACATTCGTTACGAGGAAGGCAGGGTCTTCATCGGATCCGAGAACGTCTCGGCTGCGATCAGAACGCATGCGGTCAACGGGTATGTGTCCGCTGTGAGCGCCGTCCCGGCCGTTCGAACCGAGATGGTGCGCCGCCAGCGCGAGTGGGTCGAGGCACACGGTGGCAGTGCCGTGGTCGACGGCCGCGACATCGGCACGGTGGTCTTCCCGAGCGCACGTCTCAAAGTTTTCCTCATTGCCAGACCCGAGATACGAGCACTCCGACGCGCACAGGAGTTGGAAGATGCGGGGGTCGACTTGGTCCAGCAGGATCTCGCTCGGAGGGATGGACTCGACTCGTCGCGACCGGTCTCACCGTTGATTCCTGCACCGGACGCCGTGTTTCTCGACACATCCGATCTGACGCTCGACCAGGTTGTCGCCAAGATCATCGAGATGCTCTAGGAGCCTTGCTGTGCGAGCCCCCTACATTGGGCTTCTCGGTCCTCGGCCTTCGGTGAGGACACTCAGGTAGCGGTTGCGTTGTGTTGTGAGCTGACGGCCGGGTGCCGGGGCAGCAGAAGTGACTGCCGGCACCATCGGGCTCGCCGCTGCGACCCTGTTGGTCCCCCGAGAGCCCGGTGACGCGGAGGCATCGCGGCGGCCAAGACCCCGCGCCAGGGGGGTCGTTGGTGGGAGCCACCCCTACGGCGTCAGACAGTTCGATGCCACCAACACTCGGCCTCGGAACCGGCTAGCCCCGGAGGTCGGCGAGTGCCTCCGTGGCTGTCCATGAGCGATCGTTCTGAAGGGGACCGGGGCGACCGGGAGTCCTCACCCCGAATCCTCCCTCGACAGCAGACTGAAGTGCGGTGAGAAAGCCTCGTAGTTGGCGTGGGAGTGGGAAGTACTCGTCCTCGTCGGTGACCGAGAGGAGCCGATATCCATCACGGGGCCCAACCCTCTCGATGACCTCTTGCACGAGGTGGTCAGGTGCGGAGGCACCAGCGGTGACGCCGACGACTTGCACACCTTCGAGCCATGCGTCGTCGATCTGTGCGGCGGAGTCGACCCGGTGGGCAAGTGTCCCTTCCCTGCGAGCGACTCGCACCAGGGCCTGTGTGTTGGAGCTGGTGGCGGAGCCGACCACGAGGATCAGATCTGATCCGGCGGCCAGTGCCTTGACGGCTTCCTGTCGATTGGTGGTTGCGTAGCAGAGGTCGCTCCGGCGAGCCGTTTCGAGTTCCGCGAAGCGACCTTCGGCCGAGTCCAAGACCGCTTCCCACTCGTGAAGCCCGAGGGTTGTCTGCGCCAGGAGCGCGACCTTGGAAGGGTCACGAGGAGCAAACGAGCCGAGCGACTCGTGGGGCTCGACGAGGTGGATGGCGCCTGGTGCGACGGCAACGGTGCCGGTCGCCTCATCGTGCCCTTCGTGACCCACGTAGATGATGTCGTAGCCCTGTGCGGACATCCGCTTGACTTCGTGATGCACCTTCGTGACGAGTGGACACACTGCGTCGATGACGACCCCGGCGCGGCCTCCGGCCGCAGCAACGACCTCGGGAGCGGACCCGTGGGCGGACAGCATGAGTGGTGCGCCAACGGGAACGGACTCGATGTCATCGACGAATACGACGCCCATGTGTTCAAACGCGCCGACGACCCACTGATTGTGGACGATCTCGTGGTAGCAGTAAACGGGCGGGTCGAAGACCCTGACCATCCAGGTGAGTGCCTTGATCGCCATCTCGACGCCGGCACAGAACCCGCGAGGTTCCGCTAGGAGTACGTGGTCCACCATGCGCAGATGGTACAGAGAACCGGGGGTTGGGCTGTGTGCCCACCACCGTTCGTACCTCGTACCTTGTACCCTGTACCTTCTCCCGCGTCCCGCCCCGCCGTTTTGCTGCGCCTGTCGTGGCGCACGAGGTACCGGGTACGGCGAGCGAAGCTCGCCTCCCCACTAGCGTTGCCGTGAGCAAGAGGAAGTGTCGTGAGTAGAACCCCCGTCGTGGCCGTTGTCGGCCGCCCGAACGTCGGCAAGTCGAGTCTCGTGAACCGTGTGCTCGGACGTCGCCTCGCCGTCGTGGACGAGCGGCCCGGCGTCACGCGTGACCGGCGGGAATTCCGCGCCGATTGGACGGGGAGGGAGTTCCTCATCGTCGACACCGGAGGGTGGGAGGTCGCGCCGAGCGAGGAACTGGTTGCTGCGATCTCTGGACAGGCTGAGGCGGCACTAGGTGCGGCCGACCTCGTGTTGTTCGTCGTGGACGCTACGGCCGGCGTGTCCGAGGACGACGCGCGGGTGGCCCGGTTGCTTCGCGACACCCCGGTGATCCTCGTGGCCAACAAGGTCGACGACGCGAAGCAGGAACCGGACGTCGCGGATCTATGGCAGCTCGGTCTTGGAGAGCCGTCAGCCGTGTCGGCACTCCACGGCAGAGGAATCGGCGATCTTCTCGACAGGGTCGTAGAGCGTCTCCCCGACGTGCCAGAGGGACCGAGCGAGGAACTGAAAAGCCTCGCGATCATCGGTAGGCCCAACGTCGGGAAGTCGACGCTCTTGAACAGGTTGTTGGGGGAGGAGCGGGTGCTGGTGTCGCCGACTCCCGGAACCACGAGGGACCCGATCGATGTGGTCACGGAGATCGGGGGGCATCGCTTCCGGGTAGTGGACACCGCTGGGATCCGTCGAGCGCCGAAAGTCAAGGAGGCGGCGGACTTCTACTCCGTGCTGCGGGCGAAGGGGGCACTCGACGAGGCCGATGTTGCCCTCCTGATCGTTGATGCCGTTGACGGGATCGTGCAACAGGATCAACGCATCGCTCAGGCAGCGGAGGAGTCGGGAGCCGGGCTGGTGGTGTTGGTCAACAAGTGGGACGGTGCAGATCGAGAGCAGCGAGAGATCGCGATTGAAGACGTAGCGGATCGACTCGGGTTCGTCGGCTGGGCACCGCTTCTGAGGATCTCTGCTCTCACGGGACGTGGGGTTCACCGGCTCGCGCCTGCCCTGGATGTGGTTCTCGAGGCCCGGGAGTTCCGCGTCGGAACCGGCACGCTCAATCGTCTGATCCGGGAGTGGCAGGAAGCTCATGCACCGCCCACCAGAAAGGGACGCAGGCCACGCATCCTGTACGCCGTGCAGGCCGGGACCGCACCACCCACGTTTGTGCTCTTCGTCGGCGGAGGTGAACTCGACGAGAGCTACCTTCGTTATCTGGAGCGTCGACTGAGAGACGAGTTCCCGTTCGTTGGGACGCCGGTGCAGTTGATCTCCAGACGGAGGAAGTCGTCACCGAGGTAGCATCGGCCTCGAACTCACGAAAGGGCGCTATGCGTACGGTCTACGCACTCTCAGGTGGCGTGTCCAAGTTCGCCAAGGCTCGTCCGGACAAGACATTCCAGGCGGTGATCAAAGAGGCGTACGACGCCGCGATCACCGACCTTGGTCTCGATTTCCGAACGTTCACGTCGGTGGTGGACGGATCCGTTGCCTCGTATTTCTCCGACCATTTCAGCAGGCAGCTGATGGCCGGCATCATGGCCCAGGACTATCTCGGGCTCATCCCCAAACCTGGGCATCGTGTCGAAGGTGGTGGCGCGACCGGTGGCCTGTGTTTCCAGGAGGCGTGGAAGTCGGTGGCCTCCGGGCACATGGACGTCTGTGTCGCCTATGGCTTCGAGACGATGAGTCACGTGGAGACCTGGAAGGGCAACGAGTTCATCGCCCTGGCGTCGGACGTGTCGTGGGACTACCCGGTGGGAGGGTTCTATTCGGGCTACTACGCAATGATGGTGACCCGGCACATGAAAGAGTTCGGTACCACTCCCGAACAGATGGCCGCGGTCTCCGTCAAGAACCACCGGAACGCGTACCATAACCCGTACGCGCAGAAGCGGAACCGGTACACGATCGAGGACGTCCGGAACGCACCAATGGTCGCCTGGCCGTTGACGCGGCTCGACATCTGTGTCATGTCGGATGGCGCAGCGGTGACGGTTCTGGCCTCCGAGGAAGGACTCGAGAAGCTCGAGGCGGCGGGAGCGGCCGTCGCGCGTCCTTTGGTCAAGGTAACCGGCATCGGCCGTGGTACCGATGCGATGCGCATGTCGGATCGGCCCCATGTGGACTACGACACGTTCATGCGTGACTACGCCACAGAACAAGAGAGGTCCTCGGACGAGACGCGTGCCTACTACAAAGGTCTGTGGAAGCACGGCACCCGCTACCCCGGTGTGCACTCGTTCCGGGCGGGCCGTACCGCAGGGAACATGGCGTACCGTCAGGCAGGGGTCAGTGACCCTCTCGCCGAATTGGACTTCGTGGAGCTGCACGATGCCTATACCTCGTCTGAGCTCCAGACCTATGAGGACATGGGTCTGTGTCGATACGGGGAAGGCGGCGAGTTCGCAGCGTCGGGGAAGGCGTTCCTGCCAGGTATCGACTACGGCCTCGACCTTCCCGATGACCCGATCACGCCGGTCAACCCGTCCGGTGGTTTGATCGCCTGTGGTCATCCGGTCGGTGCAACCGGCCTGATGCAGGGCGTCTTCGCCATCTGGCAGCTCCAGGGGTCCATCGGAGATCACTTCGGGGACTCCATGCTGCAAGTAGACGATGCGAAACGCGGAGCGATCCACTCGCATGCCGGCACCGGAACATACGTCACCGTGAGTGTGCTCGAGAGGGAGGAGTGACATGACCAAGCTTCCAGACCGTCGAGAAGACACCCTCGGGGGCTACGTCGTTCACGGCGTTCCGTTTCCGGTAGAGACCGACCCTGACGCGCTTGCGTTCCTCAAGCGGATGGCACCACTCCAGATCGAGCAGCAGTACGCGATCACGTACCTGCACTCCTATGGACAAGACAGCCCTTGGTTCGCCGGAGTCACCAACAAGAAGCTCCTCGCCAGCCAAGACCCGGAGTCCGGGTACACCTACGCGACACCGCGCGGGCACGACATGTACTCGGGCGACGAGACGAACTGGATCGACATCACCGACCGCACGGCCAAGATCCACGCGTTCACGGTCTGCTACTTCGGATCTGAGGAGTTCCTTCCAGAGACACCGTTCGTGCTGGCGCTCATCGAGTATGAGGGAGTGGACACGCTGTTCCTGACCCGGATCATGGGTGTCGACCTGGACGACGTGTCGCTCGACTGGATCGGCATGGAGGTCGCACCGCGGTTCCTCCGTAACAGCAAGCTGAAGCCGACGGATGTCTACTTCGTCCCTGCCTGACCAGAATGGTGACGGGGTTGGCGACGTCCCTCCCCGTCCATTCGGGTTTCGAACAATCGTCGTATCGATCGCCCTCTACCTCGGGTACCGGGTGGTGCAGGGCATCGTGTGGGTGGTCCACCGGTTGGGGGGATGACGTCTGCCATAGCGACGGTATCATTCGAACTCCTCGGGCTGTGGCGCAGCTTGGTTAGCGCGCTTGACTGGGGGTCAAGAGGTCGCCGGTTCAAATCCGGCCAGCCCGACCAAGAGAACCCCTGCTCAGGCAGGGGTTCTTGCTGTACTGGTGGGTGCGGGAAAAGCAGCCTCTTGGTGTCTTCTTGGTTCGCTGAGCTATCTGATCAATACAGTGTGACTCATGACGGGTGTCGGACTCGTCCGTGATAGAGCATGGTGTGAGGACAAACAGGGTGCGATGCTCAACTTGGCTTGAAGGGTCGAGAGGGGTCATGGAACTCGCAATACCGGAAGTCGCATCGTCTCTCGTCGGGTGGCATTTTGCTCTCAGAGCCGCTCCCTCGACATAGGGTGTGTGTAGTCAGGAGGAGATGCGATGCTCGCTGAGACCACATTCGACGCCGGGGATGTCGTCATCAACTACGTCGAAGGACCGCCCAGTGGACCGCCGGTCTTGTTTCTACACGGCGCGACGGCTCGCTGGCAGGATCTCCGCGAGCTCATCACCGATCTCGATGAGACCCGTCACGTCTATGCATGCGATCAGCGAGGGCACGGCAAGTCCGGCTGGGGAACCTCCTATCGAGTCGCCGACCTCGCCAACGACGCGTCGAATCTCATCAGGGGCGTTATCGGGACTCCCACGGCCCTCGTCGGTCACTCTTCGGGAGCACTCGTTTCGTTCGCCGTCGCAGCCCAACTCCCGGACCTCATCAGCTCTATCGTCGTCATCGACCCCCCCCTCTTTCTGAGGGAAGAGAGCGTCAAGACGATCTACGTCAACGAGTACTTCCAGGGCGTGTATGACTATCTCGCCGGTCGCCTACGGTTGGAGGAGCTATTCGCGACAGCACTCCCCGACATCGACGAGCAGGGGAGGCGCTATCTCGAGGAGACCTTCAGCACGCTCGACCCGGCGTTCGTGAAGGTTCACCTCGACGACCGGTTTCTCGACGGCACCGACCTCACAGCCACACTTCAGGCAATCGCCTGCCCGACGCTGTTGGCGTACGGGGAGATCGACAAGGGTGGCGTTGTGCGTGATCGTGATGTCGAGTTCTTCCTTGATCACGTGGCCACCGCGAGGGCGATCCAAATCAAGGACGCGGGGCATCTGATCCACGTCGATCAACCCGAGCTGCTGAAGAGACTCGTCCGTGAGGGAATCGCACCCGGCACCAAGCAGGATGCGTGATTCCGGGCCTCAGCGGTTGGTCTGAGCACCCTCCACTTCGCACCACTGGTCACCGGGCCACATACCGGCGAACCCGTACTGAGGTTGTAGCGTCGAGAGGTCGTTGTCGGCAGCCTTGGAAAACGCGAGGAACTCCTCTGTCAACCCGGGCGAACACCATGTGAACGCCGGATTCTCCGAGCCGGTGTCGCGCCTGCCGTTGCAGTAGTACAGCGGATCGACCGAACAGGGTCCCCTACACCGTCCCCTTCTCAGGCAGAGGCAACGTCCGCAAGGTCGGCGATCCTACCCAGGGCGGCCCTCCGGAAGGACTCCTGCACCGACGGGTCGACGATGCGGTTGTTTTGTTCTGTCACGAGCCGGCGTGCCGTAGCCGTTTCCCGTGCGGCTTCCTCGGGTCGTCCTTCCCGGGAGAGTGCCCTTGCTCTGGCTGCCCTGAGCCGCCACTCCAGGCCGGTCGCACCCATCGCCTCCGCGAACTGCGTGCCCTCGGCCAGGACTTCAGTCGCTTCCTCGTTTCGACCCGATGCGAGCAGCAGGCTGCCGCGGGTCGCGGCAAGGGCGGGACGGAAGTAGACCATCCGGCGTTGCTCGATAAAGTCGGATGTCTCAGAAACGAGTTCACCGGCTCCGGCAAGGTCACCCTCGGCGACCTTGATCGTTGCAAGACCGAGGAGCAGCCGGGGCTGTTCGAGGAGCTTCGATGCCGACGATCCGGCGAGCCCGCGGGAGAGCATCTCGGTCGCCCGTTCGAGGTCGCCGCCCGCGATCGCAGCCCAGCCCAGCTCCGCGAAGACCGTCGATGCCATCGTCTCTCCCATTGGGGTTTCCAGGTGCTGAAGCGCCTTGGCCTTCAGCCCCGCTGTCTCTTCGGTCTCGATCCCGAGTTCGGCATAGATGCGGGCCATTGACGCTGCGGCAGCGGCAGCGTTGAACAACTGGGCGGACTCCTCGCCAAGGTGCAGAGACATGGCGTAGAACGCCAGCGCGTTCTCGATGTCGCCGAGCAGGTCGGCAGCGAATCCGGCCTGCAGCGCCACGACGCTGGCAGTGGAAGAACCGATCCTCGCAGCAATCTCGGCCGCCTCACGGGCCTGTTCCCACGCCTCCGCGAGCTTTCCCTCGCGGGTGAGGTAGAAGAACTCCGCTGCTGACAGACCCGACATCACCAGCGGGTCGGTGGTCCCGGCGGTGACTTGCCGTGCCTGTTCGAGAGCTCTGAGGCCGTCGTCGTACCGCGTGGCGTGGGCGAGCGACAGGACACGCTGAATCAGCCCCCCAATGACGAGCTTCGGAGAGCCGGCCGCCGAACCGAGTCTCACCGTCTCGGCGTCGTGGGCTGCGGCCTTCTCCATGTCACCCCGGCCAGTGGCGATCATGCAGCTGTTCACGTGATACTCGGCCAGGCCCATCCAATCGCCGAACCGCTCGGCCAGCTGGCGCGCCTCTTCCAGCTGCTCCGTAGCCCGCTCGTAGTCTCCACCCAAAGCCGCCGACGTGAACGCGAGCCGGTTCAGCGCCGTGACCTGCACCGACGGCTCCGACCGCGCCCGTCCGAGCTCGAGCATCTGCTGATAAGAGGCAGACGCCTTGGTCAGGTCCGGAATCAACGTGTAGGCGGCACCTAGGCCTTCATGAATCCGCTTGGTCAGTTCGAGGTCGGTATCGTCTGCGGCCCAGGTCAGCGCCTCGTCGTAGAAACGGATCGCATCGGCCAACGACATCGAGCGTGTCGCCTGATCTCCGGCGGCCACGAGGTATGGGACGGCACGTACCTCTTGTTTCGATTGTAGGAGGTGTCGGGACACCTCCTGGGGGTCCGCTCCCTCGGCGATCAGATGCTCGGCTACTCGCCCATGAAGCGACCGGCGTGACTTCAAGAGGATCGTGTTGTAGGCGATTTCCTGGATGAGGGCGTGGCGAAACGCGTAGGTCCGATTGGGGATCCTGGCTTGTTCCATCAGCAGGTCGCGGCTCATCAGGTCGGTCAGTGCGGTCTCGGTGTGCTCGCGGTCGTCGGCCAGAGCGACGAGTTCTTCGAACTCGAACTCCCTGCCGAGCACCGACGCGAACTGGGCTACGAGCTTTGAGAAGTCGTCGAGACGGTCGAGACGTGCCGTGACCAGACCCGATAACCCGCCGGAAATCGACATCTGGTCGAGGTCGCCTTCGACAACCCATTCACCCTCTCTTTCGACGAGCGTCCCTGACTCGAGTAGCACGCGTACGATCTCTTCGACGAAGAAAGGATTCCCTTCGGATCGGGTGAGCACGGCTCTCTCCAGTGAGCCGGGAAGGCCGTGTGTGCCGAGGAGCCCTTCGACCATGTTCTTGGAGGCCTGGTCGTCGAGTGGTCGGAGCCTCACAGCGGTGTAGCGGTGTGAGTAGTGGCGGTCGGCGGACTCGTGAAAGCCCCAGGAGGCGTCGTCACGATAGGGGCGCATCAGAACGAGGATCGCAAGCATCGTCCGGTTGGTCGCTCTCATCAGCTCCTCGAGCAACGCCAGCGAAACGGCGTCCGACCAGTGAAGATCTTCCACCAGCAGGACGCTCGGTTTCGAGACGGAGCAGGTCTCGATGTAGTCGATGACTGCCGCAAAGATGCGCCTCTGCAGCTCAGGGGCAGGCAGCGCCTTGATGATCGCGGCATCGTCCTCGCCCGGGTCGATGCCCAACATGACGCACAGGTAGCTGACGATAGGGGTGGAATCCTGTGGGAAGACGCGCTCTACGGCGCTGGCCACGCTCGCCCGTGCCGTCGACTCGTCGTCAATCGTTTCTATGCCGAATATGCGGGAGAAGAGGTCGATGAATGGGGCGTAGGCGACCGAAGTGTTGTAGGAGAGACAGCGGGCTTCAGCCCATTGAACGTGGTCAGCCTTCCCTTCCTCTTCCGGCCATGACCCGAGGCAGTCTTCGGCGGCGAGCTCGGACTTGAGTGCCGCTGCCAGCCGGGACTTCCCCACGCCGGCTTCACCGATCACCGAACAGATCTGACCCTTGCCCTGTCTCACCTCCTCGACGACGTGGCGGAGAGTTGCGAGCTCGGACGACCTTCCGACGAGCGGGGCGGCGCGGCCCAGAATCCCGCGGGTGGTTGTGGGCCGCTCTCGTATACCTGTCACTCTGTAGGCGGGAACGGGTTCCGTCTTGCCTTTGGCGTGTATCGGCTCGAGTTCCTCGAACTCGAAGAGCCGCTGGATCAGGCGGTGGGTGTCACCGGCGACCTGGAGCGTTCCGGGGGCGGCTGTCTGTTCCATCCGCGCCGCGACGTTGACAGCATCACCGAGGGCGGAGTATTCGACTCGCATGTCCGAGCCAACCTCTCCAACGACCACCAAGCCCGTGTTGATGCCCACTCTGAGATCAACATCGACTCCCCACCGGTCCTTCACCTCGCGGGCGTAGGGTTTGACCGCGTTCAGCATTTCGAGTCCGACCATGACGGCTCGCTCCGCGTCGTCCTCGTGGGCGATCGGAGCTCCGAAGAACGCCAGGATGGCGTCGCCCATCAGCCGGGCGAGGGTCCCCTCATATCGATACACAGGTCGGATCAGCCGTTCGAAAGCGCCGTTGACGATCTCTGCCCATTCCTCAGGGTCGAGCTGCTCAGCAGCTGCGGTCGACCCCTGAATGTCTGCGAACAGCATGGTGACCGTGCGCCGTTCCCCGGCCATGGTTTGGCCGCTGCGCGCCGCTTGTAGCTTGGCCAGGAGCTCGGGAGGGATGTAGCGGGCCAGATCTTGAGCGGCCAGGAACGTCGCGTCGGCATCGAGGCGCGAACCGCAACTCGAGCAGAAGGAAGCGCCCGGCGAGTAGGGCGTGGAGCAGACCGGACAGTTCGCTAGGAGGGGCGTCCCGCAGTTTGAACAGAACGAGGCGTCCTCGAGGTTGGTTCGACCGCAGTTGGGACATTGGTTGTGCACGTTCATTCAGTTCCGTCCCAGTTCAGTCCCAGTAGAACCTACCCGACCGGCGGGGAACTCTTGTCGGTGCCGACCTCCTGTTGGCCGGGTCAACGCACCGCGGCCCGGGACCTGTTCCCTGTCCCATCCGTACGCTTGAGAGATCTCCCTGCTCATTCTCAGATGGAGCATCTGTTCGTCGTCCAACCTATCGCACAGTCCGAGCTAAGAGAGGGGGATATTCGCTCAGGTGGTGCCTTCGAGGTTCGACTCACGGGAGCGAAGGCTTCGCGCTGCTCGCCTATCAGATGATCAGGTTGGGCAGTTCGGTCATAGAGCAACGCCTCCTCGTGTGCCGCCACCGACCCCGTGCCTCCTCGCGGCGCTCAACCGCACGAGGTCGCCTGCCAGATAGTGGTCCGGTCCTGTTGGCGATGCTCGCCGGGAGGGCTAACCTTTGTGCAGTTCCCGAACTTGGCCCCAAGGGGGAGATTCGGCGAACTTGAAGGAACGGGAAGACCTATGGAGGGTTGTAACGTGAGAAAATCTCGGAGACTCTGGACCTGGATCGCGGTCGTTGCGCTGCTTGCGCTCGTCGCTGCGGCCTGCGGCCCACAAAGCGAGTCGACTACAACGGCACAAGAGGGGACGACGACGACGGCACCGCCTAGCAGCGGAGCGACGACGACGACGGCTCCTGCCAGCAATCAAGGCTTTACCTACAAACTCGGAATCTTTGAGGATCTGACTACCGACAACTACTGGTCCTATCTGGACGCAGAGTCGTCAGTGTGGAACGGATACGTCCTCGGAAACCAGCACACGTCACTGTTCACGCTGGCCGCACCGTCGTGGCAGCTCGTGCCCGGTATCGCTGAAGGTGCTCCGGAAGCAGCCGTGCAGGAGGGTGATGTCTGGACGGTGACTCAGACGTTGCGTCAGGGTTACATGTGGTCAGATGGACAGCCTGTGACGGCCAACGACTTCGTGTTCACGTGGGACGCAGGTACGCAGCTCGGCGTCGGTGGCAACTGGTCGACCAACTTGGCCGCGTACGTTCCGGACGATCCGGCGACGACGGATGTCGATGAGACGGTCGACGGTGTGACAAAGGTTGAAGCGGTGGATGACTACACCGTCAAGATCACCTTCTCATCCAATCCTGGTCTGGCCATCTGGCAGTTCGGCATCGGCCTCATGCCGATCATGCCGCAGAGCTTCTGGCAGCCGGCTGTCGACGAGGCCGCTACGTCCGACGATCCTGCACAGACGATCGAAGCTGCGTCCGGCGAGGGCGAGCCCTCCGCCGGTGCGTTCATCTATGACAGCCGTGAGCCGGGTGCATTCGCGAAGAACGTTTCCAACCCGGACAGCTACTACAACGGCACGACGTACAAGTTCTACAGCGACGGTACGTTCGAGCAGGTGAACGACGCCAAGGGCTTCGACGAGATGTACGACGGCACGGGAACCGGCGACGTGACCCTCCAGTACACGGATGGACCGTACGCCAAGGACGTGATCTACTCGATCTACTCGGACCAGAACGCCGCCATCCTTGCGCTGAAGAGTGGCGACATTCAGTTCATGCTCAACCCGAGCGGTCTGAACACTGGCCTGAAGAACGAAGTGCTCGGCTCGCCCGAGCTGACCCTGATCGCGAACGCCTCGAACGGTTTCCGCTACCTGTCGTTCAACATGAGGAAGTCCCCGATGAGTTTCCTGGGCTTCCGGCAGGCGATCGCGTGCTTGACGAACAAGGAGTTCCTCCAGACGTTGCTCGGTGGGGCGATCATCCCCACGTACAGCACGGTGCCCGAGGGCAACACCGCCTGGGCGAACCCGGATGTGCAGCAGATCTGCAAGGGCATGGACGAAGAGGCCAGGTTCAACCAGGCGCTTCAGTACATGACGGATGCAGGCTTCACCTGGGACGTGACTCCGCAGTGGGATCCAGACAACCTGGACCTCATGGCTGGAACCGGTACCGGACTGAAGGACCCGAACGGCAAGGCAGTTCCGAGTCTCGAGCTGCTGGCTCCCGGACCCGGCTACGACCCGCTTCGGTCGACGACGGCCATCTGGATCGCCCAGTGGGCGAGCTGGCTCGGCATTCCGCTCGAGGCGAACGCGACCGGTTTCAACGTGATCGTTGACAAGGTCTTCGCCGAAGGCGACGGCGCTCTCGACTGGGACATGTACATCCTCGGATGGGGTCTCGGCAACCCGGCGCTGCCGGACTTCCTGCCGGCGTTCTTCGCTTCATGGCAGGATTCGGCGACCGGTGGTTTCAACACGCCTGGTTATAACAACGCCGACTTCGACGCCCTGGCGAAGGAGTTCCTGGCCGCAACCGATATCGCCTCGGCGAAGGCGGCTGTGAAGGCGATGGACCAGAACGTCGTTGAGAACCTTCCGTATGAGATTCTGTTCTCGACGCCGATCCTGGAGGCCTACAACAACACGCTGGTGTTCCCCTTCACCGACGTGCTGGACGGCTTGCAGACGCTGAACGGCATGCCCGCAGATGTGAAGACCACCAACTAGGCGATCTTCGCAAGAGATACACAAGGGGAGGACCTTCCGGTCCTCCCCTTGTCGCGTCAGACGCTGCTAAAGTCCTACCGCCCGAAGACGGGACTCCGAAGGCGGCATAGGAGGTGAGGTGCTCAAGTACGTCGGCAAGCGCGTTGCGCAAAGCCTGATCGTGTTCTTCGTGTTCCTCACCGCGACATACTTCTTACTCCAGGCGCAACCTGGAGACATCAGCGACCAGTTCCTCTCGAATCCCAAGTTGACACAGGAGGTTCGCGACCAGTACGCCGAACGGCTTGGACTCACCGGGACGCCGTTGCAGCAGTACATCCGCTACATCAAGAACTTCACCACGGGGAACCTGGGAGTGTCCTTCTCTGAGTATCCGAGGCAAGTGTGGGACATCCTCAAAGAGCGAGTGCCTCGAACGGTCGCCCTGTTCTTCTTCGCCACTCTGCTTTCATTCCTCGTGGGCTTCAAATCGGGCAAGGTGCTCGCATGGAGACGAGGGAAACGTGGGGAAAACCTCATCACCGTCGTAGGTGTGTTCTTTCAGACTGTGTTCTACCCGTGGTTCGCGCTCATCATGATTCGAACGTTCTCGTTCAACTTCAAGCTGTTCCCTGGCGGCAAGTTCCTCAACGTCGAGAAGTGGATCGACAAGCCGGACACCTTCGATGCCAACTCGGTGTTCGGACGGATGTTGGCCACCGCTGCGGTGTTGGGACTCACGCTTCTGGTCCTGGAGGTCGTGACGAGACGGATGCACAACAGGGTGATCAGCCAGCGGATCGTATGGGGCGGACGGATCCTCCTCGTGGGGATCGTTGTCGTCTGGTGGATGACCGTGTGGTCGGTGATGTTGCCGTATGCCCTCGACATAGGCGACCACCTGATCCTTCCGACGATCACCCTGGCGCTGATCGGGTTCGGAGGCACCATGCTGTTGACGAGGGCCTCGATGCTCGAGACGCTGCGAGAGGACTACATCCTGACAGCGAGAGCCAAGGGACTGTCCTCGAAGACGATCAGGGACAAGCATGCAGCCAGGAACGCACTGCTTCCTGTCACGACCTCACTGGTGATCAGCCTGGCATTCCTGATAGGTGGCGGCGTGATCACCGAGACCGTGTTCTCCTGGCCGGGGATGGGCCAAACGCTCTTGAGCGCTGCTCTCCAAGAAGACGTCCCGCTGGTCATCGGCTCTTTCACGTTCATCGCCGTCCTTGCGCTCGTCGCACACATCGTGGTGGACGTCCTCTACATGTACCTCGATCCGCGCATACGAGTGGGAGATTGACTGATGAGTGCCCCTGATCTACTCGAAGGGACCGTGGCGGCTTCGGAGGAGGCGCTCTGGAGGATTCGGCTCCGCCTTGCGTGGCGAGGGTTCCGAAAGGGCTGGTCGTCCTTCGTTGCCAATCGGATCGGGCTCGTCGGCCTCACCATCATCACTCTGTATGGGCTGATGGCACTGGCTCATCCGATCCTCATGCATACGGTCTGGGATCCCAAGATCTACGACCCGGTCGTCGGCTATGACGCCCCGGTCACCACCAAGGTGATCGTTCCGGACGGCGAAGTGGTCGATATTGCGACTCAGGTCGACCTCTTCAGCGCGCGGTTGATCAACCCTATGCTCAAGGTTGGCGAGACACTGGATGTCACTGAACAACCGGCGGCGCCATCCCGTACGCACTTGCTGGGTACCGACCCGCTCGGCCGAGACGTGCTATCGCAGCTCATGTACTCCACGAGAGCTGCCTTCATGCTCGGCATCGTGGCGGCACTGGTTACCGTGGGTATCGGTACAACCGTTGGATCTGTGTCGGCATTCTTCGGGGGGATCGTCGACACGCTGTTCATGCGGCTTGCCGACTTGATCATTCTGGTGCCGTTCCTGCCGATCCTCATCGTCCTGTCGGCGCTCTTCCACTTCGAATTGCTCCACCTCGCGATTCTCATCGGCGTGCTGTCCGGATTCGGGGGCACCGCGATCATCCTGAAGTCGCAGGCGCTGTCGGTTTCGGTGAAGCCGTTCATCGACGCAGCACGGGTCGCGGGCGGAGGCAGGATGCACCTGATCTTTCGCCATATCATCCCCAACGTCCTTCCCTTGAGCTTCCTCTACATGATGTTCTCGGTGACAGACGCCATCTCCAGCGAGGCGACGCTGTCGTTTCTCGGCCTGCTGAACATCAACATGAGTTGGGGCATCATGATCTACACCGCGAACTCGCAGGGCTATCTCCTGTCGAGCGCGAGCTACTGGTGGCTCCTGCTTCCCGCCGGGCTCTCGGTCACGTTGTTGGCGGGTTCTTTCTATCTGGTGGGACGCGCCATGGACGAAATCATCAATCCCAGACTCAGGAGACGCTGATCCGATGACCTTCGACCAGCGGGCGGCTATCGCCACACCAGTCCTCGACGTCCAGCACCTGACCATGCACTACACGGTCAAGAAGGGCGAGGTGCAAGCAGTCGACGATGTGAGCTTCACTCTCGCGCAGGGTGAAGCGCTTGGGCTGGTGGGGGAGTCGGGGTGCGGCAAGACGTCGATCGCGATGACGCTCATCCGCCTCCTTGCCGACAACGCCAAGATCGTCGATGGGAAGGTCATTCTCGCCGGCACCGACGTCGCCAGGCTGACGGATGAGCAGATGCGCAAACACCGGTGGAGCGACATTTCGATGGTGTTCCAAGGGGCGATGAACGCGTGGAATCCGGTCTACAAGGTCGGAGACCAGATCTGGGAAGCGATGGAGCTGCACTTCCCGGACATGGTCGAGACGGAGGGGCGGGAACGCATCGCCGAGCTGTTCGAACTGGTAGGGCTCGGACCAGAGCTGATCGACCGGTATCCACACGAATTCTCGGGCGGAATGAGGCAGAGGGCAATCATTGCGATGGCCCTCTCCTGCGATCCGAAGATCATCATTGCCGACGAGCCGACGACTGCACTCGACGTGATCGTGCAAGACCAGATCCTGCGGGAACTCAAGCACGTCCAGGAAACGCTCGGCATGGCGATCATCTACATCTCACACGACGTCGCCGTCATAGCTGAAGTGAGCGACAGGATCGGAGTGATGTACGCAGGCAAACTCGTCGAGCTTGGCGCGACCGACGAGGTGTTTCCACACCCGAAGCATCCCTACACCTACCTCCTTCTCGCCTCCACGCCGAGCGTCAAGGGGCCGAGACGCAAGCTGGCCCCGCTGGAGGGGGAGCCACCCGACCTGTTGAAGCCTCCAACTGGTTGCCGGTTCCATCCTCGCTGCCCGTGGGCCACCGAGATCTGCACCAGCGAGGAGCCTCCTTTCAACGAGATATCCGAGGGTCACAGCGTGGCGTGCTGGCACACGGAGGAAGTCCCGGAACTGGGGAGGTTGGAGGGATGAGCGCGACCGGAAACCGCCCGCTCGTCAAGGTTGAGAACCTCGAGAAGCTGTTCCCCGTCGGGCGCGGCATCTTCAAGAAGGCAAACCAGTTCATTCACGCCGTTGACGGCGTCTCATTCGAGATCGCGCCAGGTGAGAGCCTGGGGCTGGTGGGCGAGTCCGGGTCGGGCAAGACCACCACGGGACGTATCCTGGCCCGTCTCGATCACAATACCGCAGGATCCATCCACCTCCAGGACGGCGAGGAGATGCTGGATGTAGCCGATATCGGCAAGGACGGAATGAAGCGGTTCCGCCGCAGGGTCCAGATGATCTTCCAGGACCCCTACGAATCGATGAACCCCAGACGAACCATCTATGACACGATTGCCGAGCCGCTCCAGGTTCAGGGGATCGGTCGCCTTCCGGAGCGCGAGCAGCGGGTCGCCGAGTTGCTGGAGATGGTCGGCCTCACGCCGGCCGAGAACTTCCTGTTCCGCTACCCGCACGAGCTGTCTGGAGGTCAGCGACAGCGGGTCGCCATCGCCCGGGCATTGGTGATCGATCCTGTCTTTGTCGTCGCGGACGAGCCGACTTCGATGCTGGACGTCAGCATTCGCATCTCCATCATGGACATCATGCTGAAGCTCGGAGAGGAGTTCGGGGTCTCCTACCTCTACATCACTCATGACCTGGCAGTCGCCAGATACATGTGCGATCGGATCGCTGTCATGTACCTCGGCAAGATCGTCGAGATCGCACCGACCGAGGAGCTGCTCTCGAATCCAATGCACCCCTACACACGGGCGCTGCTTTCTGCCGTTCCGGTTCCTGATCCAGGCCACGCACGACCGGATGTCGAGATCAAGGGCGGCATCAGCAAAGCCATCGACCCCAAGCCCCTGTGTCGCTTCCTGGATCGGTGCCCCTGGGCGACCGAGCAGTGCCGCACCAGCGATCACCCGCGACTCGTGGAGATGGAACCGGGTCACTTCGTCTCCTGCTACGTCGTGGAGCAGAGCCGCTGATCTTCACCATCCCCAATCTCGTCTCCACCATCCGTCTCGTTGGTGTCGGCGTCTTCGCGTGGCTCATCTTCAGCCGTGGTGAGTACGCTGCGGCGGGGTGGCTCCTCTTCGCCATAGGGTGGACCGACTGGATCGATGGATACCTGGCACGACGTCTCGATCAGGTCTCGGAACTCGGCAAGATCCTCGACCCGGTGGCCGACCGCCTTGCGATCGTGACCGCAGTCATCGGTGGAATGGTGTTGGGTGTCATTCCCCTCCTTCTGGGCATCGGCATCGCGGCGCGTGAGGTCGCCGTCGGAATGGGATCGATCCTCGTGGCAAGCAAGGGCGGCAAGATCGAGGTGCGCTGGCTCGGGAAGCTCGCGACCTTCATTCTGTACGGGGCGATCCCGGCGTTCTATGTCGCGCAGGGCGGCTTCATTCCAGCCGTGTTCCTCGTTGTTGCGTGGGTGTTCGGCGTCGTCGGACTCATCCTCTACTGGTGGGTTGCGTGGCTGTACGCCAGGGACCTGTGGGCACGGTAAGCTCCGTTCGACGAGAGGAGCGTTCATGCAGGTTGCATCCGACAGGCGGTACTCGCAGGACCACGAGTGGGCACTCTTGGAGGCTGATGGCAGGGTTCGTGTCGGGATCAGTGATTTCGCCCAGGACGCGCTTGGTGACATCGTGTACGTCGAACTCCCCGAGGTGGGCAGCTCCTTCGGTGCAGGCGACTCGATGTGCGAGGTGGAGTCCACCAAGTCGGTGTCCGATGTGTTCGCTCCGCTGGCAGGCACGGTGGACGGGGTGAACGAGGCGCTCGCAGAACGCCCGGAGGTATTGAACGCCGATCCCTATGGCGAGGGCTGGATTGCGGTCCTTGCTCCCTCGGAGCCTGCCGAATACGAGCAGCTCATGGATGCTGCGGCATATGAGCGGTTGACCGCCGGATCCTGACAGCGACTCTTCGGTTCGTCCCGCTACGATACGAGTAATGCATTGCCCCACCTGTCGCGCTGAGATTCCGAACGATACCGTCACGTGCCCCGCGTGTGGGGTCGTCATAGAACACGAACCGACGATTACGTTCGTCCCGGAGATGGCTGAGTTCCCGAGCGAGATCGAGGGAATCGGAAGCGAGTTCGTGCTCGTCGTCAAGCGGGGACCGCGTGCAGGGATGGGGTGGGTGCTTCAGGAGGGAACGACGACGGTTGGTCGTCACCCGGAGTCGGACATCTTCCTCGATGACATCACGGTGTCACGTCACCACTGCAGGCTCGTCCTCGATCAGGAGGGTCTGAGCGTCGAAGACTCCGGATCAACCAACGGCACGTATGTCAACGGCATGCGAGTCGACAGGGCAGCACTCACCGCCGGCGATGAGGTGATCGTGGGCAAGTTCCACCTCAGCGTGGGGAAAGGCCATGAGTGAGGGTCTGTCCATTGGCGAACTGATCGCCCATCTGAAGGATGAATTCCCGGATCTGACCGTTTCGAAAGTCCGGTTCCTCGAAGGGAAGGGACTCATAAACCCAGGACGAAGTAGCTCGGGGTATCGGTCATTCAGTGACGAGGACATCGCGCGACTCCGGTACATCCTCCAGCAGCAACGAGACCACTTTCTTCCGTTGAAGGTGATCAAGTCGAAGCTCACCATGTGGGAGCGCGGGGAGGAAATCCCTATTCCCGCGCCGACCGGTCCTCCGCCAGAGCAGCTCTTCCAACAGCCCGGCCAGGACGTCGACAGAGACGAACTGAGGAGAGCTACCGGTCTGTCGTCCCGGCAGGTTTCGGAACTCGTCGACAACAGGGTCGTCCGCCCAGAGCCCGAGGGACCTGAGCGCTTCTCTGCAGAGGAGGTTGCGGTCGCGACTCAGGCTCAGCGTCTCCTCGCTTACGGTCTGGAAGCCCGCCACCTGCGATCCCTGCGCATATCGACAGAGCGGGATGCGGAGCTCCTCACGGCGTTGACCGCGCCGCTGGTACGAGCGAGAAACCCTGAGTCCCGACAGCGCGCCGCAGAGATCCTTGCAGGCTGTGCAGATGCGATGGAACGAATGCGGAGCGCGGCGCTGTCAGAGGATCTGCGACGCTTGATGGCGGAGTAACGGATGCCGCGCTCATCTTCTTTCGCCGGCGGTCGGGCACGCCACCGCTTCGTGAACCTCCTTCTTCTCTCGATGGTGGTCACGCTGGTGCTCGGCCCAGCCTCCATCGCAGCCGCATCTCCCACCGAAGTCCCCCCTCTGCCCGTATTCGGAGGGTTTGTAGGTGCCCCGCCTCAGATCACGGCCGCGTCGTGGATTCTCTACGACGACACGTTCGGCGAAGTGCTCGCGGAACACAACTCCGACGTTCCCAGGCCCATGGCCTCAACGACGAAGATCATGACGGCGATTGTCGCCCTCGAAAACGGCGACCTCGATCAGTCCATCCGAGTGACCCAGCAAGCCGTCGATGTGGGAGAGGCAGAGGTGGGACTGGTCGCGGGAGAAGCGCTCACCCTCCGACAGCTCCTGACGGCCATGCTGGTTCGCTCAGGAAACGACACGGCGATCGCAGTTGCACAGGGCATTGGAGGAACGGTCGAGAAGTTTGTTCAGATGATGAATGACAAGGCCCAGTCGATGGGCCTCGTCAACACCCACTTCGCCAACCCGCATGGACTCGACGAGAACGGCCACTACACAACTGCGCAAGACCTGCTCACCATGGCTCGCGTCGCGATGGAGAATCCGGTCTTCGCGACGGCGGTGCGAACTCAGACGGTGAGACTCCCCGACACTCCTGACGGAACGCTTCGAGTCGTTACTACGACAAACCAGCTGTTGCGCTCCTACCAGGGAGCTATTGGTGTGAAAACCGGCTACACGGGGCGTGCGGGGCATGTGCTGGTCGCAGCTGCGGAGCGGGAGGGGAGGAGGTTGTACGCCGTCGTGATGGGATCGACCGACAGCTTCAGCGATGCAGCCGCGCTCCTCGACTACGGCTTCGGCGAGTTCGGCGTCATCGAGGTGATCATGAGCGGCATCACGTATGCGCAACGGCGAGTAGCTACTGAGACAGATGACCTCGAGGCCGGGTCAACGGTGGAGGCGTTCACCTCGCTCGAGGGTCCGGTCACGCTGGAGGCAGGCTTCGATGAGGCGACGCCCGTCGTCACCGCGCGAGTCGGCGGGGTTGAGGTCGGGGTTTCGGAACTAGTGGGCTCCAACGTCCACCCATTGCCGACCCTCGAGGACGCGCTCGGCTGGGTCGGTAGGTACTGGTCGTGGCTGTGGGGCAGATGAACGAGGTCGTCGAGGTCATTGACGAGGAGTCGCTTTCCGAGCGGGTGCACGCCCTTGGAGACGCGATCAGCGCCGACTACGAAGGAAGGGTGCCGGTGCTGGTCGGCGTCCTCGCAGGCTCTCTTCCGTTCCTGAGCGACCTGTCGCGAGCAATCATCGGGGATTGTGAGATCGACTTCCTCTCCCTGAACCGGTTCGGCGAAGGAGGACGGGCTCGGATCTCGATGGACACGGAGATCTCTCTCGAAGGACGAGATGTGCTGATCGTCGAGGACATCGTGGACACGGGACTGTCACTGACGTTTCTGCGGCGTCTCCTCGATACGCGTGATCTCGAGAGCTTGCGCACCGTCGCCCTCCTGGACAAGGTGCCGAGGCGCATCGTCGATGTGCCGATCGAGTACCGGGGCTTTGAGGTCGGGGATGAGTTCCTTCTCGGGTATGGCCTCGACTGGGAGGGAAGGTACCGGAACCTGCGCTCGATATGGGCGGTGTTGGACCTGTCGTCATTCCAGGCAGACCCCGGCATCCTGATGGAATACGCCTTCTGATAACCTGATCGTTGTGACGGAACATGTGCCCGTAGAGCTGGTCGGGGTTCGACTCCAGCTGCCAACGAACCAGCCGGTCGTCCTGTTGCGCGAGTTGACCGGGACGCGGTTTCTGCCCATCTGGGTCGGAGCGGTCGAAGCGACAGCCATCGCTTACGCCGTTGAAGGTCTCGTACCGATGCGACCGCTCACGCACGATCTCCTCAAGCTCGTGACCGAGTCGCTGGGTGGGAGCGTCTCGAAAGTCGTGGTGACGGAGCTCCGCGATGCCGTGTTCTACGCAGACCTCGTCCTCGAGCAGGGTGGACAGGAGGTCCACGTCTCGGCACGTCCGTCGGACGCCATCGCGTTCGCCGTCCGTACGGGTTCGCCCATCTTCGCTGCGCCGGAGGTCATCGACGAGGCCGGCGTCGAGATCAAGGACGCCGAGGAAGAGTCCGAGATCGAGAAATTCAGGGAGTTTCTCGACGAGGTGACGCCGGAAGACTTCGCCCCGCCCACCGAGAGCTAGGGGTCGAGATGACTGGCTCGGCCAGAGCCCGTATCGGTGCAGTCATCCTGGTGGGGATTGTCATCTTGGGGACCGTCGGGTTCATGTTGCTCGAGCACGCACCCCTCCTCGAGTCGCTCTACATGGTTGTCATCACCATCTCGACTGTTGGATTCCGGGAAGTCGTTGACCTCTCCGAAGCGGGGCGCCTGCTCACCATGGGTTTGATCGTGGTCGGCGTGGGCACCCTGTTCTTCACGGCAGCTGCGGTGATGGAAATGGCGGTCGAAAACATCTCGGAACGGAGGCGAGGTCAAGTGGAACGAAAGATCGAACACCTGTCGGGACACACGATCATTTGTGGATGGGGTCGAGTTGGGAGTGGGGTATGGGACATTCACAATGAGCTCGAGGTCCCGAGTGTGGTGATCGAGCGAGACCCTTCCGCTGCCGAGATTGCGAGAAGTCAGGGTGCTGTCGTGGTCGAGGGCGACGCAACGCATGACAACATTCTCGAGAGGGCTGGTGTGGCCCGGGCCGGAGCGCTGGTGGCGTCCGTCAACTCCGACTCCGACAACCTGGTCATCGTCCTGTCGGCGAAGGCGCTCCGGCGAGACCTGCTCGTGGTCGCCCGAGCGTCGGACCTCGAAGCGGAACACAAGCTGCTACTCGCCGGAGCCGACCAGGCGGTCTCACCTCAATCTGTTGGAGCTCGGAGGCTGGCGTCGCTGGTGATCCAACCGGAATTGACAGACTTCATCGACCTCGTTGCTCGCAGGGGCCCGGTGGAGTATCGGGTCCAGCGCGTACCGGTCATGGAGGGCTGTACGGTGTCCAACCAGACGCTGCGGAGCGTCAACCTTCGTCAGCGATCCGGGGCGATCGTCATCGCTGTAGAACGCGCCGACACGGGAGAGCTCTCCTTCAACCCCGATCCCGGTGTCGTCTTGAACCCGGGTGACGTCCTGGTAGGTGTTGGCCTGCCCGGCCAGTTGGAGCGGCTCGTTTCGCTGTGCACCGGGTGAGTTATCCACAGGGGTTGTTGACAACTCGGCCGTTGCACGGGTAACTTGCGAT
>CAZWHZ010000004.1:0-50998 GCA_964633745.1 uncultured Acidimicrobiia bacterium
CCTTCTCTATGCGATCAATAATCGGCCCGACTCGTTGGGTGCTTGAGGGGTTTGGGGCTAGGGCAGCACCCCGTCTCTCTTCGCCTGCGCCTTGAACGCCTGGAATTCCTCGTAGGTCGCTGCGAACGAGTGTCCCCCGTCCGAGCTGGTGAGCACGTAGTAGAGGTACTCCGTGATCGCAGGGTCCGCGGCCGCCGCGAGACTCGCCAGTCCTGGGGCGTCGATCGGCGTAGGTGGCAGTCCCAGATTCCGATATGTGTTGTAGGGGGAATCTGTGTCGAGGTCCTCTGCCGTCAGCCCGATGCCACGCTCCCCCATCGCATACAACACGGTGGCGTCGATCTGCAGCGGCATGCCGATTGCCAACCGGTTGACGATTACGCTGGCGATCAGAGGACGATCCACGTCGAGTTTCGCCTCCGCCTCGATCATCGAAGCGATGATCACTCCATCTCGGACGCCGTAGCCCATCTCCTCGAGAGGACTCCAGTCCACTGAGGCAACGCGGTCCTCCATCGTCGATGCGAGGCGTTGGAGGATCTCACGAGGGGTCGCGTCACCCGTGAACTCGTACGTGTCCGGGAATAGGCCCCCTTCCCAGCCTTGGAAGCTGCTTCCTCCGAATCCCAAGGATGAGCTCACGTCGACGAGCGCCTCCGCGAACTGCTCCCTGGTGTACGGCGTCTGCTCTGCGAGACGATCGAGGATTTCCGACACGCGCAGGCCCTCGTGGATCGTCACGCGATAGGCGTCCGACTCGGGCCCGGCCAGCAGCACATCCAGGGCCTCTCCAGCTGTCATCCCCGTTGTGAAGCTGTAGTTTCCTGCCTGAAGGCGATCCCCGACTCCGCCGGTTCTCACGGCGAGCTCGAACGACAGCGAAGAATCGATCACGCCGGCCCGGGCAAGTTGCTCCCCGATCTGACGAGCCGATGATCCTTTCGTCACCTCGAGTCGCAGCGGGAGACCGGGGACGATTCCCGCGGGTGCCGTGATGTCCGGCGGACTTCCGAGCTGTCCCGCCCAGTTGGCGAGCCCGCGTCCCCCCAGGACCGCTGCAACACCGACGGCGATGATCGCAAGGGCAACCGATATGGCTCTGCCCGCTCCGCTCTTCACGTGCCCGTCCCCAGGTACCCCTCGAGAAGCAATGCTGCGGCGACCTTGTCGACGACGTCCTTGCGACGCTTGCGACGTACCCCACCTTCGAGCAGCGCCCGTTGCGCATCGGACGTCGTGAAGCGTTCATCGATCATACGAACGGCGATGCCTGTGAGCTGCTCCACGCGTCTCGCGAACTCCCTCGCCGCGACTGCCGAAGGCCCTTCGGTGCCGTCCAGGGACGTTGGTAGCCCCACGATGATCTCATCGACGTCCTGAACGAGGTCGGGAAGGCGTGCATCGAGATCGCCGACGAAAACCACATCGAGCGGCTGCGCGGTGATACGAAGTGGATCTGACACGGCTACGCCGATGCGAACGGTTCCATAGTCCAGTGCGAGAACGCGGCCCATCAACCCAACGCTCTTCCCGCCGCATCTCTGATCGCGTCGAGGGCCTCAGAGAGGCGATCAGCGTTGGGGCCGCCGGCCTGAGCCAGCTCAGGATCTCTGCTTCCACCTCCACCCAGGATCCGAGCTCCGGGCATGAGCAGTTCAGCTGCAGAAACGCCGCGAGACACGAGATCGGCGCTCAGTACCGCGACCAGTGCGCCCTTGCCACCTGCGGCGCTGCCAAGCACGACGACGCCCCGTCCCAAGCGATCTCTCAGCGTAAGAGCCAGACCTCGCAGTTGCCCCGGCGGAACGTCCTCCCTGGCGGCGACCAGCACCTTGACGTCTCCAATCACCGTGGCCTCATTCACGAGTTCTCCTGCCTCTTCGGCTTGGAGTTTCGCTCGGAGTGTGGACGCCTCCTCTTCCAAGGATCTCATCCGCTCGAGGAGCTGCCGGACCCTGGCCGGGACCTCCTCCGGCTGTGCTCTGAGGAGCTGACCGGTCTCACCCAAGCGACGGCGCAGCCCGGCCAGATAGTCGTATCCATGATCCCCGGAGTACGCCTCGATCCGGCGGAGGTTCGAGCCGACCGACGACTCACCGAGAATCACCAACGGGCCGACCTGACCAGATGATGGTGTGTGCGTTCCCCCGCACAACTCCTTCGAGAAGTCACCGATCTCGACGACGCGCACAACATCCCCGTACTTGTCGCCGAAGAACGCAAGCGCTCCGAGGTCGCTCGCATGGTCCATGGAGGTGTTGAACGTGTGTACGTGGGAATTCGCGATCACTCGCTCGTTTGCGATCCGCTCGATCTCGGCGAATTCCTCGTCGGCCAATCCGCCGAAGTGACTGAAGTCGAACCGCAGGCGGCCGGCCTCCACCCGAGACCCGGCCTGATGGACGTGATCGCCGAGCACACTCCTCAGTGCCCAATGCAGTATGTGTGTGCCCGTATGGCTCTTCGAGATCGCTTCCCTCCTCGGGGAGTCGACCATCGCCTCCACCTGATCCCCAACTCGCATCTCGCCCGTGACCACTTTCACATGGTGCGAGACGAGCCCAGGAACGGCAGCCTGGGTGTCGGTCACGACGCCTCGGGCGCCGGGAGTCTGGAGAAAGCCAGAGTCTCCGACCTGGCCGCCCGCCTCGGCGTAGAACGGGGTTCGGTCGAGAAAGACTTCCACGGCCTGGCCCACACTCGCCGAGTCGACCGACTCGCCATCTCGCAGCATCGCGACAACCGTGGAACCGGCCACGAGTTCCGAGTACCCAAGGAACTCCGATGGCCCGATCCCGTCGAGGAGCCGCCGGTACACGCCTTCGTCGGCAGCTTCCTCGGCCCCCTTCCACGCCGATCTGGCCCGCTCACGCTGCTCGTCCATCGCCTGTTCGAACGTTTCCATATCGACGCTCACGCCCTGTTCAGAGGCGATCTCCGTGGTCAGCTCTACCGGAAACCCGTACGTGTCGTGCAGTTTGAAGGCCACCGAGCCCGCGAGACGATCGCCTTCTGTGAGCCCGGCAAGGGCTTCATCCAAGAGGTTGTGTCCTGAAGACAGGGTTGCGCGAAACCGATCCTCCTCTCGGCTCACGACGTCCTGGATGAAGCTCTCCTTCTCGACCAACTCCGGGTACCCCGACCCGAGGATCCGAACGGTCTCTTCGACAAGGAGCGGGGTGATCAGCGAGCTGCCCCCGAGGCGCCAGGCATGACGAACGGCGCGACGAAGCACCCGCCGCAGCACGTAGCCCCGGCCCTCGTTGGACGGGACAACACCATCGGCGATCAGGAACGTGATCGCCCTGCCGTGGTCGGCCAGCACGCGCAACGACACGTCGGTCAGAGGATCCTTGCCGTAGGCAACCCCGGAGTGACGTTCCGCAACGGCGAGAATCGGCCGCACGGTATCGATGTCGAACACCGTCGCTTTGCCCTGGAGCACCATCGCGATCCGCTCCAGCCCCATGCCTGTGTCGATGCTCTTGGCCGGCAGGTCTCCAACAACATGGTACGGCTGGTCCTGTACGTACTGCATGAACACGAGGTTCCAGATTTCGACGAATCGATCTTCATCGACCGCTGGGCCCCCGTCGGCCCCATACTGCGCGCCCCGGTCGTAAAAGATCTCCGAAGACGGGCCTGCGGGCCCCGGTACACCCATCTGCCAGAAGTTGTCCCGTCCCCGGCGTTGCACACGGTCAGGTCGGGCTCCGACGTCGTCGATCCATATGCCTGCTGCCTCGTCGTCGCTCTCGTGTACGGTGAACCAGAGGAACTCCGGGTCGATCCCGAAGCCTTCCGTTACCAGCTCGTACGCGTACGGGATTGCCTTCTCCTTGAAGTAGTCGCCAAAGCTGAAGTTTCCGAGCATTTGGAAGAACGTGAAGTGGCGCGCCGTCGTACCGATGATGTCGATGTCGACGGCGCGAAAGACCTTCTGCACCGACGTCGCACGCGGGTATGGCGGCGTCTCCTCACCGAGGAAGTACGGCTTGAATGGCACCATTCCTGCGTTGGTGAGGAGCAGGGTGGGGTCAACGGGTATGAGCGACGCCGAAGGACGGACCTCGTGGCCCCGTTCCTCGAAGAAGCGCAGAAACGACGAACGAATGCGTGCTGATTCCATGGGCGTTCCAGGTTAGTTGGGGCGCCGGGCCAGACGGGTCCCACCGGCGTCGAGCAGATCCGCGACGACCAAGGCGCCGCTGCGGGCAAGATGCGCCGGCGTCAGCGCCACCTTCGCTCGCTCGATTCGTCTGAGTACGCGAATGGTTCCCCAGGCACCCGCGAACGCACCCGCGGCGAACCACCACAGTCTGACCATCATGCGGGAAGGTTAGCGCTCCCTCCCAGGGTCCTGCCCGGCCGTCCACCTCTGGACGCGTTCCGCAATCTCCCGTTCTTCTCCCTGTGTTCCAGGTTCGAAGAGGCGCGCGCCCTCGAGCTCATCGGGAAGGTACTGCTGCACCACGAAGTGTCCTTCGTAGTCGTGGGGATAGCGGTACTCGGTCCCGTGACCGATCTTCTGAGCGCCCTTGTACGAAGCATCCCTGAGGTGTGCCGGCACCTCGGCCCCGGGTGTCCTCTCCACGGCTTCCTTTGCCCGAGCGATCGTCGTGGCCATGGTGTTCGATTTGGGCGCCGTAGCGAGGTAGGTGGCGGCGTGGGTCAACGCATAGCCTGCTTCCGGGAGCCCCACGTATGCCAGGGCCTGGGATGCCGCCACGGCGATTGGCAGCGCATGCGGGTCGGCGAGTCCTACGTCCTCGGAAGCGAAGACGATCATGCGCCGCACGATGAACTCTGGATCCTCTCCGGCCTCGAGCATCGTGTGTAGCCAGTAGGCGGCTGCATCGACGTCCGAACCCCGCATGCTCTTGATGAACGCCGAGATGACGTCGTAGTGACGATCCCCGGACTTGTCGTAGCGCACGATCCGTCGCTGGAGCGCCTCAGCGACGTCGCCCTCGGTGATCCCCGTCCTCCCCGCCCCGATCGCGAGACCGGCTGCCACCTCCAGACCATTCAGAACCAAGCGAGCATCGCCCCCAACTCTCTCGGCCAGCGCCACCCGGGCATCGTCATCCAGTGTGAGCCCCTGTCCCCCGAGACCCCGCTCCGAGTCGCCCAGCGCGCGCTCGAGGAGGATTTCGAGATCGGTGGATTCAATGCCTTCGAGCCGGAACAGGCTCGCTCGCGACATCAGAGGCGAGTTCACCTCGAAGAAAGGATTCTCGGTCGTGGCACCGATCAGGACGATCGTCCCGTCCTCCACTCCCGGAAGCAGTGCATCCTGTTGCGACTTGGAGAATCGATGAATCTCATCGAGGAATAGCACGGTCCGCCGCTCTTCCTCGCCGAGGCGGCGATCAGCTTCCTCGAGAACCCTGCGTACATCGCGCACCCCGGCCGAGGTAGCAGAGAGCTGCTCGAACCATGCCGAGCCTGCGGCCAGACGGGCAAGGGTCGTCTTCCCTGTACCCGGTGGACCCCACAGGATCATCGACATGGGCCGCCCCGACTCGATCAGTCTCCGGAACGCCGAACCTTCACCAACCAAGTGCCGCTGGCCGACGACCTCCTCGAGGCCTGTTGGACGCATCCGGGCGGCGAGTGGAGCGACGTGCGCCTTCACCTCCGCCCGGTGGGCCTCGAAAAGGTCCCCCATGTCAGTCCCCTGCCTTCACCTCCGGTCGGAGGGCGATACCGAGCTCCTGGAGCTGTTCGTCGTCGACCGGTGTCGGAGAGCCGCTCATCGGATCGGTTCCCGTTTGCGTCTTTGGAAATGGAATGACCTCTCGAATGGATCGTTCTCCCTGGAGGATCGCCAGGAGGCGGTCGATGCCCACGGCGAACCCCGCATGTGGAGGCGTACCGAATCGGAGGCCTTTCACGAACCAGCCGAACCGCCGTTCCGCATCTTCCGGTCCGATCCCGAGGATGTCGAACACCTGTTGCTGCACGATCGGATCGTGAATCCTGACGCTCCCGGATCCCAGTTCCGACCCGTTGAGAACGAGATCGTACGACTTCGAGATCGCCGTCTCGGGCGAGGTCCGCATCTCATCGACATCGATGGGCGCGGTGAACGGGTGGTGTGCGGGTGACAAGCTTCCGTCGTCGTTCACGTCGAATACCGGAAAGTCGATGACCCAGAGGAACGCCAGCTCTTCGTGGTCCTTGGGTTGCCCCAGTTCCAGCCGAAGTTGTCCGAGAACGCTGCCTGCCAGCTTGGAGGTGTCGGCGACGAGCAGCAAGAGATCCCCCGGCGTGCCATCGAGGGCTTCGATGATCGATCTCTGTTCCCCGTCGGACAGAAACTTGGCGATGGACGAACGCAGGCCATTCTCCTCGACGACGAGCGACATGAGGCCCTTGGCGCCCAAGGCCCGTGCCCGATCGGTGAGCGCGTCCATGGCCGACCGAGACAAGCCGACGGCACCGACGTTGATACCCCTGACGACGCCCCCACCGGCCACTGTCGAGGCAAACACGTCGAATGCCGATCCACCGACCAGAGAGCTGATGTCGTGAATTTCCATGCCGAAGCGAAGATCTGGCTTGTCTGTCCCGTAACGATCCATGACATCGGAGTACGTCAGGCGTCGGAAGGGCGTTGGTACCTTCATTCCCCGCACCCGCTCGACGACCGCCGAGATGACCTGCTCGAGTGTCTCGAAGACTTCCTCTCGCCCCCAGAAGGCACCTTCGAGGTCGAGTTGGATGAACTCGAGCTGTCTGTCGCTCCTGAAGTCCTCATCGCGATAGCACCGGGCGATTTGGTAGTAGCGGTCGACGCCGGCGACCATGAGGAGCTGCTTGAACAGCTGCGGAGACTGTGGGAGCGCGTAGAACGAGCCTTTCCGCAGACGCGACGGCACCAGCACGTCGCGGGCACCCTCGGGTGTCGATCGGATGAGAGTGGGCGTGTCGACATCCATGAATCCCAGCCCATCGAGTACCTCCCGCATCGCTCTGAACGCGGCCGAGCGGGCGCGAAGATTGGCCGCCATCCGTGGGGTGCGGAGGTCGAGGAATCGGTACTCGAGGCGAGTACGCTCGTCGACGTCCACCCGATCGTCGAGCATGAACGGAAGGGTCTCCGATGCCGACAGCACGGTCAGCTCATCGACGGCGATCTCGACCATACCCGTTGGCATCTCCGCGTTCTGGGTGCCTTCGGGCCGCGCCCGAACGACCCCATGGAGCGAGACGACGTACTCGAGCTTGAGCTTGTGAGCTTCGGGGAACTCCTCAGGATCGATGACCGCTTGCACGATGCCCGAGGCATCCCGAAGATCGATGAAGATGATGGCGCCGTGGTCGCGGCGGCGGTCGACCCAGCCGGCGACTCTGACGGCTTCTCCGGAACGTTCGTCGCTCACGTGTCTTGCGTACGTGTCTCGATAGACATCTACCTGAGCCATTCCGAAACCTCCTCGACAGGTACCGCTCGCTGGTCTCCCGTCGTCATGTCCCTGGCGGTCACCGCCCCGTCGCGCCATTCCTCGCCGATCACCAGGACATTCGGCGCTTCTCGACGAGAGGCGATCTTGAACTGCGCTTTGACCGACCGCCTGTCGGGGTCATAGTCGACTCGGAACCCTCGAGCACGCAAATCGGAGACCAGCTCGATCGCTTCCGTCCGCAATCCCTCTTCGGCGACGACCACGAAGACGTCTAGAGCCCCTTCTTCGACGATGTCTCCCAGAGCGAGAACGATACGGTCCAGCCCCAATGCGAAGCCCACGCCAGGGATGGGGGGCCCTCCGATGGACTCGGAGAGACCGTCGTACCTCCCTCCGCCACCAACCGCGTTCTGTGCAGCGTCGAGATCGGTCGCGATGTACTCGAACGCGGTCCTCGTGTAGTAGTCGAGCCCGCGTACGAGGTGAGGGTCTTCCACGAAGGGGACGAGTACCGCTCCCAGAGTGTCCTTCACCGTCTGATAGTGGACAGCACACGCATCGCAGAGATGTTCGACCGGGGTTGGGGCGTCCCGCAGAAGGGGCTTGCACACCTTGCAGTCCAAGACGCGCAGCGGATTACTGTCGATTCGCCGGCGACTATCGTCGCAGAGTTCATCCTCACGGGCCTTCAGGTACTCCTTCAAGACTTCCTGATACGCAGGACGGCAGACCGGGTCACCGATCGAGTTGATGGTGACGGCCACGTCGACCAGTCCCACGTCGCGCAGGTACCGATATCCGAGTTCGATGACCTCCGCGTCCGCCAGGGGTGAGTCGGTACCGATGTACTCGGCGTCGAGTTGGTAGAACTGCCGCCGCCGACCGGCTTGGGGCCGTTCGTACCGAAACATCGGACCCCAGCTGGCGGCCTTGCGCACTCCGCTGCCTCCTGCCTGCTGGTGAGCGCGCATGACAGAAGGTGTCGCCTCCGGCCGCAAGGTCAGTGACCGGCCACCCTTGTCGCTGAATGAGTACATCTGCTTCTGGACGATCTCCGTGTCTTCTCCGGAGCCCCTCGCAAACAGCTCTGTGGCCTCGAAAAGCGGTGTGAAGATCAGGTCGTATCCGAAGCGTTCAGTGATTTGATCCCATGTGCGGAGCATCCTGCGCCATGTTCTGGCTACCGGCGCCAGGATGTCATCGGTACCTTTGGGTGCACGGATGGTCATAACAGATCTCGGAGGAACGGGTTGCTGCGACGTTCGGCCCGCATCGTAGTCGCGGGTCCGTGACCCGGGTATACGATGGTTTCGTCCGGTAGTGGCAGGATCTTCGTTCGCATGCTGCTGAGGAGTTCCGCCATGTCCCCGCCCGGAAGATCCGTTCGTCCGATCGACCCTGCGAAGAGGTGATCGCCGGAGAGCAACCGTCCCTCGACCATGAAGCAGCAATGCCCTGGCGTGTGCCCTGGCGTGTGAATCACCTCTATGTCGAGGCCGCCCAATGCGAGACGTGTGCCATCGAACAGTCGTTCCACACGGTCCGGCGCAGGCAGAGAGGCTGATTCAGCGCCGAAGAGCGCCCTGAGTTGCGTCGCTGGGTCGAAGGTGAGGAAGTCATCGTCGGGATGCACGTACGCGCTGATCCCTGCACGTTGGCATATGTCGAACGAACCGCCGGTGTGATCGACGTGCCCGTGTGTGAGGAGCAATGCCACCGGAGCGAGCCCGTTTCGTTCGACGAGCCCCAGGACGGCGTCGGGATCAGGCGGAGCGTCTACGATCACGCAAGGCCCTCCCCGCTCTCGCGCGACCACGTAGGTGTTGGTTCGCGCAATCCACAGACATTCGGATTCGATCAGCACCCGACGTAGCGTACTGACATCGCGCGTCTCGCTTGCTGCTAGGAACTACACCCCAGCGGCCCCGGAGGAACCTCACGCCATATCCGAGGCTGGGGAATGAACTGATCGGCTCCAGCGGGATCAAAACTGAACACGCCTTGAATCGAGTCGTTCATCGGACGGAAGTGCACGTAGGAACGCTGTCCCTGATTGCCGCCCTCTCCATAGATCGTCCCGTAGATCACCGAGTTGTTCACGGTCGCGACGGTTCCGGCCGAGTAGCCGAGGAAGTGGATGTCCTCCGTTCCTGTCATCGTGAAACCTTGGGCCATGAACAGGGACTTGTCCGAGGCACCCACGACGACCGCGACCGACACCGGCGTGTCGCTCGAGTCTGTCGTGACGTTCTGCCACTTCGTCACGTCAGCATCACCGTTGGGCACATAGATCACGACATCCCCGTGGAATTCGGTCTTGCTGAACTCGATCGAGACATCACCGTCGGGCATCCGGTAGCTGGTTGTCTGCCCCGCCACACCCAACTCGGACGGCGCCCAGTTGCTGTCCGCCACGAGCTGCTTGTTGGGGGAGGTGCTCCACTCGAATGTCGGGAGCGCCAATTCGGTTACGGGTGTCCAATCGACTCCTGTGAGCACCTCGTTCACCCCGCTCAGATCCCCACCGGGAGCGGACGTATCACGCATATTCAGACTGCCGACAACAGTCGGCTCCTTCAAGTAGCTGGCCGAACCGCCGATGGAGACGTCCGCCTGGTAGAGGGTGTTCTTCTTGTTGTCGTTCAGATCACCATTCACGCGAACTGGGCCGGCAAACTGGCTTGCAGCGTTCTTAGCGACGGTCATGTCTCCGACGACACCAACGGATCCATCCCCTGGCCACGGGATGTCGTTGGCGAGGATGGTCGTCGAGTTGGCGACGTCGAAGTCGCCCGCGCTGTACACGTCGCCCCAGATCTTCTTGTTGTTCCCGCCGGCGTATCCACTCAGGCCGGTGAACACAGCAAAGTCGAAGCCGCCTCCAAAGGGTCGAAGTTCGATCTCGAAGTCGATCTCCTTCTCGGACTGTAGGCGAGCATCGTGACTTGGTGCCCAGCCCCACGCTTCTATCCGGTAGCGAAGGTCGAAACCCGGCGTCTTTGTGACTCTCACCCAGTACTCGCCCAACTGATCCGACGCCGTTCCTGAGGAGTCGATACGGTCGTAGACGCAGGCATTCCCTTCCGGGCTGGTCGTGTAGACGGCTCCGGACACTTCCAACGAATCGCGAACAGTCTTGTCGTTTGCGAGGACGTACATCATCTCTCTTGCGCCCGCCTCGGCCGAATTCAAGGCCATCGCTGCAGCTCGATCCCCCGCTGCCTGGTCGATCTCGTGTGTACTGATCCCGTACCACAGCGCAGCCAGGATGAACACCACGAACGAAATCATCAGAGCCGTGATCAACCCAAAGCCTTCTTCGTGCCGGAGTTTCACGAGCAGCTCCCTCCTTGCATCGGAGCCCATATGTTCCGTCCCGATACTTCCGTCTCGGCCAGGCGACGGCCAATCCGGTCTGTGGGATCCGCGTCCGACCAAATCGATATCGTTACGACCTTCCCCTCGCTCGGCGTCCCTCCCGCCGACCCCTGTGTCGCGAACAGCGGTTCCGACGATGCGTTGACCACATCGTCGATGACCGTACGCCATGCCGATCCGCCATCGGAGGATCGTTCGAGCGTTCCGTCCGTCAACCTGTAGATGATGTGCTGCTGGGACGTCTCGGCTCCTGCATATGCGCGGGTGGTGAAGTCCAGCGTGTTAGAGGTGGTGCACGGCAACGGCTCGTAGATCGCGTCGGCAGATCGAAGTTCCCGGCTGATTTGCCTGAGAACGAGACGGGAACTGTCGTTCGACGCGGCAACCCCTTGGAAGTCCTTCGTCACTGTGAAGCTCGTCGACAGGGCGGTTCCGAACACTGCCGCAACCATCACCATGAGGGCCATGGCGATCAAGAGCTCGATCAGGCTGATACCCTTGTCATTCATGCCTTTCATGAGAGCTCGGGATTGATGTAGACGGCCGTCGCCTGCACGCCTCCCGCCGAGAAGGTCAAGGTGAAGTCGTACAGAGTCGCCAGATCCTCGTCGCCGAACTCCTCAGCACCGATCACGTCGACGACTCGATACGTGAGCGTTCCCGTGACGATGTTCGCCGCCGACACGGTGTTCGATCGAACTTCCCCGGTCGAGTACTGCTGCGTGGTTCCGACGCACATGCCGTTCACGGTCACGCTGCCGGAAACCCGATAGTGAAGCTGTGGCATCCCGGCTGTCGACGTTGTGAGTTCCTCGTCGACCGGGAGCGTCTCGGAGCTGCAGTTGGGAATGTCTTCGTAGCTGCTGAAGATCTGGGTGTAGGAGCTCCCATTCCATAGGTCGATCGTCACATCTCCACTCTTCACACCGATTTGGGGAGTCAGGGCGGAGTAGTACTCGCCCGCTTCCAGGGGCGCCAGGGCTCCCCCATTGCTGACCCTGGGCAGCGAGACCACTGCCCATCCCCTGAAAGCCGGTGCCAGCGCTGCGAGGACCTCGTCGTCCAGAAGGTCGATCTCCTCACCCTTCCAATCGAACTCGGCTCGTGCCTTCCGCAGCCCGGTCGCGGGGTCATCTTGCCTGTCGCTTTCGCCGCTCCATTCCAGCGAAGATGCCTGATCGTGATCCCCGTATCTGAAGAAGGTGAAAGCGTAGGAAGTAGAGAGCAACGGGTCACCTTTGTCCACATACGCCTGTGCCGGGTCACCCGACCAGTCTTCTGTGCGGCTCATGCTCGTCTGGCCCGCGCCCACCACCGACAGAGAAGCATTCGGCAGGTCGTCTGCAGGGTCTACGGCTGCGGCGCCTCCGGGGATCGGAACAGCCGTGTGGTTCTTCACCAGCGGACCGGCCGATTCCTGGATTCTCACAGCGTCCTGCGTGGTATCCATCCGGGGCAAGTCGACCTGAGCGATCAGCGGATAGCTCAGTGGAGCCGAGGATGTACCGTCGTCGTCCGCGAACAGGTTGATCACGTTCTGGTCAGAGGTCGCGAGCCGCACGTCGTCCAAGCTCGGCGATCCGATCAGCCCGTCAGGGCCGGCCCCGATCCAGTACGCAGATGCTCCCTCCAGCCGGGCTTCTCCGACCGACACGTAGTCGGACGTGGCAGTCAGACGCATCGATGGCAAGGAAGCGAGAATCGACTCATCTTCAGAGCCGTCGTGCGGTAGTCCCCAGCCTTGCATCCCGGTCACTCGGCCCTCGACCTGACCGTAGCCCCCATCAAGGCTGGACTCGGCCGAAATGAAGGGCTGCGATGGTTCGGTGAAAGGGCTCACGTATGAGGAGAGCCGAACCTCTCGTCTATGTCCGTTCGAAGCACTCCAGCGAACCACGGCGGTAATCCTCCGGTACTTCTCGGTCGCGGGATCGCTGTTGTCGCTTCTGACCGACGTGATGAACAAGTATCGGTCGAATACCGTGTTGTCCCTGATCACTTGCTGATGGAACGACAGGAACGGATCGAATGTTGCTCCCGTGGCAAACACGATCGGCTCGCCGCCAAACTCGTACGTGCTGCCACTCGCGGCGATTTCGGAGGCGAACTCGGTGACGAACAACGAACAACCCACGCCCTGGGGAGGATCGCTTGGTGAGGCCGGTTCGGTGCAGTTGGCACTGTTGGCATCAACCGTAAGCCCCATGTTCGACCACTCGAGAGAACGGGCGCGCTCTACGAGCTCCGAGGCGAGTGCCGACGCCGCAGATTGGCGCTTGGTCTCAATGAGCACCCTCGAACTCGTGTCGATGCTTCGCAACATCACGAGCACAGCCCCGAAAATGATCACGAGCGCCACGAGCGCCTCGATGATCGTGAATCCTTCTTCGCGCGAAAGCCGCATGAGGTTGCTATCGGCCTGAACCAGCGAATCACTTAGAGAAACGTGGGATCATCACAAAGAGGCGCGGAGTGTCTAGTCCTCAGCGCGGTACCAGTCGATACGCGTGGTAGACACCATCGATACCGTTGAGCCCAACGACGAGCCGGTCGAGTTGGCCGGGGTCCGACAACTCGACCTCATAGCGGAGAAGTGCGGTCCGATCGCTGCTGGTGGTGGACGACGACGCGCGGATGTCGCCGCCTACCTCTGAGATGCACTCGGTGACATCACGCAACATGCGCGGTCGATCGAGCGCTTCGATTTGGATCCACACAGAGAACCTTCCCGCCCTGTCAGGTGCCCATGTGACGTCGATCATTCTCTCCTCACCAAGAGCATCGATGTTCGTGCAGTCCGAACGGTGCACCGACACACCCCGGCCGACTGTCACGAACCCGATGATGTCGTCACCGGGAACGGGGGCACAGCACCTCGCTATACGCACCCATACGTCCTCGAGGCCCTCGACGATGATCCCAACACCCGTGTCCGAGCGTGGCCGAACCGGCGGCAGCTCGGGCAGGGCGGCCTCTGCAGCCTCCTCCTCCTCGGGCCTCGCGAGTCGAACGACGCGCGCCACGACGGTCGAGGCTGCAACTCCCCCCTCGCCAACCGCGATGAACAGGGAGTCCACGTCCCGCTGCCCCATTCGTTCGGCAACCCCCTTGAGGAGTTCGTCTCTCCGATTCGAGTGCAGCCCAAGGCCCTCCTTGCGAAGCAGGGCCAGCACCGCATCACGTCCCTTCTCGAGAGCCGCAACCCGGCGCTCCTTTCCGAACCATTGACGGATCTTGGCCCTTGCCCGGGAGGTGCGTACGTACGTCAGCCAGTCCCTGCTCGGACCCGAGTCCTGCGCCTTGGAGGTGACGATCTCGACGATATCGCCCGACTCGAGTCTCGTGTCGAGCGGAACGAGCCGGCCGTTCACCTTCGCCCCGATACATCGATGCCCCACCTCAGTGTGCACGCTATAGGCGAAGTCCACCGGCGTAGCTCCCCGCGGGAGGGTCTTGACTTCTCCCTTCGGCGTGAGGATGAACACTTCCTCTTGGTAGAGATCTATTTTGAGACCGGCCAGGAACTCCGTCGGATCCTCGTACTCGTCCTGCAGGAACCGCATGTCGGCGATCCATGGAAGGGACTCGGCCGTCTCCCCTTCCTTGTACCGCCAGTGCGCGGCGATGCCAAACTCGGCACGCTCGTGCATGTCCCTCGTGCGAATCTGCACCTCCAGAGGGCCTCCACCGGGCCCGATCACGGTCGTATGCAAGCTCTGGTAGAGGTTGAACTTGGGCATGGCAACGTAGTCCTTGAACCGCCCATGAACGGGAGGCCACGTCGAGTGGATGACGCCTAGCACCGCATAGCAGTCACGGACATCCTGCACGATCAGCCTGATCCCTATGAGGTCGTGAATGTTTTCGAACGGGAGCCCGCTGGTCACCATCTTCCGGTATATCGAGTACTGGTGCTTCGGACGGCCCGTCACCTCACCTTTGATACCTGCCGAATCGAGGAGATCCTTGACCTTCTCGATGACGTCATCGAGGAAGGCTTCACGCATGGGCGCCCGCTGCTCGAGAAGGGCGTTGATCTCGGCGTTCCGTCTCGGATACAGGATGGCGAAGCACCTGTCTTCCATCTCGTGCTTGATTTCCTGAACTCCGAGCCGGTGCGCCAGTGGGGCGTAGATCTCGAGACTCTCTCTGGCAATCCGCTGTTGCTTCTCGTCTGGGAACGGCCAGATGGTCCTGAGGTTGTGCAACCGGTCGGCGAGCTTGATCAGGAGAACCCTCACGTCCTTTGCGAGAGCGACCACCAGCTTCCGGATCGTCGCCGCCTGTGCCTCCTCCCGTGATCCGAACTTGATCAGGTCCAGTTTCGTGACGCCGTCGATCAGTTCTGCGACGTGGCCACCGAATTGCCCCGCCACCTGATCGAGGGTCAGCTCCGTGTCCTCGACCGTGTCGTGCAGCAATGCTGCACACAGCGTCTCGATGTCGAGCCCGTAGTCGGCGAGTATTTCGGTCACAGCAACCGGGTGGGTGATATAAGGATCCCCCGTCTGTCGCATCTGCCCCTCGTGCCGATCCTTGGCCAGCGTATAGGCCTCGGTCAGCAGCGTCGTGTCAACACCAGGATGGTGGGCGCGAAACGAATCGAGAACCCGCTGGATCCCCTCCTGAGAGAGGTCAGGCATATGTCACGAGGGCGTGCAGATCGGTCCCGTTCAGAGAAGCTCTCCCCCCGAGGAACGCCAACTCGATGAAAACAGCTACTCCCACGACTTCTGCGTCGAGCCTCTCGACCAGCCGTATTGCCGCTGCAGCCGTTCCACCCGTCGCAAGCACGTCGTCCACGATGAGCACCCGGTCGCCAGGGTGGAGTGCATCGCTGTGCATCTCGAGAGCATCGGTGCCGTACTCCAGCTCATAGGTCTCACGAATGACCTCGGCAGGCAGCTTGCCTGGCTTGCGAATGGGAACAAAACCGGCCCCAAGTCGTTCAGCGACGGGCGTTGCGAGGATGAACCCGCGCGCCTCGATGCCCACAACTTTGGAGATCGATCCAGCTTCGTACGGCTCGCAGAGTTGATCTACCAGCATGGAGAATGCATCCGGGTCCGCGAGGACCGGCGTGATGTCTTTGAACACGACCCCCGGCTTCGGAAAGTCGGGGACGTCACGAATGAGATCGATGAACTCGAACACCGGCTGATTGTAACGCGTTCAGCGCTTCCGGCCCTTCTTGGGTGGACGCGGTGTGGCGCCGCTCTTGCGCGTGGGTGCCTGCTTCGTGACCGTGGGCGACGCGGGTGTCTCACTACGTGAGCCCCTTCCCCGGTCTCTGCGTCTCCGAACACGTGCCCACTCTTCCTCGTGTTCCTTCCAGGAAGCGAGGATCGGTGACGCGACGGCGATCGACGAATAGGTGCCGGCCGCGATCCCGACGAACAGGGCAAGGGCGAAGTCGCGCAGGGTCTGCGCGCCGAGAAGGAACGAACCGACAAACAGCAGGCTCCCGACAGGCAGGAGGCTCGTCAGAGACGTGTTGATCGACCGCATGAGCACCTGATTCATGGACCGGTTCACGAGTTCGGTGATGGTCATACGGTCGGTGTGCAACTCCTCGACGTTCTCCTTGACCTTGTCGAACACCACAACCGTGTCGTACAGCGAGTAGCCGAGGATCGTCAGTACGCCAATGACCGTCGCCGGTGTGACCTCGAATCGCGTCAACGCGTATATTCCGAACGTGATAACGAGGTCGTGGAAGAGCGCCGCGATACCGGCCACCGCCATCTTCCATTCGAGTCGCCATGAAATGAACAGGACGACCGCCGCGAGAAACACGATGAGAGCGGTCAGAGCCCGATTCGTGATCTGAGCTCCAAACGTGGGACCGACCTCGTTCAAAGAGATCTCGCTGATCGTCGTGCCCGTCGCTTCTGCAACGGCCTTCTGGAAGGCCTCGGACTCGCTCGGGGTCAACGCCCCGACCTGCACGCGGATGTCCGCGCCTCCGGCCAGCTCCTGAATCTTCGCCTCATCCAGGCCGAGCGGTGCGAGCGCGGCCCGCATGTCGGCAACGCTTGCACCCGCCGGATTCGAGGCTTCCACCGCAACGCCACCCCGGAAGTCCAGACTGAGGTTGAGGCCGAAGACGATCAGGGCAAGAAGTGACACCAGCACCAGCGCCGCGGAAATGGTCAGCCAGAGTCGCCTGGCGCCCACGAAGTCGAATGAGGTCTCTCCTCTGTAGAGGCGTCTGATGAGATTCATGATGCCTCCTGCACTCCCCCGGCCGCCGCCCGGATGCTGAACCGTCCTCCTTCGCCGAGCCCGCTGTGAGCGATCGCACTCACCGCATTCCTGGTGAAGAAGTACGCAACGAGGATGTCAAGGAACGTGGCGATCCCCAGCGTGAGCGCGAAGCCCTTCACCGGTCCGACGGCAAGCAACCACAGCAGCACGGCGGCCAGAATGGAAACGGTGTCGGCGGTGATGATCGTGTGAAAGGCCCGTGAGAAGCCCTCGTCCACGGCAGCCTTCATGGTCCGGCCCCGGTGGAGCTCCTCCTTGATCCGTTCGTAGAACACGATGTACGAGTCGGCCGTAATACCAACCGATACAACGATTCCCGTCACTCCGGCGAGCGTCAGTGTCAGGCCGGCAGTCCTGCTGAGCAGGCCAAGTACGATCAACATCAACGATCCGAAGACGCTCAATCCCACAATCGTCACTGCGCCGAGCGACCGGTAGTAGAGCAGCATGTAGATGGCCACCAGAATCAGGCCCGCCAATCCGGCAATGAGGCCCGAGCGGAGTGAGTCCGATCCGAGCGTTGCAGACACGCTCTGCACCTGATCCTGCTCGAAGCTGACAGGCAACGACCCATAGCGGAGAACCACCGCGAGGTCCTGCGCTGCAGCTTGCTGGTTGTCGCCCGCACCCAGGGTGATCACCGCGCTGCCACCTGCGATGCCAATGTTGGCGTCGACCGTCGACGCGACCTGTGGTGCCGAGATGATCTTCCCATCGAGCACGATTGCGATCTGGCGCTCAGGATCGCCGGTCGGGAATTGGGCGGCGGCCCGCGTCAGTTCTTGGAACTTGCGTGCTCCGTCATCATTGAGTTTGAGGTCGACCTGCCACTGGCCCGTGGTCTGACTGAAGTTGGCGAGGGCCTCGGTGATGTCGGAACCGGTCATCGGGTCGGGCGTCCCATTGGTGGGGTTCCCGTCACTCCCTTCTTGGCACGTGGCGAGAGTTGTCCCGTCGTTGCACAGCGTCCCGATCTCATACCCGGCAGTAAGACTCCCGTTGCTGTCGTACTCGGGCACCCAGGCACGGAGGAGTTCGGGGCTGTCGGTGATCGTGAACCCGGTACCGGGATCAACACCCTCTGGAAGCGAGGTGGTCGTGGTGGTTGCCTCGGTGGTCGTCGTATCCGCCGAAGTCGAGGTCGTGTCCCCTGGTGTCGTCGTTGTGGTCGCAGCCGTCGTCGCAGTGGTCGTATCGAAGATGGGACTCTGGAACGATGAGGTGAACACTGGCCGGAACGAAAGCACGCCGGTCTGGCCTATCGCCTGGAGGGCCCTCGCCCTGTCTGTCACGCCTGGAAGCTGAACGAGCACGGAATTGTTGCCGCTGATCGCAATCTCCGGCTCCTGCACCCCGAACGCCTCGATGCGGCCGCGCATGATTTCGACCGCCTTCGTGAGCACATCGGGATCCGTCCCCTCCGGCGCACGCAGGATCACCGAAGTTCCACCCTTGAGATCGAGACCCAACTTGGGTGTGCTGTGGCTACCGACGATCGCTGCAACTCCCCCGTAGGCGAACAGCAGCACGATGATGAGCGTCGTGATACGCCTGGACATTACTTCTCCAGCTTCCCGGCGATTGCCCGCCGGGAAATGCGCATGCGCCCTTCTTCGAGGCCGATCACCACGGAGTCGTCGTCCAGACCGACCACGACACCGTGCACGCCACCGTAGGTCTGCACCTTGTCGCCGACCTCGAGAGCGGCTGCAAGTTCTCGCTGTTGTTTCGCCCTGACGCGTTGCGGGCGGATCAGCAGGAAGTAGAACATCCCGATGAGCAAGGCCAGGAAGACCAGCGAAGTCCAGGGGCTTCCTGTGGATGCTGTTTGGGCAAGCACGCGTTACCTTCTTTGTGATGAGTGGAGGCTCACCTCCGGCGAGCCGCCGGTCATGCTAGCGACTCCCCGGAGTCTCCCGAAACTCTCCGGTCCAGCGTCGAGGCCATGAACGCCTGGAAACGCCCCTCGAGGATTGCCAAACGTATCGATCCCATCAGACGCAGCGTATACGTGAGATTGTGCAAGGTTAGTAGCCGAAGGCCCGTTGGCTCGTTCGTGAGAAAGAGGTGGCGCAGGTAACCTCGGCTGTACGACGCGCAGGTCGAACAGCCACATGAAGGGTCGAGGGGTGCATGTGAGCGGGCGTGCTCGGCCCGACGAATGCTGTAGTCGCCCACCGGCGTGAGCACCTTTCCGTGTCTGGCGAGCCGAGTCGGCAATACGCAGTCGAAGAGATCGATCCCTCGTGCGACCGCATGCAGCATCCCCTCGGTGTCCCCCAACCCCATCGTGTACCGCACTCGATCCTCCGGCAGCTCGCCCACGACAACCTCGATGGCTCGATCCCGCTCACTATCCGACTCCCCGACGGACAGGCCGCCAACCGCGTAGCCATCGAAGTCGAGCTCTGCAGTCTTGACCGCACTCTCTGCACGAAGTGACGGATCCGTTCCTCCCTGGATGATCCCGAATACCGCCTGATCCTCGCGTTGCCTGGCGTGCATCACTCGTTCCGCCCAGCGGAGGGTTCGCCGCATCGCGGCTTCCACTACCTCCCGGTTCGCCGGTAGTCCCACGAGCACATCGAGTGCGACGGCGACGTCGGATCCGAGGTCCTCTTGTACGGCCACCGCACGCTCGGGTGTGAGTTCGACGCGCGATCCGTCGTAGGTCGACCTGAACGTGACACCCTCTTCCCGCACCTTCGCGTCGAGCGAGAACACCTGGTACCCGCCGGAGTCGGTGAGGATCGGCCCCCGCCAGTTCATGAATCGATGAAGTCCACCTAGTTCGCGAACGACGTCCGATCCGGGCCTCAACATCAGATGGTACGTGTTCGACAGCACCATCTGGGCGTCGAGGTCCAGGAGATCCTCTCCGTCAAGTGTCTTGACCGTACCGCGCGTGCCGACGGGCATGAAGGCGGGAGTCAGAACATCACCGTGAGCTGTGTGAAACGCACCCGTTCTGGCACTTCCTTCACGGGCCGAGACATCGAAGATCATCGCCGCTCCGCAAGCATCGCATCGCCGAACGAGAGAAACCGGTAGCCCCGCTCGAGGGCCGCCTCGTAGATCTCCTTCCACTGATCTCCCACAAAGGCCGCGACCAGCACGATCAAGGTCGACCGCGGAACGTGGAAGTTGGTGACCATCGCGTCAACTGCGCGAAACTGATAGCCGGGCCGGATGAAGAGGTCTGTCGAGGCTGACCCAACCCGGAGACCGCCGTTGTCGAACGCCGACTCGAGGGCGCGAACCACGGTTGTTCCGACTGCTATCACCTTCCCGCCACGGCGCCGCGCAGCTTCAAATGCAGTCGCGGTCTCGCCGGGTATGTCGAAGTGCTCGCTATGCATCTCGTGTGCTTCCACGGTCGGTTCGGAGATCGGTCTGAATGTGTCGAGTCCCACATGAAGGTCAAGCAACGCGATTTCCACGCCCCTCGTTCCCAACTCGGACAAGACATCCTTGCTGAAGTGCAGACCGGCTGTCGGGGCCGCGGCCGAACCGACCTCCTCCGCAAACACCGTCTGGTACTCCTCCGAATTCGCCAGCGGCGTGGTGATGTACGGCGGCAACGGCACCTCACCCATCTCTCGGGCGAGCGCTTCGACATCTGTGTCGAACCGAAGCGTCGAGCGTCCCGAAGTTGGTTGGCTGAGCACCGTTGCGTTGGCCTCTCCGAAACGCAGGCGCACCCCGGCGCCGATCCTCCGTGCCGGACGGATCAGGACCTCCCACTCACCGTCGCTCATCTCACCGAGCAGCAGCACTTCGACCGCACCTCCGGTGCCGTGCTTGGTTCCCCGCAGGCGAGCCGGCCGCACCTTGGTGGTGTTCACAACGACGAGGTCTCCCTCTGTCAGCAGCCTCGGCAAGTCGGAGAACCGTCGATCCTCGAGGCCTCTTCGACAATCGAGCAATCTCGCAGACTCTCGCGGAGAGGTGGGACGCTGCGCTATCGCCGAGTCCGGCAATCCGTAGTCGAAGTCGTCGGTGCGCAAGATCAATCGAGCAAGGTGGGCTGATGCGGTGGTTCCAGGCCGAGGTGTCGAAACGCCGCCGGGGTCGCGACACGACCTCTCGGGGTCCGCTTGAGCAGGCCACGCTTCAGCAGAAACGGCTCGTACGCTTCCTCGACCGTCTCCGCTTCTTCGCCCACGACGATCGCGAGAGTCGAAAGACCGACGGGTCCGCCTCCAAACGTCTCCACGACAGCTCTGAGGATGTCGAGATCCACCCGATCGAGCCCTAGGTCATCAACCTCGAACACCCTGAGCGCCTCGTTTGCCGTGTCGGCATCCACCACACCCGCGGCCCGCGCCACGGCGAAGTCCCTCACGCGTGCCAGCAGCCTGTTGGCGATTCGGGGAGTACCCCTACTCCTCCCGGCGACAATCGCTGCACCGGCGTCGTCGATCGGCACTCCGATGATGCCCGCTGAGCGAAGAACGATCTGCGAGAGTTCATCGTCGGAGTAGAACTCGAGCTTGTCCACGATCCCGAACCGGTCGCGCAGTGGAGCAGTCACCTTGCCCTTTCGCGTCGTCGCTCCGACAAGCGTGAAGCGGGGTAGCTCCAGCCGGACCGACTGCGCAGAGGGCCCCTTGCCCAGCACGATGTCGAGGCGGAAGTCCTCCATTGCGGGATAGAGAACCTCCTCCACTGCCCTCGGAAGCCGATGGATCTCGTCGATGAACAACACCTCACCCTCTTCGAGGTTGGTGACGATCGACGCCACATCGCCGGGTCGTTCCAGCGCCGGTCCCGAGGTCACCCGGATACGAGTGCCGAGTTCCGTGGCGATGATCCCGGCCAGGGTCGTCTTGCCCAGGCCCGGGGGCCCGGACAGGAGGACGTGGTCCAGAGGGTGCTCGAGCTGCCTGGCGGCATCCAGACTGATTCTCAGGCGCTCCTTGACGTTGCCCTGCCCGATGAACTCGTCCAACCGATTCGGGCGGAGTGTTTCATCGGTGTCGTCGGGGAGCCGCTCCGAGGTGAGGAGATCTTCTCTCATCGCTTCCCCAGTTCCTGCAGTGCGAGCCGAAGCGCCTCCTCCACAGTGGCGTCCTCAGGGAGCGAGGCGATCACTTCTCGTAGTTCCGTCGCTGCGTATCCCAGCCCCTCGAGCGCGTCACGCACCTGTGCCCGGGTACCGGATCCCACGACATCCGCTTCTTCACCCGCGATCCGCGGCCGAAGCTCGAGGATGAGCTTCTGGGCGCTCCTCGAGCCGATCCCGGGAACCACCGTGAGTGCCGCCGGGTCCTCCGCGATCACGGCCCTGCGGATCTCCTGGGCGCGCAGGCTCGCCATCATCGCCATCGCCAGCTTGGGACCGACCCCCGACGCTCCCAGAAGGAGCCGAAAGAGATCGCGGTCGTGCTGGTCAACGAACCCGTACAGGTCCAGAGCGTCCTCGCGCACGTGAAGATGCGTGTGAACAGTTGCAGTGCTGCCACCTTCGGCGAGCTTGGCGATGTCGCGCGGTGTGAGCTTCATCTCGAATCCGACACCCCCAACCGACAGGATGATCCCCTCCGCGCCGCGTGACTCGATCGTCCCATGCAGAACCCCGATCATCACACCCTCCTCGACAGGGCATGCTGCTGGAGGTGGCACAGGGCGATGGCTACGGCGTCGGCGGCGTCCGGTGGGGACGGCGGCTCCGAGAGGCCCATCCGGGCAGCCACCATGCGCTGCACCTGTTCCTTCGGCGCTCGTCCATAGCCCGCGACAGCCGACTTCACGGCCGATGGGCTGTACTCGACCACGAGCAGCCCGGCCTCAGCTGCGGCAATCATCGCAGCTCCCGACGCCCGCACGACGGAGGTCGCCGTTTGGAGGTTGCGATTGACGAACACTTGCTCGATCGCCATAACCGACGGTGAAAACTCTCGAATCAAGCCTGCGAGGTCCCTTCGTATCTCGGCCAGCCGGTTCGGAATGGGATCTGCCGGACTCGTCCGGATCACCCCGAGTGCAACTATTTCGTCGTTTCCAACGACCGCGTAGCCGGTCGTGGTCAACCCGGGGTCGATGCCGAGAACGAACATATGTACGACAGTGTAACCGGCGAAGGTGACGCCACCGCGGCTATCAGCCCATCAGGTCGGCCATCACATCGTCCGGAATATCGAAGTTGGCGAACACTTCTTGGACGTCATCGAGGTCTTCCAGTGCGTCGACGAGGCGCAGTATCTTCGGAGCCGTTGCACGATCGACCGGAACGACTGTCTTCGGCAAGTAGGTCACCTCGGCACTCTCCATTTCGGTCGCAATGCCCCCCACGGCCTCCCTCACGGCGGTGAAGAGTGCCGGCTCGCTGATCACCTCGAATGCTCCCTCCGTTGGACGCACATCCTCGGCACCGGCATCGAGGGCAGCCAGCATGATTCCGTCCTCATCGCCTCTCACGACCAGGTACCCGCGCTGTTCGAACAGGTAGGAGACAGATCCCGGTTCCCCCAAGTTGCCCCCATTGCGAGAGAAGGTCGATCTGACGTCGGATGCTGCCCTGTTGCGATTGTCCGTAAGGATCTGGAGGAGGAGAGCGACTCCACCCGGACCGTACCCCTCGTACCAGAACTCCTCATACTCGACACCTTCGACTTCCCCGATCCCCCGTTTGATCGCGCGGTCGATGTTGTCGTTAGGTACCGACGCAGCTTTCGCCTTCTCGATGGCGTGGGCGAGCGTAGCGTTCCCGGTAGGGTCGCCACCCCCCTCTCTGGCTGCCACCTCTACTACTTTGACGAGCTTCGCGAACAGCTTCCCCCGCTGTGCGTCCTTGGCGCCCTTCTTGTGCTTGATCGTTGACCACTTCGAATGTCCGGACATCAGGCTGCTCCCATACTCAGAGCCATCTTATGTACTCGCGAGTCGCCGGTCAGTTCCGGGTGGAAAGCGGCAGCGACGATACTCCCATCCCGGACCAGCACCGGGTGCCCTTCGACTTCGGCCAGCACCTCGACGTGGGGCCCTACGCGCTCCACCCACGGAGCTCGAATGAACACTGCGTGGAACGGCGTGTCGAAGCCCTTCACGTCGACCTCGGCCTCGAACGAGTCATTCTGACGACCGAAGGCATTCCGCTGCACGGTCACATCCAGCACGCCGAGCAGGACTTGCGACCCTTCGGTGACCTCCGATGAGAGGAAGATCAAGCCGGCGCAGGTCCCCAACGTGGGAAGCCCCCCGCCGATCGCTTCCCGAAGCGGTTCGACCAACCCGAAACGGTCGGCGAGGCGGGCGATCGTTGTCGACTCGCCACCGGGGAAGACAAGACCGTCGAGACCCCGAAGGTCATCCGGCTGTCGCACTTCGCGAGGAGTCCATCCAAGTGTTCGCACGAGGTGCGCGTGTTCACGAACATCGCCCTGGAGGGCGACGATCCCGATCTCTCCCACGCTCACCAGCCCCGCGTCTGAAGCAGCTCCGACTCGGAGAGCACGGATATCTCGATGCCACGCATCGGTTCGCCGAGGCCTCGCGACACCTTCGCGACCATCGCTGGGTCTTGGAAGAACGTCACGGCCTCCACTATCGCCCGCGCTCGCGGTGCGGGGTCTTCGCTCTTGAAGATGCCCGATCCCACGAAGACACCCTCACATCCGAGCTGCATCATGAGAGCAGCATCCGCTGGGGTGGCCACTCCCCCGGCGGCGAAGTTGACGACCGGCAGCTTGCCCGTCTCGGCCACTTCGCGCACCAGCGCAACCGGTGCACCCAGATGCTTGGCAGCCGCCGCCAACTCCTCGGATCCCATGACGGTGAGAGCTCGCATCTCGCTCGTGACAGTTCTCATGTGACGAACCGCCTCCACAATGTTCCCGGTGCCGGCCTCGCCCTTGGTACGGATCATCGCTGCGCCCTCACCAATGCGTCGTAGCGCCTCGCCAAGGTTCCTCGCCCCGCACACAAACGGAGTCGTGAACTGCCACTTGTCGATGTGGTGCTCTTCGTCGGCGGGCGTCAGTACTTCGCTCTCGTCGATGTAGTCGACGCCCAGCGCCTGAAGGATCTGTGCTTCCACGAAATGGCCTATGCGGGCCTTCGCCATGACGGGAATGCTCACCGCCCCCATGATCTCTTCGACCTTGGTGGGGTCAGCCATTCTCGCAACGCCACCCTCCCTGCGGATGTCGGCCGGGACGCGCTCGAGTGCCATCACTGCGACGGCACCGGCTTCCTCCGCAATCTTCGCCTGCTCCGCATTGACGACGTCCATGATCACGCCGCCCTTGAGCATCTCGGCAAGTCCTCGTTTCACCAAATCGGTCCCATGTTTCACGTTCAGTTCCTCCTCATCTACCGATTCTACCGGCGGCACGCTCGATGGCTCGCTCGTAGACCGCGACCCAGCGCGGAAGGACACGACTCCAGTCGAAGGCGGCTGCCCTGGCCCTCCCCGACGCCCCGCGGCTGCGAGCGTGCGCCGGGTCCTTCAGGAGGCTCACAAGGGTGTCGGCGAGAGCGCGGCTGTCCCCCACCGGAACGTGATCGGCCGCACCGCCGGCCACAGCGAGGAACGCGGGGAGATCCGTGGCCACGACGGCGCAGCCCGCGGCCATCCCCTCGATGAGGGTGATGCCGAAACTCTCGTTTCCGGTGTTGGGAGCACAGTAGATCGACGATGAAGCGAGAACCTCGCGCTTGCGTCGATCGGAGACGGACCCTTCGAACGTGACACCTTCGACGCGCACGCCCCGGGCCGCGCCCACCACGACCAGTTCCGCATCTGGAACCATCGTCCTGACTCGCGTCCACGCATCCAGCAGCTCGTCCAGGCCCTTCCGGGGATCGTCGCGTCCGACAAACGCAACACGGTGACTGAAGCGCTCCTGTGGTGCGAACAGGGAAACGTCGACCGCGTTGGGGACGATCTCCAGGTCGGGTGCGAACCCGGTGACGGCACCGGCTGCCTCGGAGCTGACCGCGGTCAGTACGTCGACTCCCTCCAGGAGGCGGGAGAGAAGCGGCCCCCCGAACTTGTAGATAGCCCTCACGAAGATCGCGGGCTCGGCATGGAAGGTGCCGACGGTAGGCGTGGTGCTACCGATCCACGATGCCGGGCCGACGAGCGGAAGAAGCGGTTCGTGGATGTGCACCACATCGACGTCGCCAATCGCCTCCCTGACCCGCTGGATCGCTCCCGGCTCCAGGCAGACCGGCGCCACAGCGTCGTTCGATTCGACGTTGGTCGTGCCCCCGACAGACGTCCACGTCCCGTCGGATTCCCCTGGGCCGATCAAGTGCACACCGTACCCCGCCTTCCGCAGCTGATCCCGCAGACGCAGGGCCTGATCCTGTACGCCACCGTGTCTGTCGAGTGCGTACGGGCAGACGATCGCGACTCTCAAGGGGCTTGCCTATCGGAGGGCCAGTTTGGCTGCACGATGTGCCACTGCTCGGGAGCCCTCCGGATGAGTTCCTCCAGGGCCACGGCAATCCTGGCCGTGCCCTCGACGATTCGTTCCTCCACCGTGCCTGAGGTCGGCATCGGGACTGGCGCTTCCACGACCAGTCGGTGCCCGCGGCCTTCCTTGAAGTAGGCCGCGACGGGAAACACGGGCACACCGTGACGCATCCCCAGCGCTGCCGCGCCTGCAGGCATGGAGGTGCGTTCTCCAAAGAATTCGACGTCCACTCCGCGCGCTCTCACGTTGCGATCCATCACGAGAGCGACGGCGGCGCCGCGATCGAGCGCCTCTCCGAGGATCGACATGATCCCCGGCTCGTTCGCGAGCACAACGTCGATGCCGAGTTGGCGTCGGATGTCGATGAACCAGTCGACGACATCACTATCGGGCAGGGCCTCCGCTACCGCCAGGAGTTCGAGGCCGATATCGTGCCCGACGGTCCCCGCAACCTCCCAATTTCCTATGTGGGGCAGGGCGAAGATCATGCCTGTTCCCGCGTCGTGTGCGGCCTCTACCCGCTCGATCCCATCCCTGTCGATGTGTCGCAGGATCGCCGGCACTCGATGGGGTCGCACCCAGAACGCTTCGGCCCAATAGCGGCCGTACGCGCCGAATGCTGCTCTCGCCGTGTCTTCGACCTCGTGTTCGGAACCGATCGCTCGCGCCACGTGCCGAAGACTCATACGGCGCCTCCGACCGGAGCGTCCGTAGGCGATGCGTCCGGCTCGCTCACCTGCCCTCCTCACCAAGCTCTCCGGCAGCCATCCGGCCAGCGAGATCCCGGCGCGGTAGAACAGGTTCATTCGTCGAGCCGCTTCCAGCCGATCCAGAACCGCTGACCGACGGTGATCCACACGAGAACAGCCATCGCCCACAACATCGGTTCGACCTGCCCGAACAGAACCCCCGCGCCGAACAAGATCAGACGTTCCGCCCTTCCCATGAGCCCCCCACGTCCGTCGGCGCCACCCATCTCCACCTTTGCCCTCAGGTATGAGATCAGAAGCGAACCACCCAGCGAGACCGAGCACAGGGCGACCAGAGTCGGCTTGTCGGCGACGGCCAGAGCCAGTCCGGTCCACATCGCCGTCTCCTCGATTCGATCTGTCACCGAGTCCAGCAGTGCGCCCTTCGCCGAGTCGGTCCCCCGCACACGCGCAACCGCACCGTCGAGCGCGTCGATCGCTGATCCGATGAGCACGATGCCAACGCCGACGCGCAATCGCCCCATTCCTATGAGGACAGCGCCGGCGAGTGCGACAGCCAACCCAAACAAGGTGACATGCCAGGCTCGAACCCCGATTCTGGCAAGCGCCTTGCCGATAGGCGCAAGCAGCACGTTGGCCCTCCGGCGGGCTTTCAACTCGATCATGGGCTCAGCAACGTACCACACCGCAGCGACGCCAGGATGAGGGCCGAGATCCCGCCACTAGAATCGTCCGAAACACCAGGAGGTCATGTGGTCCCCGAGAACATACGCAATGTCGCGCTGGTCGGTCATGGTGGCAGCGGGAAGACCTCCCTCGCTGAAGCGCTGCTCTTCGTCGCCGGACAGACCACTCGACTCGGACGTACGGAGGATGGCAACACCGTCACTGACCATGAACCCGAGGAGATCGAACGCGAACTCTCCCTCGGGCTCGCCACGGCCTCATTTCCTTGGGGTCAGCAACGGATCACCCTCATCGACACACCCGGGTATGCAGACTTCATCGGAGACGCCCGTTCGGCGCTCCGTGCTGCCGACATGGCCGTGTTCGTCGTTTCCGGCGTTGACGGTGTCGAGGTGCAAACCGAGGCTCTGTGGCAGTTCGCCGGCGAGGAAGGCATCCCGCGGATCATCTTCGTGAACAAACTGGACCGCGAGCGTGCGTCGTTCCAGAGAACACTCGACCAGCTTCGCGAGACATTCGGCAAAGGTGTCGCACCGGTGCAGGTTCCCATCGGATCGGAGTCGAGCCTGTCGGGCCTGGTGCGGGTGGTGTCCAACACGGCCGTTGAGTACACCTCGGGCAACCCGAAAGGAAAGCCGGGTACCGCCCCGGAGTCGATGGCCGACGTAATGGCCAAGATGCACACCGCCTTGGTCGAGTCGGTTGTCGAGACGAGCGACGATCTTCTCGAGGCCTACTTCGAGGGCGTCGAACCGGACAGGGCGACGATCGTCAAGGTCACCCACGCGGGCATCCTCAGCGGGGAGATCCAGCCGGTGTTGTGCGGATCGGCGACACAGCTCATCGGTATCGACGCGCTCGCCGACTTCATCGCCGAGTTCGGTCCGAACCCACTGGAGCGCGCGTCGGTGCCGCTCGTGGGCGGTGGAACACTACCCAAGGACAGCGGGCCCGTGGCCTATGTGTTCAAGACGACCTCCGATCCGTACGTCGGTCGGATCTCCCTGCTGCGCGTCTACTCGGGCGAGGTCAAAGCTGACGACGTACTCGAGTCCTCATCCAGGGAGAAGGTTCGCGTCCACAACCTGTTCACCATGCAAGGCAAGGAGCACAACGATGCTGCCGATCTGATCGCCGGGGACATTGCGGCGGTCGCCAAGATCGAGGATCTCCGTCCCGGCGACACACTTCATGCGCCTGGGTCCTCCGTGGCGATCGCCCCCGTGACGATGCCGCGCCCGGTCATGAGTGTCGTTGTGTCCCCGCACTCTTCGCAGGACGAGGAGAAGCTCTCGACGGCTCTCGCCAGGATCACTGAAGAGGATCCAACGCTCGAGGTCGAACGGCGAGCCGAGACAAAGGAGACGGTCCTCGCGGGTCTCGGTGACACCCACCTCGACGTCACGGTTGCCCGTCTCGCTCGGAAGTTCGGTGTGGAAGTGGAGACGTCGATCCCGACCGTTGCGTATCGGGAGACGATCGCGGCTACCGCTGAGGCCGAAGGCAAACACAAGAAGCAAAGCGGTGGCCGTGGCCAGTATGGCGTGGCGTTCGTCCGATTCGAGCCTCTGCCGAGAGGCTCCGGCTACGAGTTCGTCGACGCGATCAAAGGTGGATCGATTCCCCGCCAGTACATCCCCGCCGTCGACAAGGGTGTCCACGAGGGGCTCGAGAGAGGGATCCTCGCCGGCTTCCCGGTCACCGATGTGCGCGCGACGGTGTATGACGGCAAGTACCACTCGGTGGACTCTGACGAGTTGTCCTTCCGGATGGCAGGCATCATGGCGGTTCGAGCTGCAGCCCCGAGTCTGCGCGCCACATTGCTCGAGCCGATCGTCCATGCCCGCGTCAGCGTGCCGGAGGACTACATGGGCGACGTCATCGGCGACCTCAACTCCAAACGGGGCAAGGTTCTCGGAATGGACTCGGACGGTCGGTTCCGGATCGTCACCGCAGAGGTCCCTTTGGCCGAGATGCAGCGCTACGCGATCGATCTCCGGTCGATCACGGGTGGACGCGGTAGTTTTGAAATGGAGTTTGATCACTACGAGGAGGTTCCGAGGCAGGAAGCCCAGAAGATCATCGCTTCTGCCCAGCAGGAAGAGGCGTAAGAGGAAAACTCACGAGTCGGGCGAGGGCATCCCCCCTCGGGCATGCCCTCGGTACAGCCCAAGGAGGCACCATGACACTGAAGGAAGCCCTAGAGACGAAGATCGACGACTGGCGACCCAGAACAACCCGTCTACTCAAGGAGTTCGGAGACGTCAAAGTCTCGGATGTTTCGATCTCCCAGGCGATCGGCGGAGCGAGAGGGGTTCGGTGTCTTGTCACAGACATCTCATACCTCGATCCCAATGAGGGGATCCGATTCCGCGGTCACACGATTCCCGAGACACTCGCGATGCTCCCGAAGGTGCCTGGAAAGGAGATGCCCTTCGTAGAAGGTCATATCTACCTCCTGCTGACCGGTCAGGTGCCGACGGAAGACGACGTCGCCGATCTCGTCGAGGACTTGAAGCGCCGCAGAGGCGTTCCCGGCTACGTGTTCGACATGTTGCGGGCAATGCCCCTCGACACCCACCCGATGACCTTGTTCTCAGCCGGAATTCTCGCCATGCAGCGTGAGTCCGCGTACGTCGAGGCGTACAACGAAGGACTCGGCAAGATGGATCACTGGCAGCCAACCCTGGAGGACGCACTGAATCTCTGGGCGAGGCTTCCCGAGCTTGGCGCCTTCATCTACCGGCTCAAGTACAAAGGCGACACGCCGATCGCACCGGACCCGGACTTGGACCTGGGAGGAGACTTCGCCCACATGATGGGCATCGACGATCCGTACGACGACGTCGCACGTCTCTACTTCATCCTCCACTCGGATCATGAGAGCGGCAACGTGAGCGCTCACGCCGGTCATCTCGTGGCGAGCGCCCTCTCCGACGTGTACTACGCAACCTCCGCGATGATCGACGGCCTCGCCGGTCCGCTCCACGGACTCGCCAACCAGGAGGTGCTGCGCTGGATCCAGGGCGTCATGGACAAGATGGGCGGTGTAGTACCCACCGAAGAGAAGATGAAGGAGTTCGTGTGGGACACGCTCAACTCCGGGCAAGTGGTCCCAGGCTTCGGACACGCGGTGCTCCGAAAGACCGATCCAAGGTACGCCGAGCAGCGAAACTTCTGCCTCAAGCACCTTCCCGACGATCCCATCTTCAAGTATGTGGACGTCCTCTACAAGGTCGTTCCACCGATCTTGGAGGAGCAGGGCAAGGCGAAGAACCCGTGGCCGAACGTCGATGCTCAGTCCGGTGTCATCCAGTGGCACTATGGGCTGCAGGAGTATGACTTCTACACGGTGCTCTTCGGCATTGGACGCTCCCTAGGGGTGCTTTCCAACATCGTGTGGGACAGGGCTCTCGGCTACCCGATCGAGCGGCCCAAGTCGCTGACCACGGCGATGCTCGAGGAGATCGCCGGCGTCTAGGCCGAGTTCGACAGAGTGGGAGTCCTCAGGGGAGGACTCCCACTCTCGTATCTGCTACCTCGCGACTGTCGACGCACGGCGACCGCGGGGCAACTCGTACCCCTACGAGATACAAGGTGCAGGGTGAGCGAGCTTCGCTCGGTCACCCTCTTACTCTTCCAGGAGCCCGTGAGCGGCCAGCCGTTCCCTGTCAAACGTCGTCGAGTGGCGGCGACGGTGCCACGAGTCCCACAGGGCGAGCATCGAGGGCAACACCAGAACCGAAGCGATCAGCGCTGCGCCGAGAGCGAAGACGGTCACCTCGCCCATCTGCTGCATCGGTTTGAGCGACGAGGTCATCAAGATGCCGAAACCGGCCATCGTCGTGAACGCGGATCCGGCCAGTGCAGCGCCTGTGTGCCGTGCCGTTGACCGGATGGCCTCTTCCTGGTCCTCGTACCGGATCCTGTCCTCCTCGAACCTGTGGGTCACGTGGATCGTGAAGGGTACGCCGATGCCGATCGCCATCGCCGACAGCGTGGCGGTCACCGGATTGAACGAGATGCCGAACAGGGCCATCATCCCGAACGTCCACAACACGACCAGCGCCACCGGCGCAATCGTGATCACGCCGAGGAACGGTCTCCTCGTCTCGAACCAGAAGTTCCCCACGAGCAGCAGCATCGCGGCGATGATCGCTACGAACAGGGATCGAATCTGCGAGCTGGACAGCTTCTGGATGATCACCGATGAAATGATGTTGGTGGACGTGGGCGTCGCCGTCAGTCCGGTGTCTCTCATCTGTGTGAAGTCGCCGTTCAGGTCGACGAGCAATGTACTTGCCCGCTCCTCCCCCGCCGATGTCGAAATCACGAACTGGGCCGCCGTATACGCCCCATCTGAATCCTTGTGCAGAACACGTCCCGCCGCTTCCGGAGATGCCGCCATTGCTGCGTCGTAGATGGCCGAGACGTCCGCGCTCGACGATACGGTCAGGTCTGGTTGGAGCCCGGCCGCCCCTGCGGACTGCATGAAGGTCTGATCCCCTGACTGGGCCAGGGTCGCTATCACGCTCAAAGGGGACTCGGCTGCGGCGAACCCGCCATACGTGACGACATCTGGAGTGTCGGAGAGGCTCTTCGAAGCGTCCAGCATTGCCTGGTACGCCTCCGGCGTCGCGACCTGACCCTTGATGAGCACGTTCGTCTGTTCTCCGAACCCTCCGGAGAACTCCCTGTCGAGCGTCCTGAATGCGACAACCGACGGGGAGTCGGCAGGCAGGAAGTCGATGAAGCTGAACGTCGTCTTGAGCTGGCTGAGCCCGTAGGCGCCCAGCCCTCCGAGGAGCAGCGCGACGATCAGGGTGATGACAGGAACACGTTCCGCAAGCACGGCCGTTCGAGCAGCGATCCTCGGAAGCGCCCGCTCGGTGGTCCCCACCATGAACGACTCAGGATGGAGCCGATCGTTACGCTCGGCGCGGCGATCGAGCACGAATCTGATCGCCGGCAGCATGGTGAGCATCAGCACAAACGCTGCGACGATGCCGATCGAGGTCAGGATGCCGAAGTCCTTCAGACCAGGGATGGGTGAGATGAGGTTGGTCAAGAAGCCGACCGCTGTCGTGATCGTCGCGAGGATGAGAGCTACACCCACCGTGCCGATTGCTCTCGTAGATGCGCCAGCGACGCTCTTGCCCAGGCTGATCTCTTCCCTGTATCGCCCGGTGAGGTGAATCGCGTAGTCGACTCCAAGGCCGATGAGGAGAATGGGGATGATCTGCGTGATCTCGTTGAGCTTTCCGACGACACCAAGATGGTCCGGACCGAGTAAGACGGCGAGGCCCTGCATCCACACAATCGCGGTCATGATCACGAGCAACGTCAGCGATACGTCGGCCGCGGTGCGCCGCACGCTGCTCCAGCGCGATCGACCGCCCTGAGGGCGAACCCAGTACACGTACCCGAGGATGAGCAGAATGATCAGAAAGGCGCTGATGAACAGCCGCCCAACTTCCTTGGAAAAGTCGAATTCGCTGCCGAACAGCAACAGAGTGCTGAAGGCCTGCACATTGATGCCGGCACCCGTGTACTGCTCGGCGGCGTTCGCTGCAGCTTGCTCGATGTCGACGATCCCGCTCAGATCATTGCCACCACCCATCGCCGCGGCGTCCAGGAACACCACCACGAGGCCGGCGGGTGCGGCAGCGTCGTCGAGGCTGCTGTTCGTCGAGACAAGCGCCCGCAGGTAGTCGGCCTGGCCGGCGGGGGCCTGCGAAAGGCTGAGCGAGTAGAACTGCCGCACCTGCTCGTCGGTCAGAGAATCCAGCGGGATACCCTGCATGGTGGCACCCTGGATCACTCCAGAGGCGTAGGAAACGATCCCCGCCCTGTCGGCCCGGTCGGAGATGTACGGACCGGCTGCGCTGGCTCTGATCGCTTCCTCGATCTTCTTCACCGTCGTGACACCCTCGGCCGAAATGACGTTGCCGCCGGTAAGGATGATCTGCAATGTCTGTTCGTTCCCACCGGTCGAGAACAATTGCTCGATCTCCCTTGAAGCCTGGATCTCCGGTGTGTCAGGAGCGAACCCCTCTTGGCCGGTCGCGACAACACTGCGCGACGCGAATGAGCCAAGCACAGCGGTAATCAATACCACGACCGCAAGCGTCCACCACGGCCATCGGCGGACGACTGCGGAGATTGCACCTACCAAACGCTTCACAAAGACTCCCTCCGAATGCTGTCAGAATATGTGTATGCTGGAGCTAGCAGACATCGCGGCTAGCGAGGCGGTTGCACCGCCGCCTTCAACCGAGCGATAGCATCCTCCAACGCTACCCCGCGATCCTCGTGGTCGGCCTCATAGCGGCGATAGCCGACGGTTCCCGCAGACACATCCTTGTCTCCGACAACAAGCACGGCCGGCACCTTCAGGGATAGCGCCCGGCGTATCTTTTCCCCCACCGTCTCCGAAGTGCTGTCGACATCGACGCGGATTCCGGCTTCGTGGATGGCGGTTGCCACCTCGTCCGCGTACTCCAGGTGCCGGTCTGCGACCGGAACGATCGTTGCCTGAACGGGAGCGAGCCACGCCGGAAATGCCCCCGCGTAGTGCTCGACGAGAATGCCGAAGAATCGTTCCACCGACCCGAACAAGGCGCGATGGATCATGACGGGACGCTCCCGCGTGTTCTCCGCACTCGTGTACTCGATCTCGAATCGCTCCGGGGTGGAGAAGTCCACTTGTATCGTCGACAGCTGCCACTTGCGGCCGATGGCGTCCTTGATGTGGACATCGATCTTCGGGCCGTAGAAGGCGCCCTCTCCCTCGGCGATGTCGTAGCTGAGCCCGGCAGTCTCGAGGGACTTGGCGAGCGCCGCGGTCGCAAGATCCCACAGCTCGATCTCACCGACATACTTCTCGGGGCGCGTCGACAGCTCGGCTTCGAATTCCTCGAATCCGAAATCCCGAAGCACCATCAACACGAAGTCGAGGAGGTTCTGCAGCTCCGCTCCGATCTGGTCCACCGCGCAGAAGATGTGGCTGTCGTCCTGGGTGAAACCCCGTGCCCTGAGGAGCCCGTGGACAACACCGGACCGTTCGTACCGATACACGGTCCCGAGTTCGAAGAGCCGCAGTGGAAGCTCTCGGTATGACCGTGATCGACTCTTGTAGATGAGCACATGGAAGGGGCAGTTCATCGGTTTGACAATGTATGAGTCGCCGTGGTCGAGCTCCAGAGGCGGGTACATGTTGTCCGCGTAGAACCCGAGGTGTCCCGAGGTCTCCCAGAGCTGCGCCTTGGCGACGTGGGGGGTGACAACGATTTGGTAGTCGTTCTCGAGGTGCACACTACGGCTGTAGTCCTCGATCACTTTGCGTATCAACCCGCCCCGCGGATGCCACACGGCCAACCCGGACCCGAGCTCCGGTGGGAACGAGAACAGATCCAACTCGGTTCCTAGCTTCCGGTGATCCCGCCGCTCCGCCTCTTCCAGGCGATGCAAGTAGGCGTCCAGCGCCTTCTGGTCTTCCCACGCGGTTCCGTAGATCCGCTGCAGCTGCGGACGATGTTCATCTCCGCGCCAGTAGGCGCCTGCAGACCTCAGGAGCTTGAATGCTCTCACCCTCGCCGTCGATGGCACGTGCGGCCCTCTGCACAGATCGACGAACCCGTTGTTCCGGTAGATGGAAATGACTGCTCCCATCTCCGAGTCGTCGACCGACCGGATGATCTCGGTCTTGAACGGTTGATCGGCGAAGATCTTCAGCGCCTCGGCCTCGGAGAGCTCCTCCCTCACGAACGGCTGGTCGACGGCGACGATCTCCCGCATTCGCTCTTCGACCCGTTCGAGGTCCTCCGGGGTGAACGGGCGGCCGATATCGAAGTCGTAGTAGAAGCCGTCCTCGATGGATGGTCCGATCGCGAACCGGGCGCCATCGAACAACGACAGCACCGCCTGCGCCATGACATGGGCCGTCGAGTGCCTGAGCACGTCTCGTCCTTCTTCGGTGCTCACCGTCACGATCTCGAGCCTTCCGCTCTGGTGCAACGGTCGGGTCAGGTCGATCAGTACGCCGTCCAGCTTGATCGCTACGGCCGCTGCCGCGAGCCTCGGGCCGATATCGGTCGCGATCTCCAATCCGCTGACTCCGTCGGGGTAGCTTCTACGGGAGTTGTCGGGAAACTCGATTTCGATGGACACGCCCACCTCATTGCTGTCGTCTCGTGTAGCGTAAACGACGGCGTCCGTATCACCGATCGCTTTTGGAGGAGCCCCGGGTGCAGGCACAGGAGATCGCAGCATTGCTCGCAGACGGTGACCGTGTTCACGCGCTGTCGTCAGGTACCAATAGCGTGTTCCGTATCACCGGCACCGACGGCTCCACCACGATCCTCAAGGTGTACGGTTCGGCTTCCTATCAGCGGCGAGAGCGCAGAGCACTCGAAGCGCTCGACGGTCTGGAAGGACTGCCTGCCGTCATCGAGTGGGGCTCCACACAAGGAGCCGACTGGGTTCGTTTCGCCGACGCCGGCCGATGGACTCTGGCATCGCTTCCGGGAGACAGCAAGGCGGCGGAGCAGGCCGGTTCACTTCTCCGACGTCTTCACGAGGCCGACTTCTCTCGGCTCTCGAACCTCGAAGAGGGCATCGGCTCCGCGTGGATGGAGACGGCGCTTCGCGGCAACTTCGCCCGACTAGAACGGTATCGGCGCAGGCTGAATATCCCTTCCTCGGTATTCGACAAGGCCTCCGACCTCTCCTTCCCGGTCACCGGACCTCCGAGAGCCTCTCACACCCGGCCTTTTCCGTCAGCGTTTGTCATCGACGACTCGGGAGCTGTGACCTTGACCGGCTGGACGTGGGCAACGCTGACCCCGGCGGAGTGGGACTTCACGTTCACGTACTGGCACCTCGCGCGCCATCAGAATGCCGGCGAGGCGTTCGCGAGCGGGTACGGGGCCAAGGTCGACACCGCCGTTCTCCGAACGTGGATTGCCTTTCATATCACAGCAGCGCTCCTCAGGGAGGCGGAGAGTAGGGACGGACGACTCGACGATCTCCGTCCCTACGTCGATCAACTGGTCGGCGCGATCCAGGCGCGTAGATCGACCTGATCTTCATCGGGCCGCTCCGCCGGGAGGATCAAACGACAGGTGACTAGCTCGGCCTGCAGAGATTTCGGATAGCCCGCTGCACGCCGAGATTCTGACTGCGTACGGTGGTATCTTGCCCACGATACGCGCGAATGGAGAGATCATGTCCCGCCGCTGCAAAGAGCACCAATTCACCGAATCCGTCGCCGTCGGCGGCGGCATCGTTCGTGTCACCTGCTCTCGCTGTGGTGCCGTTCATCTCGGTCGACGCGATGTGACCCTGGACTCGGGCCTCTTCCAATCGGGTCGCAGCAAGTGGATGGCGTGGGAACCTGACGTCGTTCCACCCGTCCGGTACGAGCGGACGTTCGGCAAGGCCCTTCGACGCCGGCGCAGACCCCGCTCAGCAGTGGCCTAGGTCGCGAAATCCTTCCCTAACCGCCATCTCGGCCATACACTCCGCCGCGAGAGGAGGACGTGTGGGCCAATTGCTCGTAGCGGCATCGATCATCACGGTGCTGGTTCTGATTGCTGGAAGCCGCTTTCGCGACATCGACCAGGGCCTCGCGACAGAGACCTGGGTCGAGGTCTATCGCTCAGCCACCGAGCTCCCGTGTCCGTGGTGTGGCGCCGAGACGGAAGAGTCCGATACTGCCTGTCCGAGCTGCCATCGCACTTTCGGGGTCACTGTCTGAGTAATCTGCTCTCGTGAGCAGAGTAGGTCTTATCCTCGGGGGTGGAGGCGTAACCGGCGCATCCTTTCATCTCGCGGCATTGCTCGCGCTGGAAATGGCAACCGGGTGGGATCCCACCACGGCCGACGTCATCATCGGTACTTCTGCTGGTTCGTTTGCTGCCGCGGTGGTTCGCTCGGGCAGCCTCTCTTTGGACAGCATCGTCCGCCCAGGAGAACGGGAAGAGGACGTTGAACGGCGCATCCGCGCGTGGATCTACAAGAAGAAACCCCTGAACGGGGTCGGTCGTTGGTTGCGGCACGGAATCCTCCCCGGTCTGCGGCACCCCGGCGTTACGTCGCTGCTCGGTGCGCCTGGACGCTTCGATCCATCGGGAATCGGAGACTGGGTTGCCTCCCAGGCCCCGTCCATCGCCGACAGCTGGCCGGATCGACCGACTGTCGTGGTCGCCTACGGTCTCGAGGACCGCCGCAGAATGGCGTTTGGCACGACCGACGCCCCCGATGTGACGCTCCGTGATGCCGTGTCGGCCTCCTCCGCGGTGCCGGTACTCTTCGACCCCCACATCATCAAGGGCAAGAGCTACGTCGATGGGGGGGTCGCTTCGGGAACCAACGCCGATCTCGTTCTCGGCAACCCCGAGCCACTCGACCTGCTCTTGATCCTTGCACCGATGGCAGCGGAAGCTCAGAGGAGCGGTGCCCTCTTCTACGAAGCCGTGTTCGACCGTGTTGGACGCTCTGCGCTTCACGATGAACTCGAGGCGGTGGCAACGGTGTGGCCAGACACCGACACACTCGTGCTTCGTCCAACCTCAGCCGTACTCGCCGCCATGCGGCCCAATCCGATGGATCCGGCGCGTGCGGTGCCGACTTTCGTGCGCACGCTGGCGTCGCTCCGCTCCCGACTCGCCCGGGCCGAGGTGTGGCAGGTTCTCGAGCGTCACCTGGTCGCCTGAGGGATCTCCTCCAGCCACGCTGCCTTTTCCTTTTCTCCCGCAAATGAAGCCTCGATCGATGACCGCGCGATCGAGGCGACATTCTCCTCCGTCAGTCCCAGTGCGGTCGCTGCTGCAACGTAGTTGTCCACGATGTACCCCCCGAAGTAGGCGGGGTCGTCGGAATTGATCGTGACGACGGCGCCGGCATCGAACAGGCGCTTCAGGTTGTGTTGCGCCAGCTTCTGAACCACCTGAAGCTTGAGGTTCGAAAGAGGGCACATCGTGAGGGGGATCCGCTCCTTGACGACCCGGTCGAGGAGCGCCGGGTCCTCGTCGATCCTCACCCCATGATCGATCCGTTCGGCGTGGAGGAGGTCCAATGCCTCCCGGATGTACTCCGGAGGGCCTTCCTCCCCTGCGTGCGCGACGACGTGAAGTCCTTCGTCGCGTGCTCGGGCAAACACACCGGTGAACAGTGACGGAGGTCGACCCGTCTCCGATGAGTCGAGCCCGACGCCAATGATCTTCATCCGGTGACGAAGGCCATCTTCGAGAGTCCGCATCGCCGCCTCTGGGCTGAGATGGCGAAGGAACGACAGGATCAGTGCAGCCGAGACACCAAGATCCGATGCCTCCTCCACGGCCCTGTGGAGCCCCGAGATCACAACATCGAAGGGGATGCCCCGGTCGGTATGCGTCTGTGGATCGAAGAAGATCTCAGTCCTGCGCACTCCGTCCGCAGCAGCGCGTTGCAGATACGCCCATGCGAGGTCATAGAAGTCACGCTCGGTTCGAAGGACGGCTGCACCTTCGTAGTAGATGTCGAGAAACGACTGGAGATCGGTGAATGCATATGCCGCATTGATCTCCTCGACCGTCGAGAAACGCAACGCTACGTCATTTCGCTTCGCGAGTGTCAGCATGAGATCCGGCTCGAGCGACCCCTCGATGTGGATATGCAGTTCCGCCTTGGGGAGGCTTCGAACGTAGCTCTGCACTGCTCACTTCTCTTGCCGGCTATGAAACCCGAATCCTACCCGCAGGTCGTTAGCATCGCTTCCAAGGTGACCACGCTCCTGGTAACGCACGCGACCGTGCTCGTCACGATGGACGAGCACCAAAGGGAGATCCCCGATGGCGGGCTCTTCATTCGTGACGGTTGGATCGAACAGGTTGCCCCCTCCTCTGACCTCCCCGCATCGGCGGACGCCATCCTCGATCTGACCGATCATGTTGTTATTCCCGGCCTGGTGAATACTCACCACCACCTGTACCAGACACTGACGAGGGCATACGCACAGGACTCGGAACTCTTCGATTGGCTCACGACGCTGTACCCGGTGTGGGCCAAGATCACCTCCCAGGATGTCAATGTCTCTGCGCGTCTCGGATTGACGGAACTCGCCATGAGCGGGTGCACCACCTCCTCCGATCATCTCTACCTGTTCCCCAACGACTCTCGACTCGACGACGAGATCGACGCTGCCGGGCACGTCGGCCTCCGATTCCACGCGGCGAGAGGTTCGATGAGCCTCGGTCAGAGTGCCGGCGGCCTGCCTCCCGACTCGGTGGTTGAGGACGAGGAGGAGATCCTGAAGGACACACGCCGGGTGATCGAGACGTTCCACGATCCCAAGCCCGGCTCGATGCTGAGGGTGGTCGTCGCCCCGTGTTCTCCATTCTCGGTCACCCGGGACCTGTTGCGGGAGTCGGCAGCACTTGCCCGCCACTACGGTGTCACGCTCCATACCCATCTTGCCGAGACGATCGACGAGGAGGCATTCTGCGTAGAGCACTTCGGCATGCCACCTCTCGCCTATGCCGAGAGTGTCGACTGGGTAGGACCGGAGGTGTGGTTCGCCCACGCGGTGCACATGTCCGAACGTGAGATCGCTCGCATGGCCGACACAGGCACGGGCGCCGCCCACTGTCCGGCGTCGAACATGCGCCTGGGATCCGGCATCGCACCCGTCGCCGAGTATCTGGACGCCGGTGTTCGCGTTGGCCTCGGTGTCGACGGCTCCGCTTCGAACGACGGCAACGACCTCATCGGTGAAGCACGACTTGCCCTCTTGCTCGCACGCGTTCGGAGACAAGGCATGATGCCCGTACGGTCTGCGCTCGAACTTGCCACGATCGGGGGGGCACGCGTGCTCGGAAGGGATGACATCGGGACCCTTTCGGTCGGGAAGGCAGCCGACTTCGCAGCGTTCGACGTGAATCGTGTCGAGTACGCGGGCGCCCAACACGATCCGGTTGCCGCCCTCCTGCTGTGCGCATCAACCCGCGCCTCGTATACCTATGTGCATGGGAAGCCCGTCGTCAGCGAAGGCCATCCCGTCAACTTGGAACTGGAAACGCTCGTGGAAGAGCACAATCGCGCCGCAGCACGGCTCTTCTCATAGCCGACAGCCAGCGGCACACAGCTCACAGCCAGACAAGGCCGGCCAGTAGGTGTCAGCTGGAGATCGGGTAGCTCTGCTACCCGATCTCTGCGATGTCCTCCGGGTGAATAGGTAGTCGCGTCACCGGCTTGCCCGTTGCGACGCGCACGGCCGCCGCCACCGCGGCCGCCGACGAAATCGACGGGAGTTCCGAGAATCCTTTCGCCCCGAAGGGACCCCAGGAACTCGGCTGTTCAACAACGATCGCCTCGACCGGTGGCATGTCCTCGATCGTCGGCAAGAGGTAGTCGGTGAACGTCGGGTTCTTGATAGCACCGTTGTCCAGGATGAGCTCCTCCATGAGGGCCATGCCGAAACCCTGCGCGATCCCGCCCTCTATCTGCCCGATCACCTGCACGGGGTTGAGCGCCTTCCCAACGTCCTGGGCCGTGTCGATCCTGACCACTCGTACCAGGCCCAGAATCGGGTCGACGTCGACGACCGCCCGGTGGGCGGCGACGCAGAAGTCGACATGGACGTCCCCTTGCCCACTCTCGTCGGGTTCTTCTGTCGGGGCATGCCGGTAGCGGACCTCGCCGACAATTGGCCCTTCCCCACACAACTCGGGCCAGGTGCCGACCAACCTGCCGTTGCGCCACACACCGTCCTCATCCATCTCATCCCCTCCAACCCGCTCGAGGGCTGCGGCGCGCGCCCGGCGGGCAGCCTGCTCGACCGCACCTCCGGTCATCTGGGTCTGTCGCGATGCCGACGACGATCCGGCGGAGCCGATCTGTGATGTGTCGCCCCAGACGACCTCGACACGCTCCAGACCCAGGACACTCCTCGCGATCTGGCCGAGAATGGTGACCATCCCTTGACCAACCTCCGCAGCTGCGGTGTAGACGCGCGCTCCCTGCGGGGTCAGTTCGACTCTCGCGTCTGCGTAGTCATCGAACGCCTCGGAAAACGCAAGGTTCTTGACTCCGACGGCATACCCGATGCCTCGAACGACCGCGGAAGGCGGAGTTGTGAGACCCGTGCCGCCTGGCCGTCGATCGGTCTCCTCATCGGGCAATGGGATCGACATCACCGACCGGATGACCTCCTCTGTCGGAAGCGGATCGACGATTCGCTGACCTGTCGTCGCGAGCACGTCACCGGGACCGATGGCGTTCTTCAATCGGAGTTCCAGTGGATCCATGCCCAGTGCAGCGGCGAGCCTGTCCATCTGTGCTTCATACGCGAAACAGACCTGATTGGCACCGAACCCCCGCATCGCCCCCGTCGGCGGGTTGTTGGTACGTACCACATACCCTTCAACGAACACGTTGGGGCAGCGGTACGGTCCCGCAGCGAAGTACACGGCGTTTGCGATCACGGCCTCGGACGTGTTCGCATACGCACCACCATCCAACACGAGCTTCGCGTCGACCCTGACGAGCGTCCCGTCAGGATCTGCCTCGTGCCGGTACCACATGTGGGCGCTATGGCGCTTCACATGCCCGACGAAGCTCTCGTCTCGCCCATACACCATCTTGACGGGACGCCCCGTTCGCAACGCGAGCATGCACAGGTGGGTGTGCAGGCTGAGGTCCTCTCTGGACCCGAACGCCCCGCCAAGACCCGTCGGGTGAACACGAAGCTGGTCGGACTCGAGTCCGAGACACCGAACGAGCTGCTCGTGGTCGACATGAATCCACTGCGACGGAGGGTAGAGGTCTACCCCACCAGACCCGTCCGGGACGGCAAGTCCTGCCTCGGTGCCCAGTGGCGCCTGGTCGATATTCGGCGTCTCGTAGTAGCCCTCGACGACGACTGCGCCGTGCGCTTCGTGGTCGCCCCGTCTCACCCGCATCTCTCTGAAGATCTCTCCAAGCTCAACCGCCTCTTCGAGATTCGTTGCGGGAGTCAGCGGCTCCACCTCGACACCGATCGCAGCGGCGGCCGCACGCGCCTGGTCTCGCGTCTCGGCAGCAACCAACGCGACGGCCTCGCCCCAGAAACGGATCTCTCCTTCGGCGAGAACCGGCTGGTCCTGCACGATCTGGCCCTGGTACTTGAAACCGGGCACGTCACCCTGTGTGAGGACGGCGACGACCCCTTCCATGTCGAGCGCGGGTGTGACATCGATCGAGATGATCCGGGCACGGGGCGCGAACACCCTATGTGTGGCTCCCCACAGCATGGTCTTGGCACTGAGGTCGCCCACATACGCGAATGCCCCCGAGACCTTCGCGGCGCCGTCCGGTCGTCGAATGGACTCGCCCACACCTCCGCTCACGCGCCTCGATGTTCTCGCCGTCACTGCACGCTCCTGACTGCCCTGATGATGGACCCATACCCGGTACAGCGACAGATGTTGCCTGCAAGGGACTCGCGGATCTCACCGTCGGTCGGGTGCGGGTTCTGATCGAGGAGGTGCGTGGCGGCGACGACGATTCCCGGCGTGCAGTAGCCGCACTGGACACCTCCCTCATCGAGGAGTGCCCCTTGCACCGGGGAGAGGCCCGCCTCGGGAGTCAACCCCTCCACTGTGACGATGTCGGCGCCCTCGGCATCGAGCCCCAAGACGAGGCATGAGCACACAGGCTGCCCGTCCATCAGGACCGTGCACGAACCGCACTCGCCCTGTTCACACGCGTCCTTGCTCCCGGTTACTCCAAGGTTCTCGCGCAGGACTCTCAGCAGACTCTGCGCACCATCGACGGCTGTCTCCGTCTCGATCCCGTTGAGTCGGAATCTCATAGCAAACGCTCCAATGTGCGTCGTGCGATGACGCCTACTCCGTGCCGCCGGTAGCGTGCGGTCGCCCGGTGGTCGGTGATCGGAGATGCCTCTTCCGACACGAGCCGTTGGAACTCGTCGAGTGCCCCTTCGCTCGGCGATCGTTCTTCGGAGATCATTTCCTCGGCGCGCCGAGCCCTCGTCACCGTCGGCGCGACCGAACCGAGCGCGACGCGTGTCCTCCCGTCGGTGAATCGAGCAACGCACACCGATGCGATCGCAATCACCATCGCCGACCGGGTACCGATTTTCGAGAATCCCTGCCGCTCGGGGATCTCGGGTGGCAGCTTCACTCCGACGATGAGTTCGTCCGGCAACAGTGCCGTGCGCTTGACGCCGGTGAAGAACTCGTCCCAGCGCAGCTCCCGGGATCCGCCGACCGATCGCGTCACGATCGTCGCATCGACCGCTGCAAGAAACGGGAGCGCGTCGCCCGCCGGACTTGCCGTCCCGATGTTTCCGCCGATCGTCCCAACGTTGCGGATCTGGGGTGATCCGACCGTTCGGGCTGCCTCGGAGAGACCTGGCCATCGGCAACGTTCGAGCCGTGCGTATGTGACCCCGGCGCCGATCCAGTCTTGCCGCATGTCGGCGAGTTCGTCGATCCGACGCAACGCGACCACTCGCGAGGGGCGGCGGTGTCCGAAGTTGACCTCGACCATGAGATCCGTCCCGCCCGCAAGGCACGTCGTATCGCCATCGAGCGCTTGCACCGCATCGTCGATCGTTGTCGGAAACTCGATGTGCACGTTACGCCCAAATCTAGCGACTCGCCGAACCTGTCCGCCTGCTGCCCGGTAGGGTCCACCCCATGGACATCGATGCGATCCTCGCACAGTGTGAATCGGCGCTCGCAGAGCCCGGCACGGTCGATCTTGCGGAGCTGGGCTTCTGGAAGGTGGTCGCGAGGCTGAAGCGCGATCCGCAACTCGTAGCCCGCTACGGAAACCGAGTTGCCACGATCGACCAGCGCGCTCTTGGTCGTTGGGCTCTCGTCATGCTGCCGATCGGGGCCGGCATTGGCGCCATGTCGCTACTCACTGTGGTTGGCCTCGCCGTCGTGTCGCTCGCCTATTTCGTCGACGCCCCATGGAACGGCATCTGGGTGCTCCTCGGCACCGGCATACTTCTCGGCTCGACACACACACTCGCACATTTCATCGTCGGTCGAATCGTTGGGATTCGATTCACCCACTGGTTCATCGGCCGCACTCCTCAGCCGGGCGTCAAGATCGACTACGTCAGCTACCTCGCGACACCACCACGAGGGCGCGCCTGGATGCATGCATCGGGCGCACTGACGACCAAGCTGGTCCCGTTCCTCAACCTCGGCGCGGCGTGGGGCTCCCACTCCCCCGCCTGGACGACTTGGATCCTCCTCCTGCTGGGCGTCGTCATGATCGGGACCGACGTCTTCCTGTCCACGAAGCAGTCCGACTGGAAGAAGTTCCGTCGGGAGATGAAGTACGCCCACCAGGCGGGCTAGCGCCCGCCGTACCCGGTACCTGGTTCCGGGCGTTCCGAGACCGCAGGGCGTACCAGGTACCGGGTACGAGGTACAACCCGGTTCGGACCGGCCTACATCGTAAGGACGGCTGCCCCGGCAACCAGTCCCTCTCGAAGCTCCAACAGCGCACGGTTCGCATCCTCCAATGGATACTCCTGAACCACCGTGGTAATGGGGATCTCGGCTGCGAGCTGCAGGAACTCGGATGCATCCTGCTTCGTGAAGTTGGCAACGCTCCGCAGCTGACGCTCCAACCAGAGATGCCGATAGTCGAAGGCGGGCATCTCATCGAGGTGAATGGCGTTAATCGCCACCACCCCTCCACGATCGACCGCTCTGAGCGCGTTCACAACGACCGAGCCCACTGGTGCGAATGTGACGGCGGCGTCCAATGGAACCGGCGGTCGCTCGTCGTAGCCGCCCGCCCAGACAGCACCCATCTCGATGGCCCTCGCCCGTTCCGTTTCGGATCTCGTTGCGACGTACACATCACAGCCCCACTGCTGCGCCACCTGGAGGGAGAGCAAGGCGGACGCGCCGAATCCGTAGAGCCCGAGGCGACCTCCCGGTTGAATGCCTGACACCTTCAGTGCTCGGTAGCCGATCACTCCACCACACAGCAGCGGAGCGACGTCGACATCAGACACGCCTTCAGGAAGATGAAACGCGTACCCCGCATCGGCTGTCGCCTTCTCGGCATATCCGCCATCGCGGTCCCATCCGGTGAACACCGCCGACGTGCACAGGTTCTCGCGACCCGACCGGCAGAAGTTGCACCTGCCGCAACTCCCGCCGATCCAGCCAACACCCGCTCGCTCCCCCACGCTCCACCCCTCCACGGCGTCACCGACTGCTGCGACCGCACCGACGATCTGATGTCCCGGTATCACCGGAACCCGGTGCGGCTCGATGTCGCCCTCAACCTCCTGGAGGTCGGTACGACACACACCGCACGCCGTCACATCGAGCAACAGTTCTCCGGCCATTGGAACAGGATCGTCCGTATGTTCGAGGCGCAGCGGCTGTCGGTCGACTGGAGCCAGTTCGTACAGCAGCTGCGCACGCATATCAAAGCTCGGAGAGCAGCCCGGTCTTCTCGTTGAACGCCTCGATGTGACGATCAATTACGTCGACCTCCGACTGAACCGATGTCCAGTAGTCGTCGTCGTACCACTGAGCCTGAATCTCCTCGTAGGTCTTGCCCTGCTGCTCGACCCACGTGTAGTACTTGAGGTTGTGGATACGCATGCGACCTTGGTAGTCGAGTTCGACCATGGCGTCGGTTCCGACACCTCGCAGGTAGCGCTCGAACGCGACGACTGCGTCGTCCCGGGTGAAGGCACCGCGTTCTTCATTGAGCTCTCTCAGTCGTGACTCATACATCTCGACGGAGTCTGTCGCTACGGTCATCACGACGTCCTGGCCGGTCATCTGGTTCCACTTCGCGAACTTGATCGACGACAGCATGTTCGCAACGCTCGATATGCCGAGCTGAGGGAGTTCCTCCACGAAGGATGCGTCCACACCTCGCTCGATCAGGTAGTCCTGACCGACCGGCTCGTTGAAGAGGCGCAAGATCTGCATGGTGGCTTCGTCATCGATAGCCGTTACGAAGTCGGTGTTCTTGACATTGTGGATCCACGGGACGTGCTTGTCGCCGATTCCTTCGATCCTGTGCGCGCCAAACCCGTTCTCCAGCAGCGTCGGGCACTGCAGGGCCTCGCTTGCGACGATCTTGGACGTCGGATACTGCTGCTTCATGTAGTCGCCGGATCCGATGGTCCCTGCCGACCCTGTGGTCAGCGCGACACCGCGGTACCGGTCCCCCGGTCCCATGATCTCTTCGAGGACCTCGACCATCGCGGGGCCGGTGATGGTGTAGTGCCAGAGGTAGTTGCCGAACTCATCGAACTGATTGAAGATCACGACGTCCTCACCGGATCGACGGAGTTCCCACGTCTTGTCGAAGATCTCTTTGACGTTGCTCTCCGATCCGGGGGTCGCTATGACCTCGCCTGCGACCTTTGACAACCACTCGAATCGTTCGCTGCTCATGCCCTCCGGGAGGATGGCGACGGACTCGCACGCGAGCAGATTCGAGTCGTAGGCTCCGCCGCGGCAGTAGTTTCCGGTCGATGGCCACACGGCCTTCTGGCTGGTTGGATCGAACTGGCCGGTCACCAATCTCGGCACGAGACACCCGAATGCGGCCCCGACCTTGTGCGCTCCCGTCGGGAACCATTTGCCGACCAACGTCACGATACGGACCGGAACACCGGTGAGAGCGGACGGGTACTCGAGAAAGTTCACGTCCCCATACCCTCCCCCGCTCGGCACAGGCTCGTTCTTCCACGTGATCCTGAACAGGTTGATCGGATCCAGGTCCCACAGGCCGACGCTGCCGAGTTTCGCTTTGATCGATTCGGGTACCAGTCCCGGATCGCGCTGCTGGGCGAATGTCGGAATGATGATGTTGCGCTCGCGCGCCCTCTGAACTGCCCGTCCTAACGGCGCCTCGTGGATGGTGAGGTCGATCACGGAATCTCCAGTCTGTCGATCACTGCCTTTGCGGCATCCAATGTGGGTTCGATCGTGTACGGCTCGGCACCCGCCATGCCCGCGGCGCGCACCGCGGATGCGACGTCCTTGAGGCCGCTCCCCGTGTTGAGCACGACGACACTGTCCGACTCGGTCAGCACTCCCAGCTCACGCGCCTGAAGAAAGCCTGCGTAGGCGGCGGCACCCGCCGGTTCGCCGAACACGCCGCTCGCCCGGGCCATCTCCGGAATCGCATCGAGGATCTGATCATCCGACACGGTCACGTACGCGCCTTCCGTTTCCACGACCGCCGCCATCGCCTTGATGCGGTCGCGAGGAAGGCCGGCCGAGATCGAGTCGGCCACCGTCGTCGCTTCGATCGGCGGCTTGGTCAGCACGTCCTCGCCGTTGGCCCAGGCTTCGGCGAGGTAATTGCTCCCGGCTGCCTGAGCGCCGATCAATCGGGGCACCCGGCCGATCCAACCGAGTTCGAGAAGGTCCTTGAAGCCTTTGTGCAGCCCCCCGATGATGCATCCGTCTCCGACGCTCACAACGACGGCGTCGGGCACGTCCCAGCCGAGTTGCTCTGCGATCTCGTACGCCGCGGTCTTCTTGCCTTCGGTCATATACGGGTTGTAGGCCGTGTTGCGGTTGTACCAGCCGTACTCTCCCGCGACCTCGAGACACAGCTCGAATGCATCGTCGTAGGTGCCCTGAACCGTGAAGACGGTGGAACCGAACACGAGCAGCTGGGCGATCTTGGCTTGCGGAGCTGACGCCGGTACGAAGATCACGTTTCGCTGAGCGACCGAGGCACAGACCCCCGCCAGTGCAGCCGCCGCGTTCCCGGTTGATGCCGTCGTGACGACGTCGGCACCGCGTTCCGCCGCCTTCACAACAGCGATGGCACTCGCTCGATCCTTGAACGATGCGGTCGGCTCCCGTCCGTCGTCCTTGATCCACACACGTGAGTCGACTTCGTACATCGGCGTCCAGCCGATGCTGAGGGGTGGAACGACGGCGTCCTGTTGAATCGGCAGGAGCGGGCGGTACCGCCACATCGACCAGTCCGAGCCCAGATTGTCTCGATCGACGGTCGTGCGAAGGTCCTCGTAGTCGTAGACAACGTCGAGGATGCCTTCATTGCCGTGTTCCGGACAGACGTACTCGACTTCGTCCGGCTCGTACACCGTCCCGCAGATGACACAGCGAAGTCCGATGATCATCTCGTGATCCGTGTCCCTGTCTCGCCTCGCACCGCGCGCTCGATGTTCTCGGGGTTCGTGATGATGACCTCGGTGCCGCCGGCGTCGAGGTACATGATCGCCGCCTCGATCTTGGGCGCCATGCTTCCTTTGGAGAAGTGCACACCTTCGGCGAGGTACTGTCTCGCCTCCTCGACCGTCATCGAGTCCACCCAACGCTGTTCAGGGGTCCCCCAGTCGAGGGCGACCTGCTCCACCGCGGTTGAGATGAGCAGAAGATCTGCGCCAAGCTCCCCTGCCAGGAGCGCGGACGCGCGGTCCTTGTCGATCACCGCGGGAACACCTTTGAGCCAGCCGCCCGGTGCGGAAACAACGGGGATCCCACCACCGCCGACACAAATGACGGCCATGCCTCGTCCGAGCAGATCGCGAATGGCGTCGATCTCGACGATCCGTTTCGGCTGGGGAGACGCAACGACCCGCCGCCAGCCGCGGCCGGCGTCCTCCACGACCTCCCATCCGTCAGATATGCGTCGCCGTTCGGCGGTCTGTTCGTCCATGAACGATCCGATCGGCTTCGAGGGCTGATCGAAGGCAGGATCGGCAGCATCAACTTCGACCTGGGTGACCACGGTCGTGACGGTCTTGTCGATTCCAAGGGCGAGGAAGTCGTTGTAGAGGTTCTGTTGGAGGGCGTACCCGATCGCACCTTGGGTGTCGGCGCCACAGACGTCGAGGGGAACTTCGTGCAGTTCTCCCCGCGCGAGCTCGGATCGACGGAGTATGAACCCGACCTGCGGGCCGTTCCCGTGGGTGATCGCGACATCCCACCCTTCCTTGATCAATTCCGCTATGTGGTGGTCCGTCTCCCCCGCGGCTATGTACTGATCCTCGACTGTGGAATGCTCGCTGTCTCTGATCAACGAATTGCCGCCGATCGCCACCACCGCCAGTTTCGTGTTGCTCAACACCGTCTCCTTCCGGAGGATGGCTCGACCTACATGGTTAGTGCCATCACCGCTTTCTGTGCGTGCAGCCTGTTCTCCGCCTGGTCGAAGACGACGCTGTGTGGGCCGTCGATGACTCCGTCGGTGACTTCGACGTTCCGATCTGCCGGTAGGGGATGCATGTAGATGGCATCCTCGTCGGCAAGAGCCATCCGGCGTTCGTCGGTGATCCAGTCCGTGTACTTGTCGCCGATCGCTTTCGACTCCACTTCGTCGGTGGTGGTCAGCATCGCGCCCCAGCTCTTCGCGTACACCACGTCGGCACCACGGAACCCTTCATCGAAGTCCTCGATGATCTCGAACGAGCCGTGTGACCTGCGTGCGTTCTCCTCGGCTTGTGCGACGACCTCTGGCATCAGTTTGAACTCTGGCGGACGGGTCAACCTGACGTTCATCCCGAATCGCGTCGCCAGCAGGACGAGGCTCTGTGGGACACTCAGCGGCTTTTGGTAGCTGGATGCGTATGCGTAGCTCACATTGATCGTCCTGCCGCGAGGATCACCCTTCTTCTCGATGATCGTCATCAGGTCGGCGAGGATCTGATGCGGGTGGTACATCTCGCACTGCATGTTGAGTACAGGAACCCTGCTTGCCTCCGCGACAGCTCGTTGGTACGCGTTGCCGACCCCCCAGTCGACCTGACGGATGGCGATACCGGCGCTGTAGCGACCGAGAATCTCACCGATTTCGGTGGCGGTGTCCCCATGACTGATCTGTGTCGTACGGGACTCCATGAACATTGCGTGACCGCCGAGCTGTGCCATCCCGGCTTCGAAACTCGCCCTCGTCCTGGTGCTCGAGAAGAAGAACAGCATCGCGAGCACTTTGTCGCGCAAGTACGCATGTGGCTCACCGAGCGCCTGCTTGCGCTTCAGATCGAGCGCGACATCCAGCACCGTGTCGATCTCGTCCTTGGTCCACTCCTGGGTCGTGATCATGTCCCGACCCCTCAATCCCGTCTGCATCGTTGGCTCCTTGCAGTCTTCAGTCTTCAGTC
>CAZWHZ010000005.1:0-42127 GCA_964633745.1 uncultured Acidimicrobiia bacterium
GTACACCTTTGTGACACCTTCGAGAAGAATCATGGACCACTCACTTCAGCGGCGGTCCCGTCTGGGAACTGCCGGCCGTATGTTCTGCCCCGAACTCCGCACCGGGCGGTTGCAAAGGATAGCAACGGTGTGGGGACAAACTGCATCACTGATCCCCTCGCTCCTGCCGTCCACGCCGCCAGTGCAGATAGGCGTCAACGAACTCGTCCAAGTCCCCGTCGAGAACCCCCTGCACGTTGCCGACTTCGACTCCAGTGCGCAGGTCCTTGACCATCTGATACGGCTGGAGCACGTACGAGCGAAGCTGACGGCCCCATGCCGCCGCTTCCTGGTCGCCCCGGATCTCGTCCAGTTCCTTCGCTCGCTCCTTGCGAGCCAACTCACCAAGGCGGGCCTTCAGGATCACCATGGCCCTTGCCCTGTTCTGAAGCTGGGACCGCTCGTTCTGGCACGTCACCACCACCCCGGTGGGCAGATGTGTGATACGAACGGCCGAGTCGGTGACGTTGACGTGCTGACCTCCTGCACCCTGCGAACGGTACGTCTCGACGCGGAGGTCGTCTTGATCGATCTCGACCTCCTCTTCCTCCACCTCCGGAATCACGTCGACGCCGGCGAATGAGGTGTGTCTTCGGCTGTTGGCATCAAACGGACTGATCCGCACCAGGCGGTGGACTCCCCGCTCCCCTTCGAGGATCCCGTAGGCATGGTCACCCCGTACGGTCAGGGTCGCGGACTTGATACCCGCCTCGTCGCCCGGTGTTACCTCGTCGATCTCGACGCTCAGGCCCCTATCTTCCAAGTAGCGCAGGTACATCCGTAGCAGCATCTCGGCCCAGTCCTGTGCGTCGACGCCGCCTGCGCCGGCGTGAACACTCATGATTGCCGGAGCCTCGTCGTACTGCTCGAAGTAGAGCGACTCGATCTCCAGTTTGCCCAGGTCACGCTCGGCAGCCCTCAGCTCCGAGAGCGCCTCTTCCGCCGCCCCCTCATCGTGCTCCTCAGCCGCGAGGTCGAGCATCACCTCGGCGTCATCGAGGGTGCTATCCAACCGCTCCACGTGCGCGATGAGACCTTCGTATCGGGCAAGCGTCCGGTTGACCTCTGCTGCTCTCGATGCATCGGCCCATAGGTCGGGCGACGCTGCAGTCTCCCTCAGTTCCGGAAGCAGTGCTTGTTTGCCATCGAGGTCAAAGGAACCTCCGGGCGTCGGAGAGTCGGGTGCGCAGTTCGCTCAGAAGTGATCGGGGATCGATATCCATGGGCGGGAAATGGTAGTCGGGCTACGCCCGACGCCATGAGTTGTCGGTCATCGGTTGTCGGCAAGCCGATCGCCGTGTCGCCCCGTGGTCTTGGACCCCCGAGGTCGCGAACCGAGAACTGAGAACCGAAAACAGCGAAGCGTGGCCTACACCCTGGCGCCGTGGCAGTGCTTGTACTTCTTGCCTGAGCCGCACGGGCATGGTTCGTTGCGGCCCACCTTCGAAGACGTCGCCTGAGCGACAGAACGGCCGCCGGCGCCCGCAGCCTCCCGTTGATGAATCTCTTGTTGGCGCTGCGCCTTCTCCGCCTGCTTTGCGACTTGCACATGGAACATGTACCTGGTCGTTTCGCTCTTCACGGAGTCGACCAGCTCGGCGAACATGTCATACCCCTCGCGCTGGTACTCGACGAGCGGATCGCGTTGCCCCATCGCGCGCAATCCGATCCCGGCCCGCAGGTAGTCCATTTCGGCGAGATGCTCACGCCACTTCGCGTCGATCACCGCGAGTACGACCGTCTTCTCGATCTGGCGAAGCGTGTCGGCACCGAGCTCCTCCTCGCGAACATCGAACGTCGCAAGAGCCTCATCGACGGCTGCGTCAGCGACATCGGTAGCGTCGATGCCCCTGCCATCGTCGAGTGACTCGAGGTCCAGCTCCGATGGGTAGAACACATTCAGCTGTCTGATCAGTTCGTCCCAATCCCAGTCTCGGGGAGAGCCCTCGCCCAGCACGCTCTCGACAGTGCCGCTGATGACCTCCTCGATCCACTCCCGCACCAGGGTCTCACTTCGATCTTGACGCAGGAGGCCGTTGCGCCACTTATAGATCACCTCACGTTGACGGTTCATCACCTCGTCGTACTTGAGAACGTTCTTGCGGATCTCGAAGTTCTGGGACTCCACCTGTCCTTGAGCCCGCTCGATCGCCTTCGATACGATCTTGGCTTCGATCGGCACGTCGTCGGGTATCCGGAGCCGCTCCATGATCATCTCAACGCGGTCCGAAGCGAACCGACGCATGAGGTCATCACCGAGTGACAGGTAGAACCGGGACTCGCCCGGATCGCCCTGACGACCGGACCTTCCTCGCAACTGATTGTCGATCCGGCGGGACTCGTGACGCTCGGTACCCACGACGTACAGGCCACCGGCGTCGAGGACTTCCTTGCGTTCTGCGTCGGTCTTCACTCGGAAGTCGACGAGCGTCTCGTCGAGCGCCGCTTCGTACCCGTCCGAGCCCGGCTCGAAGCCGGCCTTCGTCAGAGCCATCTGCGCGAGACCTTCGGGGTTGCCTCCAAGCATGATGTCAACCCCACGACCGGCCATGTTCGTCGCGACGGTCACGGCACCCTTCCTGCCGGCCTGGGCGATGATGACTGCCTCTCGAGAGTGTTGTTTGGCATTGAGTACCTCATGTGGCACACCGCGCTTGCGAAGGGCCGTCGACAGCCGCTCAGACTTCTCGATCGACACGGTGCCGATGAGCACCGGCTGACCTCGCTCGTTCCGCTCCACAACATCGTCCACTACGGCATCGAACTTGGCTTCCTCCGACTTGTAGATGAGGTCTGGCTGATCGATCCGAATCACCGGCATGTTGGTGGGAATCTCCGCGACTTCGAGGTTGTAGATCTGAGCGAATTCGGCGGCCTCGGTCTTGGCGGTACCCGTCATCCCCGCGAGCTTGTCGTACATGCGGAAGTAGTTCTGGAGGGTGATCGTCGCCAGCGTCTGGTTCTCTTCCTTGATACGGACGCCCTCTTTGGCTTCGATCGCCTGGTGCAGCCCCTCTGAGTAGCGGCGCCCATCCAACACACGTCCAGTGAATTCGTCGACGATCTTCACCTCGCCGTGGTCGACGAGGTAGGCGACATCCTTCAGGTACAGCTCCTTGGCGCGAAGCGCCGCATCCAGGTGATGGACGAAGTCGACGCTCGTGTAGTCGAACATGTTCTCGATACCGAGGATCTGCTCGACTCTGGCCACGCCCTCCTCCGTCGTGAGGACCTGCCGCTTCCCTTCGTCAACCGTGTAGTCGAGGTCTTTGCCGAGGCGGCGGACGATCTTGGCGAACTCCCGGTACCACTTTGCCGTGTCGGTCACCACACCGCTGATGATCAAAGGGGTTCTGGCCTCGTCAACGAGGATCGAGTCGACCTCGTCGACGATGGCGAAGTGATGACCCCGCTGCACCAGGTCGGCAGTTCTCATCGCCATGTTGTCCCGCAAATAGTCGAAACCGAACTCGTTGTTGGTCCCGTACGTGATGTCGGCCGCGTAGGCTGGCCGGCGCTGTTCCGGTGTCATGGCTGCCTGGATCAATCCAACCTTCAGACCAAGGGACCGGTGGATTCCCCCCATCCACGCGGCATCCCGTGCAGCGAGGTAGTCATTCACCGTCACCATGTGAACGCCTTCGCCGGTGAGCGCGTTCAAGTAGGCGGGCATGGTCGACACGAGCGTCTTGCCTTCGCCGGTCCGCATCTCGGCGATCATCCCGGTGTGAAGGGCGGCGGCGCCAACGACCTGCACATCGAAGTGGCGCTGACCGAGCACGCGCTTCGAGGCCTCACGCACCACGGCGAACGCTTCGACCAGGATGTCATCCGGCGTCTCGCCATCTGCAAGCCGGCCACGGAACTCGTCTGTCTTCGCCGTCAGAGCCGCGTCGTCGAGGGCCTCCATCTCTGCTTCGAATGCACCGACCTGATCGGCGATGCCCGCGAGGTCTCTCAGAACCCGCGACTCACCCGCATGGAGTACCTTGTTGAAGAGCGACATAGCCCATTCATCTTATCCAGGGGGTGGCCTATGTCCTCGTACCTCAGACTCGTTGGGCTTCGAATGCCGCACCATACGCAGTTCGCACCCCGTATCTCCGGAACGGCCCCGAGACGCGTTCCATCACTTCGGGGTTGGCTTCCTAGACGGGCTGGATGATGATGCCGACTTGCTCGAGAAGTGCTGCGGGCTCGACCCCTATCTCGCCCGGCAGCAACTGGTCGACGATCTCTCTGTCCCCGATCTCGGCCTTGACGGGCTGAGCGAGAAGCTGATCGCCGGCCGGCCGCAGGAGCACAACATCGGGTGTCTCACCCTGATCGTCCGCCTTGGTCACCATCACGAGATCTCCGTCGGAGAGTTGAAGCAGTGAACCGGCCGGATACACACCCACCATCTCGATGAAAGCCCTCGCGAAGTCCGGGTCGTAGATCGTTCCTGCGCCGTTGAGAATCACATGAAGAGCCCGATTCGGAGTCTCGGCCCGTCGATAGGACCGCCTCGTGGTGATTGCATCGTACGTATCGGCCGTGGCGACGAGACGGCTATAGAAGTGAAGGTTTCGGTCCTTGCGGTGGGAAGGCGGATACCCCAAACCATCGAACCGGGCGTGGTGCTCATAGGCGATCGTCGAGGCGATCTCCTGCATTGGGTTTGCGGCGGTCAGAATCGCTGCCGCCCCTTCCTGTGGGTGGAGCTTGATCTGTTTCCATTGTGCAGCATCAAGCCGGCCCGGGAACTGAAGGATCGACGACGCAACCCGCACCTTGCCGATGTCGTGAAGCAGCGCACCCAACGCGAGCGCAGAGAGATGCTCGGTCGGAAGACCGATCATCCGCCCCATGGAGATCGTGAGAATACACACGTTGACCGAGTGTATGAACGTGTACTCGTCGTGGCTCTTCATCGTTGACAGCAGCAACGACGCCGCCGGTTGAGAGATGGTCTGCTCGACGAGTTGTTCGACCGCCCACGCTGCCCCCGACAGGTCGAAGTGCTCGTCCCGCTCCAGTGCAGCCGCCACCCCGCGGAGCACGTCGAGAGATCGAGTGTATGACCTGCGCACACCGCTACCTTCTCCGCTCTCCAGATCGGCGCGGGAGTACGGCGACTCGTTGAGTCGAATAGTGGCCTCGGCCGGAACGTCGCCGCTCAGGCCGGCGATGAAGGCACCGAGGTCGGCGATGTCAGCACCCGCGACCGGTGAAGTGAACGACATCGACTCGATTCCCCTGGATTGGAGCGTGCGCAAGAAGGAGCTGAGCTCGAGAGAGGCGTGTGGAAGGAGCGACTTGCCGAGGTAGATGGAATCCCCGAGCAACGAGATGACCGCCTCTCCTCCCTCGTCCGTCGACAGTGCCTGGGTCACCACCGTGGCATCGGTGAGCGCTTCTCCCGTCGAGGGGTGTCCCATCGGGTAGAGACTCATTTGCCGTGAGAGGGCCTGGATCGATCGCAGGGCGGCTCGAGCGGTTTTCTCGGAGATCACTTCTTCGCTCCCAGCGCTTGTCGTGCGGCCTTTCGTAGCGTCCGGGCACTACCCGTGATCGCGAAACGGCGCTTGGCGAGCTTCTCGAGGCTGCTGGTCGACGCAGGCGTTCCACGGTCGCCCAGATGGCGCAGGACATCGGCCTTCTCGTCAATCGTGAGCTTTCCACCGAGTGCGTCGATCATCATCGCCTCGGCCTCCGGTCCCGGACGGAGAGCGAGCACCCCGATGGCAGTGCGACGGACCGTCTCATGATCATCTCGAAGCCGTTCACCGATTTCAGCGACGTCGTCGGGCGCTACCATCGCCAGCCCCCGCAAGGCCTCGACGCGGACCCGATGATCGTCGTGACGAGTGAGCCGAGCCAATTCCGGCGCTACGCGATCGCTTCCAGACGTGCGCAGGACGATTGCAAGGTTACGAACCACGTACCACCTTCCGTCATCGAGCGCCGCAATGACCGGCCCAGGATCGCTTCTCGCCGCTTCGCCCAGGATTCCGATCAGTGTCTTCCTTCGAGCTCGGTCGTCCTCACCCGCCAGCAAGTCCAATCCGACACCCATGTTCAAGCTCACGAGTCGAGTCGCGAGATACCGCACGGATTCCGTATCGGCAGTCGCAAGCCGAGCGATCAACGAGTCCAACACCTCGGTGGTGCAGGAGAGGTGGAGTGCTTCCTCCACCTCTCGCACTCGCTCAGGCGGAAAGGTGGGTGAGTCGGTGACACTCCGTACCCAGAGTTCAGCCCGTCTGAACCACTCCCTCCTGATGCTCGCAACGATCTTCCCCGTCAGGAGCCGCATCAGGCGCCGGTAGCGGTCGTTGCGATCTTCGACGGCGACCAGTCCTCTGAATGTTTCGAGTGTGTGATAGAAGTACTGCCGGGGGTTAGGGAACTGTGACCGAAGCAGCGCATACGAGGACTGCTCGCCGGTCAGATCCTCGCCCTGCACCAGCCGGTCCTGTACCCGTGCCGCGACCGTTTGCACGACACTCGCACCGCCGTCTGGCGCGTCCAGCCAGCCGAGGAGTTCATCCGGTCTGTGATCGGATTCGTCCGTCGCAATCCGCGCGTAGTCCATCAGGAGCGCAAACCCGTGCGAGTCGAGGCGGGGTGCGAGTTTCGCGAGTTCGTGACCGGCGAACTGGTCGAGGAAGAGCCGCTCGAGTGGTTCCTCGGCCGATCGAAGGAATGGGTCGAGCACCGCGACCTGGCTCTCCTCATCGATGTTGAAGAACGCCTCGACGAACGCCTGAACGACCTGCTCCTGGGCCGATACATCCTCCTCGTCGATCAGCACGTAGGTCGAGATGAACCGTTCATGGAACAGCTCAGCAAGTTGCTGCAGGTCGCCTCCCGCTTCTTCGATCAGCGATCCGGCAAGTGCTTCGGGGTCGGCAAGGGCAGCCATGGCCTCCAGCACGCCGCCCGGTCGATCGAATACCTGTTCCTGGCCCTCGACTTTCAGGGGAACCCTCGTGACGACGGCGATGTCGGTGATCCCGTGCTCCGCGATGAGCGCGGAGAGACCCCCCTCATCCGCGACGGTTCCCTCGTCCATCGCCAGGATTCTCATGAAATTGGCAAGATCGCGATCCGGAACCGGACCGGTGACTCCGAGTGAAGCGATGTTGTGGACGTAGCACCGCTGGGCGAGCCGAGATGCCGCCTCACGAATCGACTCGACCTCGTCATCGCCATACAGAAAGAACCCCGGACCGACGTCGAGCCACGTCTCCTCATGGGCTGCTGCCTCCCGGATGGTTTCGCCGATTCGCTCGAGCGCCGGCTGCGTCTCCGGATCCGGGTACAGGTTGCAGATCGTCCAGGCGCCGGCCAGCCCCTCGACGATCGTCGCGGCGGTGTTCTGCTCGCTCACGTCTACCTGTCGATCTGAATGAGTTCCTCTCGAAGAGCGTACAGCACAGCCTCGTTTCTCGAGTGCAATCCGAGCTTGTCGAGGATGTTGCGTACGTGGTTCTTCACCGTGTTCTCGGAGATGTACAACCGATCCCCGATCTGCTTGCTCGTCATCCCCTCCGAGATCAGCTCCAGGACCTCGATCTCTCTGCCGGTGAGTTCCGGCTGACGACTCGAGATGACTTCCCTGTGTCGAAGGAGCGAGGCAACCGTGTCGAACAGCTTGGCCCCCATCCTCGGCGACACGACCGCACCACCGTTCCACACCGCACGCATCGACTCCACCAGCTCAGCGAATGGTGTGTCTTTGACCACGTACCCCCTGGCGCCGGCCTTGATCGCCACCAATAGATCCTCTTCGGATTCGCTCGATGTCAGCAGGACGATCTTGGCGCCACCCGAGGCCTCCCGCAGTGGTGTAACGACCTCGAGGCCCGACATCCCGGGCATGAGAACGTCGAGCACGACCATATCTGGATGCAGCGATCGGGCCATGGTGAGCGCCGTCATCGCGTCCCGCGCCTCACCCACGATATTGAACCCTGCGTTGCCAAGGGCTGCGGACAGCCCTGCAACGAACAGCGGCGAGTCGTCGACGACGAGAACGGAAATCACGCGGGCTCGATCAGTCCAAACGAGCCGTCACGGCGACGGTAGAGCACGCTCGGCATATCGCTCTCTGCATTCTGGAAGAAGAAGAACCCGTGTCCGAGCATGTCCATCTGCAAGGCGGCCTCTTCAGGAGTCATCGGCTTCATGACAAACTGCTTCACTCTCACGATGCTGGGGTCGTTCGCCTCTTCTTCGACACCCTCACGAGCGGAATTGAGGTGTTTGTCACTCCCCTTGCGGCTTCGATCGATCAACCGCTCCTTGAGTCGGTGCAGCCTCGCCTCGAACTTGTCGATCGCCAAGTCGATCGCTGACTCCGGCGTCGGGCCGCTCGCCTCGACACGAACCGTCTGGCCTGCGGCCCTGGACGTGATCTCGGCCGTGAAGGGATCGCTGACTCTGGGGTTCTTTGCCCTCGTCACCTCGATATCCGCCGATGTGACCCCGCTGAAGAAGCGCGCGGCTCTCGAGATCTTCACGATTGCCGACTCGATCAAACGGTCTGGCAGCTGGAAGTCCTTGCTCTGCAGGTTGACGTCCAAGAATGACCTCCTGGGGTTGAGTCTCTGCGGTGCGCGATCGCGGAATTGCGATCGGCGGTGCTGCGTGTCGCAGAATCACGTTCTCACTCTACCTGCCCCGGTTGCCGCAATGGCTCTGACTGCGCGCGCCGGCTCCGATGCCGCCTGAAGCGTCTGTCCCGTCGTGACCACGTCGTCCACGAGAACGACCGGACCGTCAGTTCCCCCCCGCACTCGGAAGTGGACCGGTGATCGATCCCGACGAGCACGACCCGCATGCCGCGGAGCCCACAGCACCGGAGTAAGCACCTCCACGACGGTTGCACCGACACGTGCTGCATATGCCCGCGCAAGTTCCTTGGCTGGATCGATCCCGTAGCGCCATGCGCGGAGCGGCACACGGGGGATCGGCACCACGATTCCACCCGGATCGGGAACCCTCCTCGCCATCGCGTCGGCCAGTGGTCCGGCGGCAGCACGAACCGCCTCGTATTTGAGGCGGCGCACGAGAACACGTGCGGGACCCTCATGTGCGAGCGCAACATGCACCGGTAGCCGGGAACCGATCAGGCGATCGGTTCCCGGCCGGAGCTGCGATGAGCACCGCCGACAGAGTGCTGCACGAGTCGGTGCGCAACACACAAGGCAAACCATGGTGAGAACCTACGACCTGCTACCGACAGAACTATTGGCGCGACGTCACTCTCTGTGGCAACATAGTCACATGGCGGCTGGGAACGTTCATGTCGACCGGGAAACCGAGCGGCGAAGAAGACTGAGGAAGCTGGGGTATCTGCTCGCCCCATTCGCCACCTGGATGTGGTATCGGGTCCTGACCGGTCACCCTCCGTGGCCGTCGCTTCCGAAGCTTCCCCCTGATGCCATCTTCTGGTTGCCAGGCGCCCTGATCATCATCCTCATCGGCCTTGCCCTAATCGCACCGATGCTCGGCAACCGCAGATCGCCGCACACCGTGTACAGGCCCGATCAGATCGACGTTTCATTCGAGGATGTCAAGGGGCTCGGGCACCTCCTCACCGAGATCCGTCACACCCTCCAGATCCTCCTCGATCATGAACAGCTCAGAGCCAGCATGGGCGGAAGCCCAAGGCGCGGTGTGCTCTTCGAGGGCCCTCCGGGCACCGGCAAGACGCACGCAGCGAAAGCACTCGCGAAAGAGGCAAACGTGCCGTTCCTGTTCGTGTCAGCAACGGCGTTCCAGAGCATGTGGTACGGGATGACGTCGAAACGGATCCGTTCGTTTTTCCGGGCCCTGCGTAAGGCAGCCAGGGCCGAGGGTGGAGCAATCGGCTTCATCGAGGAGATCGACGCGATCGGCTTGGCTCGTCCAAACATGTCGTCATCCGTCGGCATGGCGGTCAACAGGTCGATCGCGACCGACACCGGAGGGGTCGTCAACGAGCTGCTCATCCAGATGCAGAGTTTCGATGAGCCTTCGACCCGCACCAAGATCGTGAGCTGGTTCCGAGACAGGATCAACCTCTTCCTTCCCGAACATCGTCAGCTCAAGGCGTCCCCTGCCTCCTACGCCAACGTGCTGCTCATTGGCGCCACCAACAGAGCAGACTCACTCGATCCGGCTCTGCTGCGACCGGGTCGGTTCGATCGCGTGTTCCACTTCGACATCCCTGGACGAACCGGCCGACGCGATCTGATCGACTACTTCCTGACCCGCAAAGCACATGTTCCAGAGATGGAGCTGGAGTCGTCCCGAGACGACTTCGCAGCGGCAACGCTCGGATACACGCCGGCGTCCCTCGAACGCCTCTTCGACGAAGCGCTCCTCCTCGCTCTCCGCGAGGGACGCACCGCTTTGACCATGCGTGATCTGGATCGTGCGAGGATCGAGATGGAGTTGGGTCTCCCCGAGCCGGTCGACTACCCGCCTGAGGAGCGCGAAGCGATCGCGACGCACGAGGCCGGTCACGCAACGATCGCGTATCTGGTCGGAAAGGGTCGCCGTCTCGAGGTTCTGTCGATCATCAAACGGCGCGAGGCGCTCGGGTTCCTCGCGCATCGCCTCGTCGAGGAGCGCAGGACGCAGCGAGAGAGCGAGCTGAGGGCACTTCTCCAGATCTCGATGGGCGGCATGGCGGCCGAGGAACTCTTCTTCGGGGATTCGAGCACGGGTCCTGCCGGCGATCTGGCGTCAGCCACCCAGCTCGCAGCGGAGATGGTGGGCTCGCTGGGACTCGGTGGATCGCTCGTCTCCTACCGGGCACTCGACAACGGACTGCTCGGTGGGAACCTCGCGGCGCGTGTGCTCGGGGACCCGGCCGGTAGGGAGCACGTCGAGCGTCTTCTCGATCACGCCAAGCAACAGGCCATCAGACTGCTGTCACAGAACCGTCGCATCGTGGAGGCGCTGCGGGACGCGCTCATCGAACGCAACGAGCTGATCGACCGCGAGATCATCGATGTGATCGAACGGGCGCCAGGAGACGTCGTGATCGACATCCGTCGAGGACCCACCGGCGAGACAGCCGACTCACCGCAGAACGCGACCTGACCGAACAGCGCCCACCCGGCGACCGTCTCAGCAGTCTTCTGCTATGTCCCTTCTTGCCAGGATCCCAGGTACTCGACCTGCTCGTCGGTCAGCTGCTCGACTGAGCCACCGAGGTGACCGAGTTTGATGAGTGCGACGTTCTGATCGAGTTCCTCCGGGATGGTGTAGACGCCGGGCACGAGTGCTTCGTGGTTCTGGACGAGCCACTCGGCCGCAAGCGCCTGATCGGCGAAGGACATGTCCATGACGTCGGCGGGGTGCCCTTCTGCCGCACTGAGGTTCACGAGCCTGCCTTCGGCGATCACCATGATTCGGCGCCCGTCGGCGAGTTCGAACTCCTCGAGGTTCCGGCGCACTTCTCTACGTGCAACCGCCGACTCGGCGAGCGCCTCCAGGTCGATCTCGACGTCGAAGTGCCCGGCGTTCGCGAGGATCGCTCCGTCCTTCATCTTGTCGAAGTGCCGAGCGCGGAAGACATGCTTGTCGCCAGTCACCGTGATGAAGAGGTCTCCTGCCGCCGCGGCGTCGTCGGCAGTCATCACCCGATACCCGTCCATGGCAGCCGACAGAGCCCTGATCGGATCGGACTCCACGACGATCACCTTGGCGCCCATGCCATCGGCCCTCGTGGCGACCCCCTGCCCGCAGTCTCCGTAGCCGGCGACCACCACGTTCGATCCCGCGAGCAGCATGTTCGTGGCGCGAAGGACTCCGTCCAGAGACGACTGACCCGTGCCGTACCGGTTGTCGAACAAGTGCTTGGTGGCCGAGTCGTTCACTGCGACAACCGGAAGCCTGAGCATCCCTTCTTCAGCCATCGCCCGCAACCTGATGACGCCCGTTGTGGTTTCTTCCGTCGATCCGATCGGATTCACGTCACGACGTTCCTTGTGGAGAACCGTCACCAGATCGGCCCCATCGTCCATCGTCAGATGGGGGTTGGTGTCGAGCACGGCGTTGATATGGCTGTAGTAGCGATCATCGTCCTCTCCGCGTACGGCGAAGACCGGAATCCCGTCGGCGACCAGCGCGGCAGCGACGTCATCCTGCGTGGAAAGAGGGTTGGAAGCACAAAGGGCAACCTGCGCCCCCCCATCGCGCAGCGCCAACATCAGGTTCGCGGTCTCTGCCGTTACGTGCAGGCACGCTGCAACGCGCTTACCGTCGAGCGGCTTCTCGGAGCGAAATCGTTCCCGGATGGTCGCCAGCACCGGCATTCTCCTGCCGGACCACTCGATCCTTCGAGCTCCTTCGCCTGCGAGCGACGGATCAGCAATGTCGTAGTTCATGACTCTCCCAGTGTTTGCTTGAGTTGTTGGATGGCGTCGACCGCGACAGGGTCGATACCTGCAGTTCGTGCGAGTCTCAGCGAGACGAGGTCCCCTATGGCGGTCAGGCTTGTCAGCCGAGCGAGCCGGCTCGACCCTTGCGCCCACACCTCTCCCACAACGGATGCCCCTTCTCCGAGGAGTTGAGCCGTGGGCTCAAACCTCGCGCGCACGCGTCCGTGTTCGTTCTCGTCCCGCAGCATGACGAGACCAACGGTGCGACGCAGGGCGCTGCCGAGGGTCGTCCAACCCTCGACCTCGTTGTGGTCCGCTTCGGGGAGTACCGAAACGAATGCGGGGCTCTTGGCGTTCTCGTTGATTTGCGTCTTCCATCGAGCGGCCGCAACCGCGGTGAGGCCAGAGCCCAAGACCACAGTGACCTTGCCTGCCAGCCCCTCAGCGAGATCGTCGGCCAATCGACGTCCCGGACCGTCCAGGTGCTTGCCGAGCAGCGTCCCTGCGACGGCAGCGGCTTCGTCGAGGCCGACGTCGTGTGCCAGCCCGGCACCTTCGAGAAGCCTGACGACTGCTCCTGCGAGATACCCGAATGCAGCGCGGGGCTGCAATCCGCCCGGCACCTGGATCAACGGCCATCCCTCGTCGGCGGCGATCTCTGACAACTGCCCACCACTCGAGACGGCAGCAACAGGGAGTCCTGCGGCTCGTGCCGACTCGACGGCCGAGAGTGTCTCCTCCGTGTTGCCGGAGTAGGAAACGGCCACGAGGATCGGCTCCGGAAGGGAGGGTGCCCACGAGGGAAGCCCATAGTCCTTGTGCACCAAGACCGGACCGTCTGCGATGGCAGCTGCCACGTCACCCGAGATGCCGGAGCCACCCATGCCACATACGATCGCCGACGTCGCGCCGGGCACCTCAGGAACCCTGAGCCCTGCGGCCCACCGGTACTGGTCCGGCAGGCTCTCGATCATCGATTCCATCGTCACTCCCTGGTCGCTTCCTCGATCAACATGACTGGCACTCCGTCACGGATCGGATATCGGAGACCGCACTTCGTGCACGTAAGAGTGAGTTCTTCTTCGTCCAAGTCCCCATGGCACGCAGGGCACACCAGAATCGCCTTCAGATCCTCAGAGATCATCGATCCTCCCTCACCGCCGCCTTCGCCGCCTCGACCAGCTCGGCAACGGAGGCGTCGTCGGAGGCTTCGGCGTTCAGGCGAAGGACCGGTTCCGTATTCGATGGCCGGAGGTTGAACCACCGGTCCGACCACTTCACCGTCAATCCGTCCAGACGGTCCTGTGTCGCATCGGCGAACGCCATCGCGACGCGTTCGATCGCGGCTGCCTGATCATCGACATCGAGGTTGATCTCTCCCGATGCCGCGTAGGGCTCGAAATCGGCACGGATCTCCGACAGCGACCGGCCATCCTCAGACATCACCTGAAGCAGCACGAGCATGGCGAGCGTCCCGGAATCCGCTCGGAAGTTGTCCCGGAAGTAGTAGTGACCAGAGTGCTCTCCGCCGAATGCGGCACCCGTGTCGGCCATGACCTGTTTGATGAACGAGTGACCCACCCTCGTTCGCACCGGTGTCCCCCCGGCGTCTCTCACCAACTCGGGGACTGCCCGACTGACGATGAGGTTGTGCACGATGGCGGCACCAGGCTCTCGACCCAGGAACCACTTCGCGATGAGGGCAGTCGTCGTGCTTCCGGAGAGCGGCCGAGACGTCCCGTCGACAAAGAATGCTCTATCGGCATCCCCGTCGAACGCAACCCCCAGATCTGGCTGCTCCGTGCGAATCGCAGCTTCGAGATCACGGAGATTCTCCGGCTTGAGTGGGTCGGCAGGATGGTTCGGGAAGGTACCGTCCGGTTCTAGGAAGAGAGGAATCAACTCGGCACGAAGCCGTTCGAAAACCGCAGGGAGGGCGACACCCGCCATCCCGTTGCCACCGTCTGCAACGACGCGAAGAGGACCGATGCAGGTCGGATCGACGATGGACAGCAGGTGGTCGACGTAGCCGGGAATCGGGTCGAAATGGCCAACGGTGCCTTCTGTCTCACCCGCGGGTACGCCCGCCTCTGCGAGGTCGCGAATGTCGAAAAGTCCAGACTCGATGCCGATTGGCGCAGCCCCACTCCGACAGAACTTGAGACCGTTCCACTCCGGTGGATTGTGCGACGCCGTGACCATCACACCGGGAACATCGTGACTGCCCGACACGAAGTACAGCGTGTCGGTTGCCACTTCGCCGATGTCCAGTACATTCACCCCCTGACTTGTCACCCCCGACGTGAAGGCGTCCGCCAGCAACGGGGATGATGCCCGGCAGTCGCGGCCGAGAGCGACACCTGGAGAGTTGACAAAGCGAGCGAACGCGGCTCCGATCCGGAACGCAACCTCTTCGTCGAGTGCGCCGGTGTCGGTACGCCCGCGCACGTCGTATGCCTTGAAGATGGGGTGAAGGTCGCGCATCGCACACATTGTAGGAGGCTCGCTCCGCGAGCCGTCATCAGTCTTCGGTCTTCAGTCTTCGGTCTTCAGTCTTCAGCCTCGAACCGCGGACCGTCACTCCCGACGAACAGGCAGCTGAGGACCGACGACTGACGACTCGAGACTCGGAGCCCCTAGACTCCCCGTGCTTTGGACACCTCTATCTCCGTCGTGATGCCCGCCTACCAACTCGGTGCCTCCATCCGGGACAACGTCCTGCGGGTGGCCTCTGTTCTGGAGAGCATGCCAGGTTCCGAGATAATCGTTGTCGACGACGGCAGCGCAGACGAGACATTCGCCCAGGCGACTGCCGCCGACGCCGCCCTGGTCCTTCGACATGACGTGAACCTCGGCAAAGGTGCGGCGTCGAGAACGGGTGCAATGGCGGCAACGACCCCGGTCGTGGTGTTTCTCGACGGTGATCTCGATCTTCCGCCGGAGCAGTTGCCAGATGTGGTCGACATCTTCCTGGAACGTGATCTGGATGTGCTCGTCGGGACGAAACGGTACGGGATGAGTGGGGGACGGTACCCGCTCAAGCGAAAGCTTCTCAGTGCCGTCTTCCGGATCGTCACGCGTGTTCTGTTCCGTCTCAATGTGAGTGAGACGCAGACCGGGCTCAAGGTGTTCACGCGTGAACTCGCCCAGTCGGTACTCCCGGATCTGAGAGTAACGCGCTACGCGTTCGACTTGGAATTGCTCGTTCGATCCCAGCGTCGAGGCGCACGTATCGGGGAAATCCCCGTCGCGCTTCGCGTCGGTGCCTCATCGTCGCCGCTGTCGGTCTCGACGTTGTGGGAAATGGGCAGGGACACCCTACGAATCTTCTGGTGGTCGCTGCGGTCCTAGCTACTCGACCGAAACAGAGCCACGTTCCTCAGACCGGAGCGCCTTCCCGAACACCACGTCGCGATACCCCGCGAACTTGGGAATGAGAATGAGCGCTGTTGCAACGACCTTGGCGAGGTTCGCTTGGAAGAGATCGAGATCACCGAAGATCGCCTCGGCACCGCTGACGATCGCGACGGTCACTCCCCATGCGGCGAGGTTCACGACATAGAACCACATCGTCTCGCGAACGGAACCACCGCCGGCGCTGAGTCGAAACGTCCATCTCCGATTGAGCACATATGAGAGCGCCGTCGCAATGGTGAAGGCAATGGTGACCGACCAGAAGAGCGAGAAGTGGACCCACCCGTAGCCGACATTGAAGAGCGCGAAGTCGACGACGGTATTGAGGCCCCCGATGAAGGCCAGTCTGATGAACTGGCCGGCCGCTTCCTTTGTGAGGAAGCTCCGAAGGTAGTTTCTCATCGCGTCGCTTTCAGACGTCCGTATGCACCGAATCCGGCGAGGAGCAGCAGTGTGATGATCGTGATCACGTTCGCTGTCTTTTCGACAAGTGACGCATGGAACTGAAGCACAACGTCTTCCTGCGTCGGAACCACCACCATCGTCGATGGAGCAGCCCTGTAGGGACCCTCTGCACCGGTGGCGTTCCAGTCGGGGAAGTAGGACACCTTGATCATGTGCGGTACACCGACTGCGGTCGTGTGAAACGAGATGTGATCGTTCGTGAGTTCGATGTCCGAGACCACCCCCGTATCGGGTTCAGGGATCGCTGACGGCGTGATGTCCTCTCCGACCCGTGGCCAGTCGGATGGCCCGTCGGCGACGAGCCATTTGTCGAGTTGGTCTATGTTGTCGTACCAGTCGAGGGTCGCCTGGGTGAAGTCGCCGCCGTCGTACACGGAAGGGACATACGTCGCCACATCGACAAGAGACGACTCAGGGAGTTCGAAGATGGCGAACGGCCCGGAGTCGGTGAGGTGGCGAAGCTCGGGCGTGTCCATCGCCTTCTGTTTCGCCTCGTCGGTGTAGGTGACGTAGTAGCGGATGTCATACAAGGCCAGGTGCGCCAGACCCCGTTCGAAGTCGAATCGGTGGTAACGAAGCCCGGGTATGGGACTCGACGGCGCGAAGCTCATTTCGGCCTGGTTCAGGAAGTGAAACGACGTTGTCAGCGACGACTCGAAGAACAGTCCCTCCATAGTGGGATCCCTCTCGTCGGTCCAGTATGGAATCAGCATGAGCGCCATCGGCGTCCCGTACTTGTTCTGATCTTTGTTGTACTCCCACTGGACTCGGCCCTGTGGGAGCTCATCGAGCGCTGCCATGAGCGCGAAGTATTCGGTGGCATCGGCCTTGCCCTCGTACCCCGTGTAGTTCCACTGCACCCAGCCGGGGATGAACGACATCCCCGAGAGCGCTGCAGCGATGACGATGAACGCGCCTCCGATAGGGAGAACCGTTCCGGTCGATACCTGTTTCGGAAGCGCAAACGTTGCCGCGAGGGCAGACGCGCCGATCCCGATCGTGACCCACCCGGAAATGGCGCCGAACACCACGCTGTCCGAGACGAAGAACGGAATAGCTGTTCCGATCACAATCAGACCTCTGACCCAAACGGCACCCATGTTCCTCGGCAGGTAGCGGGCGAGCCACTTCAGCGCGACTCCCAACGCGATCCCTGCGAACACCCACACGCCGAAGTAGAAGAACGGTAAGAACCGACCGTTCCAGAGCTTCCCCTGGATCTGGTGGAAGTGCTCAGGGAGCCAGTCCGGGATCGCCTGGATCAGCCAGTAGTAGATCACCGGGATGATGGTCAGGACGATGAACGGGGTGCTCCTGGACGATCGCCGCGCGGCGATCACCAAGCCGAACACGGCAGGAACAAGCAGCATCCAGAGTTCTTCGGGGAGTACGTTCTTCCAACCGGTGAGCGGTACCCACGACATGTCGGAAGAGAACGCGATCCGACTGAGTAGAGGAATCGCCCAGAACGCTGCGACCCCAAACCCGATCGCCCATGTCGACGCGACTTTCCTCGCACCGCCCTTCCATCGCATCACCACAAGCGACGCCAGGATCGCGGCGAGCGTGGTGATGAGGTGGGTGAGAGCAGTCAGCCCGAGGATGAAACCGGCGAGGGCCACCCTTCGCCGATCGTCGCGAACCGCCTGAATGAGGAGCGCGAGGTAGATCACGACGAACGCAAACGACCAGGAGAACGAGTACTCCCCGGCAAGCGTCGATGGGATGTTGCCTCCGTAGATGGAGAAACTCTCCATGAACACGAACGCGCCACCCGCTGCCCCGGCGACTGTCGACGTCAACCTCGAGAATCCCATCGTTCTCACCAGGAAGTAGGTCGCGGGAGGAAGCGCGAGGAGCCCGAGGACGGTGATGAGTTTGAAGGCGACCCCGTACGGGAGCAGCACGTCGAGCAGCACTGTCGCGATTGCCGGAAGGGGGAAGTAGAAGTAGAGGAACGGGAAGCCGGCGAACCAGTCGTTGCTCCATCCGAGAATGCGACCCTCGGGCAACAGCATGTCGCGCAAGTACGCGGGAACGGCGGCGTGCGCTCCCATGTCGCCTCCGGTGGGCGTGTTGGCCCGCAGGAGGAGCGGGGGGTTCATCACCACGAGGATCGCCACAACGGCGATCCCTACGCCGACGGCAGCAACCCAGAGAGGTGTTGAGTCGTGCTGGTGTTCTGGCCTCTCAGGAGGGACGTTTTCGCGCGAGGTCGAGAACCTCAGCCAGGGGAAGCTGTTCGCCATCCTTGTCCCACCATTTCTCTTCACACTTGTGGCACGAGTAGAAATGAACCTCGGTGCCGTCGGGCAACCGATGCTCGATTTCTATTACGTCTCGGACTCCACACTTCGGACAGTGCACGCCCCACCCCTATGTTGCCGACTTCTGAGTTTACCCGAGTTCTGGCTGCTCTTCGGGCAGTTTGCCAACATAGCGAGTCCTGCGCCTTCCGTTCTCCGTCCAGTATGCGTACCAGTAGGGGCCATGTGGACATCGCGTGCAGGTGGGTTTGCCGCACCGAACCCACTGCCGGCGCAGACTCACCTCCTCACCCGGCGCGACCTCGCCCGCGGACTCGAGACGGGCACGGGCCAGAATCACAAGACGTTGAAGCTCGTGAGTATCGAGCTCCCTCACCGCGTCCAGCAGATCGCGGTCAATGGCCACTACGCCACTTCGAGGGGAGCAAACAGGCGGACTGCCGTTCGTTGGTCCGTCAGCGTCCACCCAAGAGGTGGGGTGAGACGGTCGGCATGGGCTGCACACAGCGAGTACCCGGTGCCTGGTTCGACGATACGCGGATCGTCAACCCACACCTCTCTCGTCTCGTAGTCGTAGGACATGACGGCTGCCGCTGGAGACCCGCAGCGCACACAAGCAATGAACATGTGGGCCACGCTACCGTCGGCGCCGAGGCCGACCAAGGATCGTCATGGGATTGGCACACCAGGAGCAAACCCGACCGCGGTGCCCACTTCGCTGCTCCACATGATGCTGACCGGAACATTCGACTCGACCTCGAGTCCGGTCGCCGTCACCGGCAAGCCGGCCACCGCGAGCACCGTGGCGGGGGGCACCGCCACCTTGTCGACGTCTCCTGATGCACCGCTCGCGTCGACAAGACGGTACGTGACCGTCGCGGTGTCGGTTCCTGAGTTCATGATCCAGAGTCGCCTGGTGCCGATGATCCCGAATCCGGGAAGCATCCAGTGGGTTCGGGGCTCAGCGACGCCTGCAGTCGCGGCAACCCTGGTTCCATCTTCAGAGATGACCGTGGCGGCAACCGGCCCGCTGGTCGTCAGCCGAATTCCAAATGGTGCTTCGGCAAGATCACCGACTTGTAGCGCAAGAGGTGTGCTGCCATCCAGTGTCCCCGTCACGGCAGCGCTCTGAACACCCGTCGAGGTGTAGATATCGACCTGATAGTCGACAGCGTCCGCTGTGTCATTCGACACGAAGAGGGTGGCGCTCATTCCTCCAAGGTTCACGATCGGGAAGTCCCATTGCTCGGCCTGGCCCTCGTTTGTCCACACGCCCACGTCGGTTCCCTCGCCGAACACCATCACTGGAGTGAGCGCTCCCTGTTTCATATCGACCGCTACGGAGAGGCTCTCCCGAAGGGGCAGCAGTGCAGCCAGGTCGATGACCTTCCAGCTCCGTCCCGTGACCGTCACGGCCTCGAGATCGGTCAACGGCTCTTGCCCGACCTCACTCTTGGCCGAGATCGATGCCCTCGCGTCCTCGGAGAACGGATTGAACAGCACCAACCGGAGCGATTGGCCATCGAGCGTCGAACCGCCCGGAAGGTGCCATATCTTCGAGGATGAGGAAGGGCACGTGTCTATTGCAAGAACCCCCTCGCCGGTTTCGACGATTCCAGCGGCGGAGGGGCTCGATGAGAACTCCACCACTGCGGGGTCGAGTCCCTGATTGAGTACGGAAGCCAGTGACAGCGCCGTGGCGGCGGAGGCTCCCTGGGTCTCCTCTCTGGTCTCGCCTGTCTCTCCGTTTACGGGGAACGTGAACCTGACATCGGCCGGGTCGCCCGATTGCGCCACGATGTACGTGTCGACGACGGAGTCCGAGTAGACCCAGGGGCACGTCGAGTGGCTTGGGGTTGACGCCACCGCAGTCGTCGTGGATGTCGTTGATGATGTCGTCTCAACGCGGGGAGCAGGAAGCGCCCACGCAAGTCCGCCAAGCACCAAGACAAGGACCAGGGTGAGCAGACGTTTCATGGTTTCGACCTCACGAGTGCGCTCACGCCTATCAGCAGCAGCAGGTAGACACCGGCCGTCTCAGCGAGCAATCGGAGGGTCTTGTCGGGGGTGAACTCGGCGACACCCAGGGTTCCGTCGATCTCGTTCGCCCACTGGGATTGCGCCCACCCCGGTCCCCATCCTGAGTCTGCGTTGACCTTGAGCAGCACCCGAGCTGCAGGATCACCCTCGAAGCGAGGCGGCCTCCAGATCCAGGCAAGCCCATCGCTCGACTCGGCGAGCGGTGACGGGACTTCACTCTCAAAGACGGTGAATCCGAGACCTGGCAACGGTTTCATGTCGAGCTGGGCGTCGAACGCCGTGTCGAACGGAGTCGACCCGATGAGGATGACCCATCGCACGCCGTACGCGGCGAGAGCCTCCCCTGGCCGTAGTTCGCCTGACAGGATGTCCTGGAGCGCCACCGCGAGCGCCTCGTCGCCGAGTCCGGGACTCCCGAGCCATCCCTCGGACAGCGTTGGGACCGGGCTATCGACGACCCGGTACCAGTACCCCCCGCCTGTCCTCGACGTGCCCGGAAGATCCGACTCATGTTCGCCCACGAGCAGGATCCGATCAGGACCGTCGGCTGCTGCACGAGCAGTGGTAAACGCGAAGGGAGCACCGAACTGGTCCGCTGCGAGGCCGGCCCTGCCGGACGGGATCATTGCGAGAGCGCCGGCGGCGAGCGCGATCCCCCCGACGGCTCCGACTGCAGCGAGAACTCTGCGAGGCAATGCCGATGTGGCGAACCTATCCCCGAGATCCACAGAGGCCCCGGCCAGCAACGCACTGCCAACAGACGCCAGGATGAGCCCCGCGACCGCTATCTCGTGTCCCCCGCCAACGCCGGCGGTTCTCGCCACCACCGCGCCCCCTGCCACCAGGGCGGCGCCCAAGCCCCCGATCGCCGCCGTCTCTCTGTCTCCGATCGCGACAACGAGCAGGCCCGTGGCGGCGAGGAGACCGACAACCCAGACACTCGGCGTCCAGTACAACGAGGGACCGTCGAGAAGTACGGATGGCGAGACTGCATAGAGCCAAGGGAGGAGCAAGGGCAGCGCGAGTACGACACCGATGGTGCCCCTCACGACCGAGCCCCAGTCCCCCTTCACCAGGGATCCCACAAAGAGGACCACGAGAGGCAGCACCAGACCGACGGGAGCAAAGACGGCAAGTGCCCCTGTCGACAGGCCGAGAGCGGCGATCCGCCCGACACGGCCCCGCCATTCATCCGGCCAGGGACGCAGCGCAACGGCGATCGCCCAAGGAGCCGCTCCGAGAGCGAGCAGCGCCGGCCAAGCGTCCGCATCCCCGAGCATCCTCGCCGCCGGCCCGCCAACAAGGGCGAGTGCACCGATGGCTCTCCCCCAGTGACCAATGCCGAGACGCCCGAGCATCCGCCCTGCTCCCCACAGCCCGGCCAGGAGTGCGCCAACCGTCAACACAGCGGACGCGAGACCTGCCTTCGAGAACAACACGAGCTGCACGAGGGCGGTGGCACCGACGACAGGCATCATCGGTGAGGAGCTCCCGAGTCCCGCCGGGTTCCATCCGCCGGCGTACGCGGTGAGCGTTGCCCACGCCGATTCCGGGAGTGGCAGGGAGAAACCGCCCACAGGGAGCTGTCCACCCCAGATCGATCTCGTAGCAACGAGCGCAAACAACACCCCGGCGACCGATGCGATGAATCGGGGCTGCTGCCAGAAGTTCCGACCGCGATCGATGATCTCCTCGAAGCGACCTTCGGCCGTTCGCTCGCGAAGTCGATCACCGATCAGTTCCCCCACCTCCCTGAGGGCAACCGACCCCCTCACCTGATAGCGGAAGAGTTCCTCATCCCCAACAAGGCGTGCCCGCCGCATGCGGCGACGGTCGTCGATCGTCGAAGGAAGCCGGCGAACGTTCCATGCCCATGAGAGAAAGAAACGCAGCAGCGCGCGTCGCTGATCGATAACCGTGTGGCCAAGTGCCGAGATCAAGCCCGTCGCGAACGCCCCGGGAAGCGCCCACGCCAGCGTGAGGCGCTGGTACGCCTTGGCCATGGCTCTGATCTGGCCCGCGTCTTCACGCCAGGCTGGACCGGTTTCACATGTCCCCTCGTGGAGGACCTCGGCCGACGGCACCACCACGACCCTGCCTCCGGCGATACGAGCACGCTGTGAGAAATCGATGCCTGCAGCGCCCGGCGCCATGGTCGTATCCGGACCGCCAAGCCCCAAGAAGAGATCCCGCCGAACGAGCATGCACGCGCCCGAGACGTACGCGACGTCGCGAACCACGTCGTACTGCTCTTGGTCGCGCTCGTTGTCTTCGAGACCGGTGTAGGGCACACCAAACACGTCCGTTGCTGCACCCACCAGCTCGAGCGTGTCAGGACGATCCGCCCTCAGCAGCTTCGCTCCGGCCACCGAAGCATCAGTGCGCTCGAGTTCGCCGACCATCGCTCCAAGAGCGTCCGGCCTGGGTCTCGCATCGTCATGCAGAACCCACACATGGGTTGTCTCGGGTCGCAGGACCTCGGCCAGATCACCTGGCGACGACACCCACATGGCGCCTCTCGCGTCAGCGATCTCCCGGCCGGGAGCCCCGCCTCCCACGACAGCGATGGATTCCGGCTCGTACACTTGGGCTTCGATCGCGTCGAGTGCGCCGGCAACTGTCCCGGCTCGCGCAACGACGGCGGCGAGAACGAATGCCTTGTGATCGGAGGACGACATGCGGACGCCATTGTGGAGCCCACCGGGCTCTACCGCAATCCGACTGGAGAGTCACTAATGGTCCGGGTTGCCCTCCTCTCGGGTGGCGTCGGCGGAGCGCGGCTTGCTCGTGGCCTGTATGCGCTCGACGGAGTGGACACCTCCGTCATCGTGAACGTGGGCGACGACGAGGTGGTCTACGGCGTCGACGTGTCCCCCGACGTCGACACCGTGATCTACACACTCGCCTCGGTTGAGGGACCGCACGGATGGGGTATCGAAGGCGATGGCACCGAGGTGATGGCCCACCTCGAGGCGTTCGGGATCGACACATCCTTCCGGATAGGCGACCGGGATCTCGCCACCAACCTGTTCAGAACGCAAATGCTGCGAGACGGCGCGACCCTCTCTGAAGTGACCCGCAGGGCCTCCTCGGCGTTTGGGCTCGATGCGACGATCCTGCCGGTCACCGATGACCCGGTGAGGACGATGCTGCACGTCGACGACGGGTGGATCCGTTTCCAAGAGTACTTCGTCATTCGTGGGCAGAAGGACACCGTCCTGGACATCAGGTTCGACGGTGCAGACGAGGCATCGCCCGCTCCGGGAGTGCTGGAGGCGATCAGAGACGCAGACGTTGCCCTGGTCGCTCCGTCGAACCCGCCGCTCTCGATATGGCCAATTCTCGCGGTCCCCGGCGTGGCCGACGCACTGGCCAGGTCGCCTCGGGTGATATGTGTGAGCCCGCTCTTCGGAGGACGAGCGTTGAAGGGACCAGCACACGTCGTGCTGCGCTCGCTCGGCATGTCGCCCGGCAACAGAGGCGTGGTCGAGGCGTACAAAGGCCTTCTCGATGATCTTGTGATCGACGTAGGAGACGCTCCTGACCGCAGCCGCCTCGCCGACATGGGACTTCGTGTCCACGTGCACGACACCAGGATCTCGGACCCGGATGCAGCTGCCACATTCGCGGAGTGGCTGATGAGCCTCCTGTGACGCTCTCGGTCACTCCCCTCGTGGGAATCGAAGAGGTGCACGAGGGTGACGATCTCGCCGCCCTCATCGTTGCAGCACTCGACGCCAACGAGATCGCGCTGCAGCACGACGACGTGGTCGTGGTCACCCACAAGGTGGTCTCGAAGGCAGAGGGATCTGTCGAATCCTTCGACAGCGAACAGGAGTACCGCGACATAGTCGAACGGGAGTCGCGTGCCGTGATCAGGCGCCGCGGAGATCTCACCATTTCGATCACACGACAAGGCTTCATCTGTGCCAACGCCGGGGTAGATCGCTCGAACGTCGAGCCGGGTCATGCGGTCCTTCACCCTCGCAATCCAGACAGCTCCGCACACGAGCTTCGGAAGAGAATCGAACGCGAAACCGGCGTGCGTCTCGCCGTGGTCATCACCGACACGTTCGGACGGGTGTGGCGTAGGGGCCTCACGGACGTCGCTATCGGGGTCTCCGGCATGGCGCCGCTGCTCGACTACCGGGGCTCGGTCGATACCTGGAACAGGCGGCTGGAAGTCACCGAAGTGGCGATCGTCGATGAGATCGCCGCCGCTGCCGATCTCGTGATGGGGAAGGCCGACAACATCCCGGTTGCGATCGTACGTGGGCTCTCCTGGATGCCGGGTGAGGGGCGAGCGACGGACCTCGTTCGCCCCCCGCACGAAGACCTGTTCCGCTAGCGAAGAGCCTCCACCGTCTGATGGAGACCGTCATCGAGCGTTGTCCAGGGGTGCCATCCGAGGAGCTTGAACGCGAGTGATGGGTCGACCACCGACCGGTAGATGTCTCCCGCCCTGGGGTCGCCGAACACCGGGTTCTGATCGAATCCGATGATCGAGGCGAGACGCGTGAACAGGTCGATCACCGACGTCTCCACGCCTGTGCCGATGTTGATGAGCCGTCCGCCTTCCACACCACCCGCACGCACGCACGCATCGACCACGTCCCTGACAAAAACGTAGTCGCGCGAATGTCCCCCGTCGCCGAAGATCACCGGGCGCCTGCCCTCAAGCATCAGGTTGGAGAAGATCGAAACGACTCCCGCTTCCCCGTAGGGATCCTGACGCGGCCCGTAGACATTGGAGAATGCCATGAGGACGTAGTCGACACCCGTCACGTTCTTGTAGTAGCGGAAGTAGTCCTCGACGACTTTCTTCGAAATGCCATATGGCGAATCGGGATGCTTGACCTGCGACTCCTTCGCCGGGAGCTTCGCGCCGGCGCCATAGATCGCTCCGCCCGATGAAGCCGCGACGATCCTGACCGCCTCGACTCGGCGAGAGGCCTCCAGAACGTTGAGCGTCCCAAGTATGTTGATCGAAGCGTCCAGCATGGGATCTCGGGCGGACACGCTCACCGACGCCTGGGCCGCCAGGTGGTACACGACTTCCGGTTGGAAGCGCTCCACCGCCGTGACAAACGAGTCGTCTCTGATGTCGAGCTGATGAAACTGGACGTGGCCCTGCCGGCGAGCCTCGGCGAGATTGCTCAGGCGACCGTTGGAGAGGTCGTCGATGACGAGTACCTCCCACCCTTCGTCGATGAGCCGGTCGACGAGATGCGAACCGATGAAGCCGGCACCGCCGGTGACGAGGGCCTTCATCGAAGCATCGACCCCTTGGCAGCGAACCGCACGCCGATCAGCCGGAACAACGCGGGGAGTCCGTCGCGCCACGAGATCTTCTTGCCTTCCGTGACCTCACGACCGGTGTAGCGAATCGGCACTTCGTATATCCGATAGCCGAGCCTCAAGATCTTGGCGGTCACCTCGGGCTCGATATCGAATCTGTTCGCCGTGAGACGCAAGGAGCGGGCGAGCGTGCCATCGATCAGTTTCGAGCACGTCTCCATATCAGACAACGTCGTGTTGTAGAGCACGTTGGTGAGAAGACTCAGGAACCGGTTGCCGACCCAGTGCCAGAACAACATGTTGCGTCGCTCGCCCGTGAACCGAGATCCGTACACCACAGACGCGTCGCCTTCGAGTGCCGGTCTGAGCAGCGCCGGCCAGTCTCGCGGGTCGTACTCCAAATCGGCGTCGTAGACGATGATCCACTCCCCTGTGGAGGCTTCGATCGCCCTTCGGATGGCCGCGCCCTTGCCGAAGTTCTCGGCCTGGTGAATGACTCGAACCGTCGAATCGGCCAGATGATCGACGACTTCGCCCGTACCGTCCGTCGACCCGTCATCGACGATGATGATCTCGCGTTCGACCGGAAGCTCGACGCTGCGGGCTCTTCGCACCGCTTCGCCAACCGTTCGCCGCTCGTTGTACACAGGGATGAGAATCGATAGCTTCACCAGAAGAAGGCTAGTGGCGGGTCACTAGCCTTCGTACCTGGTATCTCGTACCCCGTACAGCTCGCCCCGTGGTCTCAGACAGTGTCGGTCGCGTACCGGGTACAAGGTACGTCCTGCCTACCGCCCTATCCCCTGGTAGCTCAAGCCCAACCGTCGCACGGCTACCGGATCCAGCAGATTGCGCCCGTCCACGATCGCGCTGCCCCGCATGACCCTCGCCACATCGTGCAAGTCCACGGTGCGGTACTCCGACCACTCGGTGGCGATGAGAAGAACATCTGCACCCCGTGCAGCTTCGATGGGAGTGCCGACTTGTTCGAGACCGCCCAGGGCCACCTGCGCCTGAGGGTCGTGGGCACGGATCCGGCACCCCCCTTCCAGCAGGAGCTCCGCGATCGCGATCGCAGGGGATGATCGTGTGTCGTCGGTACCTGCCTTGAAAGCGAGACCCCACAGAGCGATCGTTTTGCCCTGGAGCGACCCGCCGGCGCCACGTCGGACGTGATCGACAACCCTCTCCAGTTGGAGATCGTTGATGCGGATCACACTCTTCAACAGCGCAAAGTCGTAGCCCGCGTTGTTGGCGACCGCAACCAGGGCATTCGTGTCCTTCGGGAAGCAGGAGCCGCCGAAACCAGGTCCCGGGTTGAAGAAGTGGAACCCGATCCTGCTGTCGTAGCCCATCCCGAGTAGCACATCCTTGACATCCGCACCTACCGCTTCGCAGAGGTTCGCGATCGCGTTGGCGAACGTGATCCGGGTCGCGAGAAACGCATTGGCCGAATACTTGACCATCTCCGATGACACCGGGTCGGTGACGACGAGTGGCGCCTGCAGACCGCGATACAGCTCGATCATCTTCTCCGCCGCACGCTGGTCCGAAGTACCGATCACGATCCGGTCCGGGTGCAGGAAGTCTGAGATGGCCGACCCTTCGCGAAGAAACTCCGGGTTGCTGATGGCCACCGCGTCGGATCCGTGACTCTGGAGCACCTGTTGGATACGTCCGACCGTCCCAACGGGAACGGTGGACTTCAAGACGACGATTGTCCCTGACGCAAGATGCCCGCCGATCTCGTCGAGTACGGCGTAGACGATCGATGTGTCCGCAGCGCCGTCCTCTCCCTGTGGCGTCGGGACCGCCAGGAACACGATTTCCGCGTCACGAACCGCATCGACATTTGAGGAGAAGACAACGAGACGTCCATCGTCGACTGCGGCCTGGAGGAAGGAACTGAGTTCAGGCTCGTAGATCGGCGACTGGCCCTTGCGAAGCGCATCGACCCTCTCCTGGTCACGCTCACCGATCCTCACCGAGTGCCCAAGTGTGGCGAGGCCGACGGCAGTCGCCAGGCCGACATAACCGGCGCCAATGACAGCAACATCCATCGGCAGAACGATACTCGACGTATCAGCCTTGGGCGTCGCTCCCAACGATCACGATGACGTCAACGGAGCTGGAAACCGTCCCTGGTACTGCCTCACCCACACCGGCCTTCTCGGCGATCGCGCGAGCCCATGCCAAATTGTCGGGAGCGGCGATGATTTGGGTCGTTGCGAAGTCGCTGCGCGTCGCGTCACCCACTTCGGTGATCTCGACACCGTCCCCGGCAAGCTTCTGAGCCATTGCTCCGGCCGAACCGGGTACCCCATTGCCGTTGAGCACCCGCACCCTTATGACTTCGGCAGTACCTACGGGGAACGGATCCCCGACGGCGAACGTGGCGAGGAGCGCGGTCGCCTCCGGTTCCTTCTGGATCTGATAGGAGCGACTATCGAGGGTCTTGCTATACGTCGGGAGCGTCGCCGTCTCGATGTTGGACTGGCCGACGGATCGCAAGGACCAGGCGAGGTCCACGATTTCGCGTTGCGTCAGAGTCGAGTCCACGGTCATGTGGCCGGCAAACGATTGAATGAGTGATGTCGCGCCGGCGATGGACGAGGGCCGCTTCAATTCGGCAAGTATGGCGAGGATGAGCTGCTGCTGCCGTCGTGTCCGACCTATGTCGCTCGCGTCGACCGACTTCCAAGACCCATCGATCAACTCCTGGTAGTGGCGGGAGCGAGCGTAGGCAAGTGCCATGGACCCATTGAGTGTCTGAGTTCCTGCGTCGGCTCGAAAACCTGAACTCAGATCTCTTGCCTGATAGGGGAACGAGAGCTGGACACCTCCGAGTTCCTCGACGATGGCGGCGAACCCGGAGAAGTCGACTTCCATGTAGTGGTTGATCGGGATACCTGTTGTGTCCTGTACCGTCTTGACCATCAACTCGCCGCCGCCGAACGCAAATGCCGCGTTGACCCTGTTCGTCCCGTGCCCATCGATCTCGACCTTCAGATCTCTCGGGATGCTGACGATCTGGGCCCTGTTCTCGTCCGGGAACACTTTGAGCAGCATGATGACGTCGGCACGCTGACCAACCGAGTTCCCGAAGTTGCCCTCGAGATCCTGCGTTCCTTCCCGGGAGTCGGAACCGATGACGAGAAACGTCACAGCCGGTCGCGGGATCGTCTCACCCGGGGAGACAGTCCCTTCGGGACGTTGGGTCGTCGGAGTCAGCACGTCCCCCACATCGGTGCGCTTCAGACTCTTGTCTACGGTGGATGAGATGTGCTTCAGGCCGAAGTACGTGCCGAACACCACGACGTTCGCAAGTACGAGCAGCACGATGAGAGTGCGGCGAAGCCACTTGGAGATGCGGGGGGAAACCATAGGGTGAGGTGAAGCGTAGCCAGCTCACGGGACCAGGTGGACCTCGCCACTCGCGAGAGCGATCACTTCATATGGTGTCTCCACGACGAGACGTCCGGTCTCATCGACCTCGATGGCACGACCGGTCAACCCGGGCGCCCACGAGACCATCATGCCGAGAGTCGCGCATGCCGACCGGTACTCGTCGAGACCCCACGCGTCCGGACCTTGCTCGACCTTGTCGAGCAGCGACTCCACCCACTCGAGTGCCCATGCGAGCGTCTCGTCCCGGCCGGGATCAGCATCCATCATCGCAATCGCGAACTCCGGAGGGTTGGCCCACGAGAGGTTGACGCCGAGACCGATCGTGACAACAGGAGCTTTCGCCTCGCTCAGCACTCCGCCAACCTTCTTGCCTGACAGGAGCAGATCGTTTGGCCACTTCAGGTCGACGGCGGGAAACACGTCGCGGGCGGCCAGTCCGGCCGCGAGTGCGAGTTTCGGCCACTCCTGATGCTCCCAATCCGGGCCGAACGCGACCGACACGAACAGACCCCGATCAGGCTGTTCCCATCGCCGGCCGTTGCGCCCGCGTCCCCCCACTTGGTGCTCGGCAACAACCACGACGGGACGGCCGGCGAATGCCCCATACGCGACATCCTGCGTGGAGGTGACGGTGTCTTCGACGATGAGCGCGTATCGTGTAGCCATTCGAAGCGATCGAGAGTCAAAGGTCAATCTACGCATGGGTACCGAAGAACGCATCGAAGAACTCCGCAGATTGCGAGCTGAGGCGCTCGGTTCTGGCAGCCAACGTGCCATCGATCGCCAGCATGAGCTCGGCAAACTGACGGCACGTGAGCGCCTGGAAACGCTCCTCGACAAGGGATCGTTCCAGGAGATCGACACGTTCGTCCGCCACCAAGCTCGAGGGTTCGGGATCCAGGACAAGCGGCCGGCGGGCGACGCGGTCGTTACGGGATGGGGAACGGTCGACGGCCGAGTCGTATTCGTGTTCGCCGAAGACTTCACCGTGTTCGGCGGTTCGCTCGGCCGAGCAGTCAGCGACAAGATCACCAAGGTGATGGACGCGGCCCTCCAGACGGGTGCTCCACTGATCGGCCTGAAGGACTCAGGTGGCGCGAGAATCCAGGAAGGGGTCGCGTCGCTGGATGGCTACGGCAGAATCTTCGAACGGAACGTGAGATCGTCCGGCGTCATCCCCCAGATCTCCGTGATCATGGGGCCGTGCGCTGGAGGAGCCGTCTACTCCCCCGCCATCACCGACTTCGTGTTTCAGGTAAGCGAGTCGAGCCACCTGTTCATCACCGGCCCCGACGTGATCCGCGCGGTCACCGGCGAGGAGGTCACGTTCGAGGAACTCGGAGGGGCTTTCGCCCATGCGGGCACATCCGGGGTCACGCACTTCGTTGCAGGCGACGAAACCGATGCTCTCGAGCAGGTTCGGTACCTCCTCTCCTTCCTTCCACAGAACAACATGGAGACACCGACTCACTTCGCCCCGGCGGATCGAGCTGATCGGCTCGAGTCGGCACTCGACTCGATCATCCCCGACTCCTCCAACCAACCGTATGACGTTGTCGATGTGATCGAACGGGTCGTCGACGAAGGCGAGTTCTTCCAGGTACATGAGCACTGGGCGAAGAACATCGTGGTCGGGTTCGCCAGACTCGACGGCTACAGCGTCGGCGTGGTCGGCAACCAGCCGGCAGTCCTGGCTGGGACGCTGGACATTGCTGCATCTACCAAGGCGGCCCGTTTCGTCCGCTTCTGCGACGCCTTCAACATTCCCCTGATCACGTTCGTGGATGTGCCGGGCTTCCTGCCTGGCGTCGACCAGGAACATGGGGGAATCATCAGGCACGGAGCGAAGCTGCTCTATGCCTACAGCGAGGCGACCGTGCCCCGAATCACTGTGATCACCCGGAAGGCGTACGGCGGTGCCTACGTGGTCATGAACTCGCGCGGTATTCGCGCCGACATCGTCTACGCCTGGCCCTCCGCCGAGATCGCGGTCATGGGTGCTCAAGGGGCCGTCAACGTCGTGTTCCGCAGGGACCTCGCGGCAGCCGACGATCCCGAGGCAAGGCGAGGCGAGCTGATCGCCGACTACGAGCGAAGGTTCAACAACCCCTATCGTGCCGCCGAACTGGGACTGGTGGATGAAGTGATCGAACCGAGCCTCACACGATCGAGGCTGATACGCGCCTTGGAGATGCTGCGCACCAAACGCGAGTCGCTCCCGTCGAAGAAGCATGGGAACATCCCGCTGTGAGTCAGCGTACCGGCACCTCCGAACCGATCACGTCGCTCCTGGTAGCCAACAGAGGAGAGATCGCCGTTCGTGTGCTCCGTTCGGCCAAGGAAATGGGTATTCGCACGATCGCCGTCTACTCGGAACTCGACAGGGACGCGCTCCACACACAAGTGGCCGATGAGGCTTGGAACATCGGTCCGGCCCCTTCATCCGAGTCCTATCTCGACTCCCACCGGATCCTCAGGGTCGCCAAGGAGGCAAACGCCGACGCCGTCCATCCTGGCTACGGCTTTCTTGCCGAGAACGCCGCCTTCGCCAGAGAGGTGATGGATGCCGGACTCATCTGGGTGGGTCCGCCGCCCGAGGCAATTGTCACGATGGGATCAAAGATCACCGCCAGGCAGGCCGCTATCGAGGCGGGCGTCCCTGTGGTTCCGGGCACGAGTGAGCCACTGGAGAGCGTGGAAGAGGCATTCACGATCGCCGCGGAGTACGGCTTCCCCGTCGCCATCAAGGCGGCTCACGGTGGTGGTGGCAAGGGGATGCGCATTGTCGGCGACGGAGCAGCCCTCAAAGAAGCGATCGAAGGTGCCAGACGTGAAGCGGAGGCGTACTTCGGCGATCCCGAGGTCTATATCGAGAAGTACATAGAGAAGCCCCGTCACATCGAAGCACAGATCTTCGCCGACGATCACGGCCACACCGTCTTTCTGGGCGAACGGGACTGCTCCCTTCAGCGGCGCCACCAGAAGCTGATCGAAGAAACACCGGCTGCCAATATGCCTGACCGTTTACGGCGTGCGATCGGCCGCGCTGCAGTGCAGATGGCCAAGGCCTGCAACTACCGAGGTGCGGGCACGGTGGAGTTCCTCGTCGATTCCGACAGCAACTTCTACTTCCTTGAGATGAACACCCGGCTTCAGGTCGAGCACACGGTCACCGAGATGGTCACGGGCATCGACCTGGTCCAGGAGCAGATCCACGTTGCGAACGGGCTGCCCCTGTCATTCTCCAATGCGGAGCACGCGGGGCACGCGATCGAGTTCCGTATCAACGCCGAGGATCCGGCGACGGGGTTCATCCCCCAGCCTGGTCGCATCATCGATTACAGGGAGCCCGCAGGTTTTGGCGTCCGTGTGGACTCCGGCGTGAGAACCGGTTCGGAGATCAGCCGCTACTACGACACCCTGATCGCCAAGCTCGTGGTGTGGGGAAGGGACCGCGACCAGGCCATCGCGAAGGCCAGACGGGCGCTTGGCGAGTTCAAGATCGTGGGCGTACCAACCACCATCCCAGCGCACCTCATGATGCTGGACAACAATGCGTTCCTGAAGGGCACGCATCACACGTCGCTCGTGGAGTCCGAAATCGACTTCTCGGATCTGGTCCAGTCGATCCATCCGCCCGTCGAGGGTGACGAGGCACTCGCCAGGCGCGACATGACGGTGGAAGTCTCCGGTCGCAGATACACCGTGACGTTCTGGGCCCCCGAAGCTCCCACCGCAGGGGGAAGACCTCGACGCAAGCCACCCAAGCTCGACCGAGGCGCGGCCATCACTTCAGATGACGCCGGTATCGTCACGTCGCCGATGCAGGGGACCATCGTGAAGGTGCATGTCGAGGCCGGGGATCGCGTCAGGAGCGGCGACCCGATCTGTGTCCTCGAAGCAATGAAGATGGAAAACGAGGTGCGATCGCAGGTCGACGGCGAAGTGATAGAAGTGAAGGTACGGCCCGGCGATACCATCTCGACCGGTCAGGTCATGGCGGTCATCCGATAGGGCCCGCTTCGCGGGCCCGTATCTCGTACCTCGCAATCGTGCCTAGATCCCTGAGACCAACGACGGCCACGGTGCAAGGTACAGGGTCCGAGGTACTGCCGAAGGCCTAGGGGTGGTACTCGCCGAAGACGTCCCTGAGGGCATCCGACACTTCTCCGAGTGTCGCTTCGACTCGCAGTGCTTCCTTCATCGGATACAGCAGATTGGCGTTCCCTGCGGCGGCCTTCCGGACGTTGTCGAGCAGCACAGCTACCTGGCTCGGGTCTCGGCGGGCCCGAAGCCTCGCGAGCCGTTCCGTCTGATCCTGCTGAATCGACTCGTCGACCCGCAATACCGGAATCTCCTCTTCCTCCCCTTCTTCGAGGAACGCGTTCACTCCGACGATCGTCTGATCGCCCGACTCGATCCTCCGAGCGGTCTCGTAGGCAGCATCTTCGATCGCACGCTGCGGGAACCCCGCCTCGATCGCTTTGACCGCCCCTCCGAGTGCGTCGACTTCGGAGAGGAGCGCGAGCGCTTCGTCCTCCAGCGCGTCGGTGAGCGCTTCGACGAAGTAGGAACCGGCGAGGGGATCGACCGTTTCCGCAACACGGGCCTCGAAGGCAAGGATCTGCTGTGTCTTCAGGGCGATCTTCGCTGCCTTTTCGGTGGGCAGACCGAGCGCCTCATCGAACGAGTTCGTGTGGAGGGATTGTGTTCCGCCTAGGACGGCAGAAAGAGCTTCGACCGCGGTGCGCACGATGTTCAACTCCGGCTGCTGCGCGGTGAGGGTGCTACCTGCTGTCTGGGTGTGGAAGCGCATCTGCCACGCCTTCGGATCGGTCGCGCCAACCCGATCACGCATGAGTCCCGCCCACATCCGGCGCGCGGCACGGTACTTGGCGATCTCCTCGAAGAACTCACTGTGTGCGTTCCAGAAGAACGACAGCCTTGGCGCGAAGCGATTCACATCGAGACCTGCGGCGATGGCTGCTTCGACGTAGGCGAGGCCATCGGCGATCGTGAAGGCGATCTCCTGAGCGGCGGTCGAACCTGCTTCGCGCATGTGGTAGCCGCTGATGGAAATCGTATTCCATGAGGGCAACTCGTCGGCGCAATAGGAGAACACGTCGGTGACCAGCCGCATCGACACCTTCGGGGGATAGATGTAGGTGCCGCGAGCCACGTACTCCTTCAGGATGTCGTTTTGCACGGTTCCCTTGATCCTCTCAGGAGGCACTCCTTCTTCCTCGGCGACGAGCTCGTAGAGAAGTAGGAGGATGGCGGCCGTCGCGTTGATCGTCATCGATGTACTCACTTCTCCGAGCGGAATCCGATCGAACAGGCGTCGCATGTCCTCAATGCTGTCGATCGCGACGCCCACTTTGCCGACCTCACCCTCGGACATCGGATGGTCGGAGTCATACCCCATCTGTGTGGGAAGATCGAAAGCGACCGAGAGGCCGGTCTGGCCGGCCTCCAGCAGAGCGTGGAATCTCAGGTTGGTTGCGTCCGCGTCACCAAACCCCGCGTACTGGCGCATTGTCCAGAGTCGACCCCTGTACATGGTGGGGTACGGCCCACGGGTGTAGGGGAACGCCCCTGGGTCTCCGATGCGTTCGGGAACCTCTTCGGGTCGGTAGACCGTCTCAATGTCAATGCCGCTGCTGGTCCTATGCGCGTCGTCATTCTGAATCATGGGTATCCTCGCGGATGCTACACGCCGTGCCCCGGGTGAAACATGGCTGCACCGATCCACGAACTCGAACGAAGAGAGATACGAAGCCGCTGGTTCATCGCGCTCGCGTCGCTCCTGTCGATCGCGTTGCTGTCGTCCACATGGCTCGCCTTGTTCTCGTTCTTCGGGTCCAGCACCGCATTCGGTGTCTTCTCAGATCTCGAGGCCAAGTACGTGCCGGACGTTCAGGCGATGGCGCTGGACTTTCCGAATCTCTCCCGCACGTCATCGATTCTCACCCTGAACGACGTGCAGCTCGCCGAGCTCGACGACGGGAAGAACAGCGATCCTGTTCGGATAGAGGACGTACCTGAGCTGGTGATCCACGCCGCTCTCGCCGCCGAGGACAACACGTTCTATGACCACGAAGGGGTCAACTTCGGAGCGATCACCAAGGCGTTCATCCAGAACTACCAGCTCGGAACGAGGCGTGGCGGCTCGACGATCACCCAGCAGGTCGTCGGAAGCAACTTCGTGGCCGACACCAGCACGTATACGGGAAAGCTGACGGAAGCTTTCGTCGCGGTCGAGCTGGAGCGTCGGTACACAAAGGATCAGATCCTCGAGTTCTACCTCAACTCCGTCTACTTCGGGTCTGGTGCCTACGGCATCAAGGCAGCCGCCCTCGAGTACTTCGGCAAGGACCTCGACCAGCTCACAGTCGGCGAAGCGGCCGCATTGGTCGTCCCCATCCGCAGCCCGAAGACCTACGACCCTCGCAGAAAGCAACAGAATGTCGAGAGCCGACGAAACGACGTCCTTGACGTGATGATGAGGCGAGGATGGATTACCGAGGCGCAGGCCGAAGCCGCAAAGAGGGAGAAGCTCGAAGACGAGATCATCCCGCACTCGACCTTCTCCGGCCCCGCCGACCATGTGGTCGCTGCAGTGAAGACCGATCTGCTGCATGATCCCGAGTTCGCCTTCCTGGGTGCTACGACCGAGGAGCGCAAGAAGGCGATCTTCGGATGCCCTTCCGATGACACGACCTGCCATGGCGGCGGTGGTTTGAAGATCTATGTGACGATCAACCTCGATCTGCAGAAGAAAGCCAACTCGATCCTCGAGACGTGGCTTCCCTACCCCGATCCGGCGACCTTGACGGAAGATCAGCTGAATGCGTGCATCGCCCGATACAACGCCACGCAAACGCCTATCCCTGAGACGTCGGGACTCCGCTGCGCACCGACGGGGGCGATATCGATGATCGACAACGACACCGGCGCGATCAGAGTCATGTCGTCAGGCCTGGCGTTCGATGTGGAGCAGTTCGATCTGGCGCTCAAGGCCCAGCGCAATCCCGGCTCTTCGTTCAAGCCGTTCGGTCTGGTCGCCTACCTGGAGTCCGGCGGGTCACTGAACTCGTTCTGGGATGCTCGGAGCCCGCTCCAGATCCAATGCCCGTTCGCATGCAGCGGAAGTTCGAACGTCTGGACGGTGGGCAACGCCGGCGGAAGCATCGAGCCGGGCCTCCGGCTCTTCGACGCGACACGACGGTCGGTCAACGTGGTGTACGCGCAGGTCTCCGCGACGGTGGGGCCAGAGCACATCATCGATGTCGCCCGTCGCATGGGCGTGAACAAATCGGAGCTTCCACCGGTCTACTCGATCGTGCTGGGAGCCGGTGGAGCCACCCCGATCGAGATGGCGTCCGCGTACACGAACTTCGCCACCAACGGCGTGTGGGCATCTCCGTATCTCGTTGAACGCATCGAGGACGTCGACGGCAACGTCATCTACCAGCACGAGACATCACACATCCAGACGGTCGACCCGGCGATCATCGCTGCGGCCCGCAAGCCGCTCCTCCTGGTGCCGACCAGCGCAGGCACCGCTCCGAAAGCCAACATCGGACGGCCACAGGGCGGCAAGACGGGGACCCATCAGAACTACGTGGACGCGTGGTTCGTCGGCTTCGTTCCCCAATACTCAACGGCAGTATGGGTTGGATATCCGGACTTCCAGTACCCGATGCGGGACATCACCATCAACGGCCAGTACTACTCCAGGGTCTATGGCGGCACGATCCCGGCGCCGATCTGGGCCGAGTTCATGACCTACGCGCTCAAGGATGTTCCGGACGGCTCGTTCCCCGAGGACCCACCCGGAGTCAACCAGTACCTCACGACTCCCACGGCAACCGTTCCGAACGTCGTCGGCTTGCCGGCCGGCCTCGATCAGACAGGCGGCAGGCAGGCAGGCGTGGATCTGACGGCCAAGGATGTCATCTACGCCGCGCACCTCCAGCCGATCCTGGTCGAGGTCGATTCACTGGAACCGGCAGGAACAGTGGTTGAGCAGCTCCCGCCTCCGGGACCATCGTGGGTGGACGAAGCCGGTGGAGCGCACACCATCCACGAGGGCGACCAGGTCACGCTTTCCGTTTCGACGGGAATACCCCCGAGCGCCCCACTCCCCAACCTGATTGGGAAGACGGTCGAAGAAGTACAAGCCATCCTGGACCAACTCGCCCTGGACACGGGAGTCCAGGTGACCTTCGTTACGCAGCAGGTGCAGACGAGCGATCCAACTCTGTACGGCATCGTCATGACCACGAGCCCGGCCGCGGGGACCACCATCACGCAAGGGACGCCAGGTTCGCAGATCACGCTCTTCATCGGCGTCGCCGCTCCGCCTCCGCCTCCGCCTCCTGGAGGATGATCTTTCGCGCCCTTACTCGCATCTATTGACGTTGGTTTACGCTCTATGATAGTAGTAACGGCATGGATACGGTGCCCGGGAACGATGTTCGTCCTCCCGTCACGACGCACCCTGCGCCGCTCCCGGGCACCGTCCGCCGATCTGCGATCGCTCGCCCACTGATCGCACCGAAGCTCCTCCCGACCACACCCGGGATAGAGCCGACCGATCCCTACATCCGTCGCTACTGGACCGCGGTGCTCGGCCCTACCGCGGTCACCGAACTTCTCCGATTGATCGTCGCCGCCCGTCGAAGCAGCCAGATCAGGCTCCCGCTCCGCCTTCCTCAGTTGGCCGCCGAGGGACTGGTAGCGATCCACGACGGCACGGTGTGGGTCGCCCCCCTGGTCCCGTCACTGGGGGACCGCCAGCTACGCCGCCTCTCGCCTCTTCTCAGGGCAGAACACCAACGCGCGGCGGGCGCGTAGCCGGGTCCAGGCGGTACGCTCTGTCGCATGGCTCCCTCCTGGGTTCAACTCCTCCGGCTTCAAATCGATGAAGTCGGATCGGGTGATGTCGCAAACCGACTCATCGTCGATGTACGGGAGTTCAGCGAGTACGCAAAGGGAACTGTCCCCGACGCCATCTGTATCCCCCTCGGTCGACTCAAGAGTGCCATAGAAGACCAGGCTCCCGACAAGACCACCCCCATCCTGCTGGTCTGCAATGTCGGAGAGCGATCGGCGGTCGGTGCAATGCTCCTGGAGCAGCTCGGGTACCACGAGGTAGCTTCGCTTCGAGACGGGTTCGAAGGTTGGCGAGCCGAGGGGCGGCCCGTTTCCGAACCCCGGATCGCCTCCTCAAACACCTACGCTCGCTACGAACGCCACATCATCCTGCCCGGCGTCGGCGAGCGCGGTCAGCAGAAGCTGCTCGAATCCAAGGTGCTGATCGCAGGAATGGGTGGACTTGGATCACCTGCAGCGATCTACCTCGCCGCCGCCGGGGTAGGCACCATCGGTCTCGTCGACTTCGACGTCGTTGACGTGACCAACCTCCAACGCCAGATCGTCCACACGACCGATCGGATCGGAGAACCGAAGGTCGAGTCCGCCCGAGCTGCGTTGGCCGCCCTCAACCCCGACGTGGACATCGTCCCCCACCAGGTACGTCTCGACTCGACCAACGTGCTCGGGATCCTGAGCGCGTACGACCTCATCATCGACGCAACCGACAACTTCCCCACTCGCTACCTCCTCAACGACGCATCGCTCCACCTCAGGATCCCGGTGATCCACGGATCGATCTTCCGTTTCGAAGGCCAGGTGTCGGTCTTCTCCCCCTACGAAGGACCCTGCTACCGATGCCTGTTCCGAGAGCCACCTCCGCCGGAGCTTGCACCGTCGTGCGCAGAGGCCGGGGTGTTCGGCGTGCTGCCGGGAGTGATCGGCTCGATCCAGGCAACAGAGGCCATCAAGGTGCTCCTCGGCATCGGCGATCCGCTCATAGGCCGGCTGCTCCTCTACGACGCCCTCGATCAGGAGTTCCGATCCGTCAATCTGCGGCGGGATCCGTCCTGCCCGGCCTGTGCCGATGAGCACCATCCCCCGAAGATCGTCGACTACGACGGGTACTGCATACCTGCGGGCACCGTGGTGCGCCCTCAAGTTCACGGCGAAGCGGGCCGATAGGTGTGAGGTGAGGAAAACACTCGGTCTCGTTGTCGCGTCACTTCTCGCGTTCGCTTTCCTTCCTCATGCCCCTGCCCTCGCCGCGACAGATACCTACCTTATGGTGTTCCCCGTTTCGGGCCCTCACCACTACACGGATACGTTCGGCGCGCCTCGTTCCGGTGGTCGCACCCACCAGGGAATCGACATCATGGCCGACAAGATGACACCGATCGTCGCAGTCGCCGACGGGACCGTCGGGTGGATGCACGACGAACTGGGTGGGGACTGCTGCATGATGGCGCTCAACCACGACGATGGGTGGGTGTCCTGGTACATCCATATGAACAACGACACGCCCGGTACCGATGACGGGCAAGGTTGGGGTTTTGCTCCCGGTATCGCGACGGGAGTGCACGTCATCGCGGGTCAGCTGATCGGTTGGGTCGGAGATAGCGGCAACGCCGAATCGGTTTCTCCGCATCTCCACTTCGAACTACACACCCCTGACGGCGTCGCAATCGATCCGTACCAGGCCCTGATCGCCGCCGAGGCTGCTGCCGATCCTATCCCTCGCCTTGCGGGGCTCGATAGGTATGGCACAGCTGCCGAGATTTCAAAGGAGGCTTTCCCGTCCGGCTCTGATCGCGTCTACATAGCAACGGGAATGGACTTCCCTGATGCCTTGATCATCGGTCCGGTTGCCGGCATTCAGAACCACCCGGTGCTCCTCGTCACGAAAGACGTCGTGCCCACAGTCACCACACGAGAACTCGAGCGACTGAGCCCATCGACGATAACGGTGATCGGTGGAACCGAATCAATCTCGGACGACGTGCTGGCTCGACTGCGTCAACTCACATCCGCAGAGGTTGAGCGACTCCCAGGTTCCAGCCGGTACGAGACGGCTGCGGCCGTTTCCTCATTTGGATTCCCATCCGGGGCGAACGTCGCTTTCGTCGCAAATGGTGACGCGTACCCGGATGCGCTGACCGGGGCGGTGGCAGCAGCACAAGAGAGTGGTCCGCTGCTTCTGGTCGAACTGGACAAGATCCCCGAAGCAACTGCAACAGAGCTCGAACGCCTTCACCTCGATCGGATCGTCATCCTGGGTGGCGAGGGTGTGGTATCAGCCAGGACAGAGCAAGCGCTGCACGCATACGCGACGACGGTTGATCGCGCGTGGGGATGGGATCGGTACGAGACGGCCGTCGCGATTTCCAAGGCGTTCTTCCCCGACGGTGCATCAATCGTCTACATCGCTACTGGACTCAACTTCCCGGATGCACTCGCAGGTACACCACTGGCTGCGCTCCGCGATGGGCCGATCCTGCTTGTGTCGAATACGGTTCCGTCGATCATCCTGGCCGAGATCTCCAGGTTGGCCCCAACCGACATCGTGATCCTCGGAGGCACTGGTGCCGTCCCGCTATCTGTCAGCTATGCGCTGGCCGTCTATGTGAACTGACAACGGGTTTTCGCGACCTATCCTCGCGTAGGCTTGAAGGAGGGCTTGCATCAGAAGGTCAGTCGCAGTCGCAGTTCTGGTTGGAATCGTTCTGGCCTTGCTCCCTGCGCCGGGGGGACTCACTCGACCTGCCTGGGCGAAATCGTTCGACCATCGCCTCTCCTTGACCACACTCAATGACGTTGCCGAATCGCAGGTGGTCGAGAACCCGTTCACCCTCGTCGGCGTTTCTTGGGACGGCACGCCACCTGAGAGCATTGCAGTTCGCATCCGAACGGGGAACGCGTGGAGCGAGTGGAGAACTCTCGAATCGGACGACCCGGACGGCCCGGACATCGGAACCGACGAGTATCAGAACCAGCGGCACGCCACCCAGCCGGTGTGGGCCGGTGAGTCGGATGCTGTTCAGTTCCGTTTCGTCGGTGGCTCGCCGGGGAACGCCGAGGTCCATCTGGTCGACACGACCAACCGAAGCAAACCATTTCTGCGTCGCGTTGCCGATAGCTTCACTCCACCCCAGGCGGACGCAGCGGTCCCGCAGCCGGGAATCCACAGCCGCTCGGAGTGGGATCCAACAAACACCTGCGCTCCGAGAGAACCGGCGAGCTATGTGCAGGTATCTGCGGCCTTCATCCACCACACGGCAGGGTGGAACACCTACACGCAAGCAGAGGTTCCGGGCTACATCCTCGGCATCTGTCTCTACCACCGGAATACGAAAGAGTGGAATGACATCGCCTACAACTTCCTGATCGACCGATTCGGTGGGGTCTGGGAGGGTCGCGCCGGCGGCATCGACAAGGGCGTCCAAGGGGCGCATTCTCAAGGCTTCAACTCGTACTCGACCGGCATCGCGCTGCTGGGCAGCTTCCATAACACAGGCGTGTCACCATCCGCATCGATGCTCAACGGTCTGGTCAACCTGCTGGCCTGGAAGCTCTCCATCCACAATGTCGATCCACTCGCAACCGTTTCGGTGGTCTCCAAAGGTTCCTACAAGTACCCGCAAGGCACGCGGGTGACCATCAACACGATCCTGGGACACCGGGATACTCAGGCGACCGCCTGTCCAGGTGACCAAGCCTACGCAGATATCCCGTCCGTCCGAACCCGTGTCGCAGCCAGGTGGCGAGCACTCCCGTTGAACACCTACGTATCCCCCTTGGTAGGCGATTTCACCGGCGACGGAGCGGAAGACGGCAGCGTGTTCAGACCCTCCGATGGCACCATGTGGGTAACCAACGGAAGCGCTGGAGGCACGAAGTCATGGGGATCGCTGTCACCAACAACCGGCTGGGACACACACCTCGTCGGCGACTTCAACG